>CAYOMP010000199.1:0-4528 GCA_964405075.1 uncultured Lachnospiraceae bacterium
CCTTAATGAGCGATGATATTCTATAGCAAATCTATGAGCTTCATCCTGAATTCTGGTAATCAACTTAAACCCTTCGGAATTTCTGTCTATTGGAATTTCTTCATTGTTAAAAAACAATCCTCGTGTTCTATGATTGTCGTCTTTAACCATACCGCATACCGGTATATCCAAATGAAGTTCATCTAATACCTGTAATGCAATATTTACCTGACCTTTTCCACCATCCATCATGATAATATCAGGAAACTTAGTAAAACTGCCAAACTCTTCATCCAAATCCTTCTCTTTCATTTCCTTTATTTCATCCATTCCATGTAAGAATCTTCGGGTCAGCACCTCATGCATACTAGAATAATCATCCGGTCCCACAACTGTTTTTATCTTAAATTTACGATAATCACTTCTCTTTGGTTTTCCCTTTTCATAAACTATCATAGAACCAACAGCCTGGTAACCACTTATATTAGAAATATCAAATGCTTCCATCCTATTAAGATTTTCCATTCCTAATAATTTTTCAATTTCTTTCACTGCTCCAATAGTTCTGCCTTCTTCTCGTTTGATTTTTTCCTTATCCTGTGTCAAAACCAATGCAGCGTTTTTTTCCGCTAATTCTACTAACTTTTCCTTTTCACCTTTTTTAGGAACTCTAATATAAACCCTTTGTCCTCGCTTCTTTGTTAACCATTGTTCAATTAACTGGGCATCTTCTATTTCCGTTTGTAACATTAATTCCTTTGGAACAAAAGGAGTTCCTCCATAGTATTGCTTAATAAAGCTTGAAATAATCACGCTCTTTTCCTCATTAACAGGAATATTCATAAAGAAATGTTCCCTGCCGATTAGTCTGCCTCCTCTAACAAAGAAAACCTGAACAACTGCATCATAAAGATCTGTTGACACAGCAATAACGTCTTTATCTTCACCATCTGTATTTGTTATCTTTTGCTTTTGAGTTACCTGTTTAACACTATTTAACAAATCACGATATTCTGCTGCATTTTCAAATTCCAAGTTTTCTGATGCTTCTAACATTTTAGCTTCTAACATTTTAGTCACATCAGAATAGTTTCCATTTAAAAAGTCAATTACTTTGTCAATTTTAAGTTTGTACTCTTCCTGACTTATATATTCCTGGCAAGGTGCATCACATTGTTTTATATGATAATTAAGACAAGGTCTGTCAACTCCAATATCTCGTGGCAATGTACGGTTACAGCTTCTAATTTTATATAATTTTCTTACTAATTCTATAGTATCCTTAACAGCACCTCCACTGGTATATGGTCCAAAATATCTGGATTTGTCTTTTTTCATTGTTCTGGAAATCATAACCCTTGGGTAAGCCTCATCCACTGTTACCTTAATATATGGATATGTTTTATCATCCTTTAACATTGTATTGTATTTCGGATTATGTTCCTTAATTAAATTGCATTCTAATACCAATGCTTCTAATTCAGAATCTGTAATTATATATTCAAAGCGGGTTATATGAGTTACCATTTTTTCAATCTTCGGTCCTTTATTTCGACTGGACTGAAAATATTGTCGTACACGATTTTTCAAGCTAATAGCTTTTCCCACATATATTATTTCATCCTTAGCTCCATGCATTATATACACGCCTGGTTTGGATGGCAGTTTTTTCAATTCTTCATCAAAATCAAACATCTATGCACCTCTTTTACTTATTCAAGACTACTTTTCGAGTCTTGAATTCAACTTAACTTATATTCTACATATGGAAATCCATACACATTCTAGTATAACGTTTATTCCCTAATACTAAAATAGAAATGAAATTCTTTTCTCTACTTGTGTAAATTATAAGAAACACACTTTGCGAGTTTCGCGGTGCTCGTCGAAAACCTATGTAAACATAATTTTCTCCTCGTTGCTCGCGTAAACAAAAATGTATTTCTAGCCATATCCCTAAAGGGTTCACATATATACTACTATATTTTCACTCTTTTAGGGAATAACTTAGAAATACATTTTCTTAAATCCATCATTTTTCAATTTTATCCAGAACACTTATGGCATTATTCATACAATAAATGTCATATAGTATTCATTAATTCTTGTACATTCTACATTTCTGATTCGTTATTCTTAGCCTCAATACTATCATCAATCAAAACATCAATCGTACTATCAACTTCTTTATTTTCTGATTCTATGCTATTTATCTCATTCTCACTACGCTCATTACGATTTTCAGCTTGTTTTTCGGCTTCTTCTCCAGTTTCTTCAGGAGGTTCAATACCTAATACCTCTCTGTATATTTCCATAAACTGTTTGCCTGTAATAGTTTCTTTTTCAAATAGGTAATCAGCAATTTTGTCAAGAACTTCTCTATTATCGCTAAGTAACTGTTTTGCCTTTTCATAGCTTTCTTTTAGAAGCATCATAACTTCTGTGTCAATCTCAGCTGCTGTGGCATCACCACAATTCATCACAGCTCTTCCATCTAAATATCTGTCTTCGACAGACTCTAAACTCATCAATCCAAACTTCTTAGACATACCATACTGTGTAATCATTGCTCTGGCTACCTTTGTAGCTTTTTCTATATCATTAGAAGCTCCTGTTGTTACTGTGTCAAATACAATTTCCTCAGCAGCTCTACCTGCTAATAATGTAACAAGTCTGGCTTTTAATTCGTCTTCTGTCATTAAGAATTTTTCTTCTTCAGGCACCTGCATTACATATCCCAAAGAACCCATTGTTCTTGGAACAATAGTAATCTTTTGAACCGGTTCTGCATCCTTTTGAAGTGCTGTAACCAACGCATGTCCTACTTCATGATATGCAACTGTCTTCTTTTCTTCTGCTCCAAGAATCCTGTCTTTCTTTTCTTTTCCTGCAATAACCACTTCAACAGCTTCAAATAAATCAGCCTGGGAAACTGCACTTCTACCACATTTAACTGCGTTAATAGCTGCTTCATTTATCATATTAGCCAAATCAGAACCTACTGCTCCTGATGTAGCCAATGCAATTGCATCCAAATCAACTGTTTCGTCAAGTTTTACATTCTTTGAGTGTACCTTTAATACATCTTTTCTTCCCTTTAAATCAGGTTTATCTACAATAATTCTTCTATCAAATCGACCCGGTCTTAAAAGAGCCTTATCAAGAACTTCCGGTCTGTTAGTAGCAGCCAGAATCAAAAGACCTTTTGATGTATCAAAACCATCCATTTCTGCAAGTAACTGATTCAACGTCTGTTCTCTTTCATCATTACCGCCACCATATCTACTGTCACGACTTTTACCAATAGCATCAATTTCATCAATGAAAATAATACAAGGTGCGTTCTGCTGTGCCTGTTTAAACAAGTATATATCTCTTGATTCACCAAAACCAAAAAACATCTCTACGAAATCTGAACCTGAAAGTGAGAAGAATGGAACCTTTGCCTCACCTGCAACGGCCTTAGCCAATAATGTTTTACCTGTTCCTGGAGGTCCAACTAATAATGCCCCCTTAGGTAACTTAGCACCAATCTTTGTATATTTACCTGGATTATGGAGGAAATCAACAACTTCCTGTAATGATTCCTTAGCTTCATCCTGTCCTGCTACATCTTTAAAAGTTACACCAGTGGATTTTTCAACATATACTTTAGCATTAGACTTGCCAACGCCCATCATTCCACCGCCGCCTTTTGACATTTTTCGTAGCATAAATCCTAATACCATCCAAACCAAAAGGAGTGGTAAAATATATACTAATATAAAATCTATTATTGTAGATTTAGAATCTGGAATCCTGGCTTCATATTCAACCCCTGCTGCTGCCAATTTCTGTTCCAAGTATGGATCCGCAAAAATACCTGTGTAGTAAGTTATATTCACTAATGAAGATACCTGTTCCTTTGGTGTGATAACGATTTTATCACTATCTACATATACGCTCTTAACGTTATCCTCATCAAGCATTTCCATAAACTCATCATATGAAATCTTCTTCATTGTACTCTCGCCCAACATACTGCTAAAGAAGCTCATAGCCATTAATGTTACTAATGCTACTATTAGAAATATAAATATGGTCTGTTTATTTTTTTGATCATTTTCATTCTTTTTATTCTGATTGTTATTCTCCATAAATCCTCCTCGTATTCTCTTATTAACCTTCATTATAAAGATAGAATCCTTATAAATCAATAATTAGATTATGAAATAAAAAAACAAAAATTATAATATCCGTTTAAAAATATATTTCAACCTTGACCGATACCACAAATAACTTTCTAACCTATTTTCTTAATTCTCTTTATTAATATATATTATAATTGTTTCCAATCTGTGAAAAAACTAAAATAAAGTGTGCTCCGCACACTCTCGCGCGCGAGCGGTGTTCTTATGTCAAACTTCTCTTCCACGAGCTGTGCATATTACACGGAGTTCTTTTTATATCATAGGATAACACAATACCTTATTAATTTGTCAAGGTTTCCTATGATATAAAGTAAGCGCTAAATAATCCCCCGTAGGGATATTAGAAATGGCATCCCTAA
>CAYOMP010000200.1:0-4523 GCA_964405075.1 uncultured Lachnospiraceae bacterium
GTATCATTTTTCCTTGATAATATCAAGCAACTATCATAATATTACATACATTTTACATAATTCACACAATACAAATTATGGTTCTTATTTAGTAGGAGCCAACGCATTAATTCTTCCTGCAAATTCACCAAAGTTAAGTGACTGAAGATATACTTTACCTGGACCTGTAAGTTTAGTTAAGAATAATCCTTCACCGCCAAATACAATATTTCCAAGTCCTTTTACCATTTCTACTTCGTAAGAAACTGTTGGTGCAAATGCAACCACATTACCAGTATCAACCTTTAATACTTCACCTGGAGCTAATTCTTTTTCAAATACATCTCCTGCTACCTCTAAGAACAGCATACCATTTCCACTAACCTTTTGAAGAATAAAACCTTCTCCACCGAAGAAACCTGCTGACATTTTCTTAGTAAATTCAACATTTAAGTTAACTGTTTCAGACGCACAAAGGAATGCTCCTTTTTGAATGACCATTCCAGGATTCTCATCTACATTTACTGGAACAATATTTCCAGGCATTGTTGAAGCAAAAGCAATCATTGCATCCTTAGTAGCTCTATATGTAGCCATAAAAAATGACTCACCAGAGAACATTCTTCCAATACCCTTTAACACTCCACCTCTGGCATTAGTTGCCATTTCTATACCTTCTGTCTGCCATGCCATTCCGCCTGACTGTGTATACATTGATTCTCCTGCCTGTAACTTAACTTCTACAACTGGAACTGTTGAACCATTAACTCTATATTCCATATTTTCCCTCCTGATTTTTAAGTTTCTATTTGTCTTTCCTTGTGTGCGATAAATTATCAAAACACTTCTTTATTATTGCAGATATTTGCAAAAATATCTACTTTTTTCGTCGTTTTTTCAAAAAATGAGAAATAAGTACCAACTATTAGCAACATATTTTTCCATATAATAATTGTGCAATAACTAAAACATTTGACACCCCCTAATTCACTGATATGTCAATCCCATCTAATAAATATGTTTTTGTCTTATCTTCCATGCTATTAACATAATTTTCTTTTAATTCTTTATTAATATTCTTAACTTCTATTTCAAATTCTCTGGCAGATATCAATTTACATCCTTCTCCCCTAATAATAATCTGTTCTAATCCATCGGATGTAACTACAGTAATATCATATTTCTTAGCATTTTCATGGGCAAACTTCTCGATATATGCATCTGCTGTCTCTGCCTCCTTAGTAAACACAACATGAATATTATGATAATTATATATACGCTCCGGTGCTGATGTTTTGTAGGCATCAAACACAACTATCAGATTACACTTCTTTGCACCTTGATAATTGCACAATATATCCATAAGTTTTTCTCTGGCAGAATCAATATTTGCCTTTGACAATTCTTTAAGTTCATCCCAGGCAAACACCACATTGTAACCATCTACTAACACATATTTTTCAAGCTGCTGCTGTGGCTTATGACTAACCTTTCCCATACTTTCAGCAACTCTTTTAACCTTTGTTTTTGCATATCCCGGTTTCTTCTTTGGTGCAGAATTAGCATTCGTAGCTCTCTCTAATATTGCATCTATCTCATCAATATCTATCCATTTTTCCTCATATATGCTATGTCTGTTAACTGGAACATATTCCTCTACTATACTTTTTTCACCTAATCCACTCTCAACATGCATATAGTTATATACTTCATTGTAAGGTACGAGAAAACCTGCTCCATGTGCGCAAAATACAGAACCTGTAGGATTAGCCAAGTCATTTAACGGATCGTACCCAATGCTTTCCACTACCTCTTGAGAGTTATGACATTTTTCATACCCCGAAAAATTAAGGTTAAGCCTACCTTCTCCCTTAGTATAATTCACAACATCTCTATGATAACTACGCATAGTAGCAACTGGTGCTGTTCCAGTTAATATTGAGAAGTTTCCAACTGTCTCTGGAGGATTGAGTTTTCCCTGCATTCTGTCAATATCATTCATAGCCCTTCCTATCATTGTCGATGGAATCTCCAATGTAAACTCATAATATGGCTCTAACAAAACACTGTCCGCCATCATCAATCCCTGTCTGATAGCTCTATAAGTAGCCTGACGAAAATCTCCACCTTCTGTATGTTTCTGGTGTGCTCGACCTGCCACTATTGTAAATTTCACATCCGTTATGGTACTTCCGGTTAATACTCCCACATGCTCTCTCTCTAGTATATGAGTGATAATTAATCTCTGCCAGTTTTTACTTAATATATCTTCGCTACATTCACTGGCTACAGTTATACCACTGCCTCTAGGCCCCGGCTCCATTTTTAAATGAACCTCTGCATAATGTCTTAAGGGTTCAAAGTGACCTACCCCTTCAACCACATTAGCTATAGTCTCTTTGTATACAATATTTCCTTCGCCAAACTCCACATAAACACCAAAACGTTCCTGAATAAGGCTTTGCAAAATCTCAATCTGCACCTCACCCATTATCTGCACCTGAATTTCTTTTAACTCTTCATTCCATAGCACATGTAATTCAGGTAACTCTTCCTCTAGTATTCTAACCTTAGGTAACATCTGTTTTGCATCAATTTCTTTTGGAAGTATCATTCTATATGTAAGTACAGGCTCTAAGACAGGTGCAATAGTGTCCTCACATACACCAACACAATCTAGTGCCTTAGTTCTGTTTAATCCGGTAACAGCACAGACTTCTCCAGCTTTTACCTCTCCTACTACCTCAAACTTAGTTCCGGAGTATATTCTAAGCTGATTAACCTTCTCCTCCCATATTTCACCATTATCACTGCCTTTAAAAATATCCTTTGCTTTTAAGGAACCACCCACTATCTTCATATAAGTAAGTCTGTTTCCTGCATCGTCTCTGGCAATTTTAAAAATCTTAGCTCCAAATTCATCACCATATTCAGGAATTGATACATATTCCTTAAAAATTGTCATAAATTCTTCCACGCCGTCTAATTTTAACGCTGAACCAAAACAACATGGAAAAATCTTTCTTTGCCTGATAAGAGCTCTGATTAAATCCTGACTAAGTTCACCATTTTCTAAATAGTATTCCAATATACGCTCATCAGTCATAGCAATACTTTCAAAAAATTCTTGTGAAGTATCATCTGAAAAATCCACACATACAGCATTAAATTCCTCACACAAATCCTTTAAAATTCCACGCTTTTCTGGTACATTTTGATCCATTTTATTAACAAAAATAAAAGTTGGAATATTATATCTCTTAAGTAATTTCCACAAGGTCTGAGTATGACTTTGCACTCCACTAGCCCCATTAATTACCAATATAGCATAATCCAATACATGTAGAATTCTTTCCATTTCAGCCGAAAAATCCATATGTCCAGGAGAATCCAATAACGTAATATCCAAATCTCCTATACTAAATTCTGCCTGTTTAGAAAATATTGTTATTCCACGTTGTTTTTCCAAAGCATTTGTATCTAAATATGCATTCTTATTATCAACACGCCCAAGTTTTCTAATCTTCCCACTAGTATATAACATTGCCTCTGACAGGGTTGTTTTTCCCGCATCAACATGAGCCAATATACCTATTGTTATCCTACTCATTTTCTTCTCCTATTGTAACGTTTCAATCTAGTTTTTCTTATATTCTCAATTCAAAATTATTTCTAATTCACATTATCTTATAAACATTACCATTATAAATTTTTATTTTTCCCATTTCAAGCACTAATAAAATTCTTAGAGCATTTACATTTTGACACGTAATTATACTAATATCAAACAATAAAAATCCCAGAAACGCACCGCCTGTAGGCTGTTTCTGGGATTTTACCATTGACCCTCTCTACTTACTTTTGACTCTCTGTTTTCTTTTTAAAACATCTCTCAAATCATCTACTACTCGTTTAATCATCTGAATAAATTCCCTAACCTGCTTTCTTACATTGTGCTTTTTTACCATTGGCTTAATAACTTTTCTATAAACCTTCATTCTTCATCCCCCATTTCTTTTATTATTAACTTTATCCATTTTTCAAGTTCTTACTCTATTAAAGAAATAAATAATCTATACATTTTATACAATTAATCATTAAACATTAATTTAAAGATTTTCCCAAAACTACTCTTCTCTACTAAGTTTAGTTTATCAAAAAAATCTTTTTAGGTCTCTATTTTTACAAAATTGTAAGTAAATTTTTTCTTTTTTTTAATTTTAACTAATTTCTTTATTTGCTTTTTACATAATTTCATTCTACAATATAAATATATGAAATTTATAAGTTTTTTACCACACACAAAAAGGAGTTAATATGATACGATTCGATGATTTACCGCTAGATTCCGGTACACAATTACTTCTATCAAAATTAAATATTGATTTTGTTTTTCAACCTATTTATAGATTAGATAACGAAGAATTGATTGCTCATGAAGCTCTTATGCGACCTGTTGATATGTCTCCAATAGACCTAATCGAAGACTACACTTGTCGAAACAAACTTCATATATTGGAGATTGCTACTTTTTTTGGTGCAAC
>CAYOMP010000201.1:0-4507 GCA_964405075.1 uncultured Lachnospiraceae bacterium
ATGCATAACAATTCTTTGCTCTTACTTCTATAATCATGGCACATTCCTCCAAGTCACTTTTCGTCTTTCCTTATCATTATTATATCATTAAATATTTTTTATGCAACTTTTTTTCATAAAAAATATTTTTCTAACATTTAATGCTATTATTGTAAGATAAGATTATCGAACAACGACTTTTCTGTGTCATTAGCAGACTTCATTAAGCTGCTATCATTTTTTCATTTCCTATTAGTATTTGTAAAACATAAACCAAAACAACCTACTCTAGCTTCTAAACTAAAGTAGGTTGTTTTGGTTTTGACGCTGTGTATACTTCAAGACTCACTTACTTAATTTCCAAAACTGTGTTTTTGTCAACTCCCTGTGAGTATTCCATTGTAATTCTGTCACCTTCATTATATCTTATTATATTTATATCATCAGTTACTGATATATCAAATATTTCATCTTTTCCTTTCAGCATTATATAGTAATGTGAATTTCCTTCAATAACTCCCTGTGCGATTTTTTCAATAATTCCCGTTGTGGTTTTTATGTTTTCGCTATCTATGGTTGTTATTCCATTTGACGACATTAATGAAATGTATTCTTTTTCACAGTCGGCTACACTATCACCAATTGCTACTATCTGATAACGCTGAACATTTACAAATGCATATTTTTTAACTAATCCAGCATCGTCCTTTAAGCATATAAAATACGTTGGCTCTCCTGCCACATTAAGAAGCAATGGGAATGTTGCCTTATAACCCAAGTTCTGAACCTGTCCTTGTGCCGAAGACATTGCTGAATATTCCTCTGCTCCCTCAATACTGTAATATCTTGTTTCCTTTGTTCTTTGGTTCATTAAGACAAATCCGACATTGGATTCATCACCGCTTACTGATGTAATACCTGTATAAACCCATACATCATCATCAATTGCAAGATAATTATACCCATCTGTTGTTTCCAAACAGTCTTTTTGACTTAAAAGGGTATTAAAATATCCATGCTTTAAAGTTCCATAATAATCATATTGCTTTATTAAAAGTTCTGCCGAAAATACTCTGTCTATCCATGATGGTACTTCATCTATATCATAAACAGTACATTCTCCCGTAATTGCGTTACAAAGTACTGCCTTTCCTATATCCTCTCCTCCAAAAAGTCCTATTCTATATGTTTTTACAGGACATACCCAGTAAGGAACTCCATTGTCATCTATCTCAAAATTAATAGAATCAAATATATATGTCGGATAATTAAAACGAAGATGTCTGTAGATATTTCTATTGAAATATTCACTTTCCGAATATTTTATACCCTCTTCAAGCTTTACACATTCAACATTCTGTGTTGCCATATCGATTTTTATATATGCAGGTATTCCATCACTTTGATTTGTAAACCATTTAATCGGACTGGCATACACTAGAGGTGATACTCTAACGGGTACCTCATTATAGTTAATCTGTGTGTACAAATTACTTACTTCAAACTGAGATACCATATCAACCATGCTTCCCATTTTTCTATTTCCAAGAAGAATTGCTGAATCCTTATCAAGAATTGGAATTGAACTGTAAGACAATTCTTTTATATCTGTTGCAAAATCTCTTTCTTCAACAGCCATTAATTTCTGATATTTTGAAGCATTTATAATAGGTGATGACAATATACTTCCAATTATAAAGGCAACTACTGCCACGCCCACTACGATAACTCCAAATTTCAGTAGCTTTGATGTTTTTAAATCTTTGCCATTTTTTAACTTAACTGCTCCGATAATGACATTTATTATAATAAGACCACTTATCAAAAATGCCCAGAAACCTGATGAATGAATATTTATTGCTGGTATTGTAATATAATAATAAACTGATGCAAATATCAATATTATTAAACACACTAATGCTTTTATTGAAAATTTCTTCATAAAAAATCTCCTTCTCTAAGTTATTCTTATTTATTAATTAATAATTTGACACAAAACACTCGTGACTTAAATCATAAGACGAATGTGGAAATGACTTGTTAACCTCACAAGCTAGTCTTAAAATTTAATATATCATCTTTCATAATAAATGTCATTAAAATTGGGGAATACACAAATGTAAATAGAAACCGCTACTAAAAATTTTTAATAACGGTTTCATTTTATAGTATGTTATAAATCATGTTTTTCTCGTCTTTTTGCTGCTTCTTTATAAACTTGTTCATCAGTTCTAGCAGAAACAACAATAATTTTCATAACTCCATTCACACGCTCAACCTTATAAACAACTCGTATTCCTAAATCTCTGAACTTTATTTTCATAAGATTCGTTAGATTTGTCCCACTTTTATTCCCTAAAGTTTTTCCATATCCACCTTCTTCTGTAGGCAATGGATTTTGACTAACTTTTCGAATCCCCTTTAACACTTGTATTTGAGCTGAATGGTCAAGTTTCTTCATATCTCTTTCCGCTTCTTCTAAAAACTCAATACTCCATGTCATTCAATATCTACATCCTCTGTATTCAAAATTTCATCTTCACTGATTCCCAAATTACTCATTACAGAATCAAATGAAATTGTATTATTATTTCCATTATCTTCCATACGTTTAGTTGCTTCCAACAAAAGATAATAATCTTCCTCGATTTCTGTTAGTCTTGTATATTCTTCTGGTGACAAGATAACTGCAGAAGGCTGATTGTTCTTTAAAACAATTAATTCTTTTTCAGAATGAAGTCTATCAAATATCTTCGCTGCTTGACCTTTATTAAACTGTGATATAGGAACCAAGCTCTGTAAAAGATTTGCTGCAATTGCCATAATAAACACCTCCATTGCTTTTTCTACTCTTATTATATGCAGAAATCATCAAAAAATCAACATTTTAGCAAGATAATATACTAATAAATTTTCATTACTATTTGTTGTTTTTTATAATATTATATTGCAAAGTAAATTCGTAAAGTGAATTTTTAGATTACATTTTTTATACTACTTATGTTTTTATTAACTCTAAACAATAGATATATTCATTCATTTTCTTCAAAATACAACAAAAAGAGGGCTTGTTAAGATATCACAAACCCTCTTAAAATGCACATATATGCGATTTTCTTAGAATTTACCCTCTTTTGCTGCTTCTTCGATAGAAACAGCGCCGCCAGTATTTACTAGGCTGTAAGGCTCTTTTGTTAGTTACACGACTGTTACCCGTCGTGTCCAATGTTTTTTTTGACTGTCTGTTTTCTTTCAGTATAGCACACTTCATTGCTCTTTTCTACCTTTAAGCAGTGTAAGCGCCTCGCGCAGCTTATCTGGTGCTGTTTTCTCTTGGCATAGTCCGCGCTGCTCTGGCTTTTCTCTCTCCTGCCTCTCTCCTGCGCGTACAGTGGGCAAAGGTTGCAGCCGCCTACGATAGTGCAGGCAGCGTGCGCCTCTATAATGTCCTGTGCCTCTTTTTCCCTCATTATACCGTAAGTTTCCAGCCTACCATAATATAGCTAGCTGAAATCTTTGGATACTTCACCTTATTGGCTGCCAGAATAGCCGCAACGGTTGTATCGTATTTTTTTGCAAGCGTGCTAAGTGTATCGCCTTTCTTTACGGTATGTACTCTTTGCGTAGGTGCATCTGGCTTAACATTCACTTTGCCGTCAATGTCTGCCGCATCTACCCAGCCGTGCACGTTACTTGTGCTGCCAGATACCGCCTTTAAGTGGTAAGGGTGCTTGTTCTTGCCCAGCTGGTACACCTGTGTAACTTCTGCCCTGCCTGATTTGCAACTCTTGCCGCTAACAGCATTTGTGCTTACGTAGTGCTTTGTGCCTGTAAACTCTACAACGTCGCCCACTTTATATTCGTCCTGTACTGCTGGCTGTTCTGCCGTAGCTGCATACTCGTCGTAAAACTTCTGTCCGTAGCTAGCCCTTTTCTTTCTTACAGTCTCGCTCTGGTCTCTCGGTCTTTCATACTGTAATAAAATCACATCTGACGCAGCACGTACGCTAGTTGCTGTTTTTAGTTCCTGCATAATACCTTTGTAACCTTGCAGCTCCTGCCAAAAAAAGCCCAACTGCATAGTAAGGTCTCCTATAGAGCTGCCGTACTCTCTCGCGTAATTAAGCAGCGCCTGTTTTCTTGTCCAGAAAGTCCACTGCGCTAAGCCGTAGCCCGCACAATCCTTTACAAAATTGTCATAGTTGCCGTTATCTACCTCTTCCGTGTAGCTCTCGTCCGTAAAGCCTAGCGACTTCTGGTAACTGTTTTGCAGGTTGTTAGGCTGTAGCCCGCTCTCTGCGTACAGATTGCCCATAATTCCCGCTACCGCAAAGTCGTTAAGCCCTCTGCTTTTTAGGCTGTCCCAGATTTTCTTAGCATTACTCATACTTTCGTACCTCGTTTCTTAAATTTCCTCTCTTTGGTACGTCTCTTTTGTTTATTTCCCGCCTATGTAGTCCGCAATAATCTGGCGCACCTGCTTTAGCATTTCCCCTACCTGCTTATAAAGGTTGTCGTATCCGTACAT
>CAYOMP010000202.1:0-4475 GCA_964405075.1 uncultured Lachnospiraceae bacterium
CTGCAATTCTTTTGGATGAATTTCATCCTGTGAAATTTTTATGGCATATCCGAAATTATTAATAAATGTTCCTAATTTTTCAATTTTTTCAGAATCAGGATTTTCGTGAATACGATACACAAACGGTAATTCCTGCCAGAAATAATCCTGAGCAACAGTCTCATTAGCCGCTAACATAAAATCTTCAATGATTTTCGTTGCCGTATTTCTTTCATAAGGCTTAATCTCGATTGGATGACCTTTATCATCAAGAATAATTTTTGTCTCTGGAAAATCAAAGTCTATAGAACCTCTTTTTCTACGCTTTTGTCTTAAAATAGCAGCAACCTCCGCCATTAATTCAAACATAGCTACAAAATCTTTGTATTCTTCTATTTCTTTTTCATCTCTATCTTCAATAATTTTCTTAACACTGGTGTAGCTCATTCTTCTATCTACGTTAATTACTGTCTCTGCTATTTTATGATCAACGATATTTCCTTTCTTATCAATTGTCATAATACAACTAAGTGCCAGTCTGTCACAGCCTTGATTCAACGAACAAATCCCATTAGAAAGTTTATGTGGAAGCATTGGAATAACCCTGTCAACAAGATACACGCTGGTTCCTCTTTTTAATGCCTCTACATCTAACGCACTCCCCTCCTGAACATAATTAGTTACGTCAGCAATATGAACACCTAATTTGTATTTATCGCCATCTTGCGTCAACGTTATAGCATCATCCAAATCTTTGGCATCTTCCCCATCAATTGTAACTGTCTGCCAATCTCTAATATCCATTCTACCAGCCATATCAGCAGTACTAACATCATTAGATACATTTTCAACCTGCTTCATAACTTTATCTGAAAACTCTACAGGTAATTGGTAGCCCTTTACAATAGACATAATATCTGTTCCAGGATCATTAATATGGCCAATAATCTCTTTAACCTTACCTTCAGGTTTACGTGTTTTGCTGCCGTAATCTGTGATTTCAACAACTACTTTATGTCCGGTAACAGCGCCTTTTGAACGTTCAATTGGAATGAAAATATCCTTTGTAAACCGTTGATTATCAGTAACTACAAATCCAAAATTTTTACTCTTTTGGAATGTTCCTATAACTTCGTTAGTACCACGTACTAAAATCTTAGTTATTGCACCTTCTTTTCTTTTGCCACCCTTATCCGGTGTAATAACTAATTGAACTGTATCCTGATGTAATGCTCCATTAGTAGCACTTTCAGGGATAAAAATATCTTCTTCCATACCTTCAACAGTTACAAAGCCAAAACCTCTTTGATGGGCAGTATAAACTCCTACTAGAAATTCACCTTCTGATTTTGAATACTTACCTTTTTTAGAAACTTCAATTTTACCATCTGCAATAAGACTATCTAATACTTCTTTTAAAGAATCTCTTTCTTCTTTTGGTATTTGAAGCAAAATCGCAATTTCTTTTATCTTCATTGGAACATATAAATCATCACAAATAAGTTCATATATAGTTTTCTTTCTATTCTCAAATAATTCATCTCTCATACCATTCTCTCCTTTCTGCCATAACATTCATCCTAACTTTATAATAACCTAAAAAAACACCCTTATACAAGAGTGTTTTTAGCTTTTTAATATAAAGTTATGTTCTTAATAATTCTATTAGAAATTAATATTCAATACTGCTGCTAAAACAATAAATAATACTGCTAATATCTTAGTACCTTTTGCTAAAGCACCTTCCATAGAACGACCTTTATTCTTACTCCAAAATGAATCGCTACTGCCTGTAACTGCTCCAAGCCCAGCTGATTTACCTTCTTGCATTAATACAACCGCAGATAATGCGATACAATCTAAAACAAATATTACTGTAAGTACAGTTCTCAAAATTTCCATAGTTACACCTCCTATAGCCAATGTGTTAAGTTTAACACATATAATATAGTTTTTCAATAATTTTTTACAATTTGTCCCAGCCCCCTCTCGACTTTGAATATTAGATGAATAAAAGAATAATTTGCTAGTCTTGAATTGAGTTATTTCCTAAGTTATAAATATTTTTGCTTGAGTTATACCTAATCTTTGTATTATAATTCTAGTATTCTTTTAAATTACGTTTGTTATTATATTTAAATATGTAAGCTCATTCTACATAAGCTTGGCATGCAAGACTCCCAATAGTGTCTTCAATTTTGCCCAAAAAGGAAAGAAAATTATGCACTCTTTTTTCGAATCAACAACAGCTAATGAAGTTACAAAATCTAATAGAGTTTTACACACTCCTGGTAAATTTGCAAAAAAATGTCTATTTTTCGTCCAGGAAGCCGGACGATTACAATCTCTAAAAACCCATATTTGTCAACGTGAGAATCTTGATTCTTTCCTCTTTATAATAGTTCTAAATGGTTCTGGAGTTGTAACCTTTAATAAAACCGAATATACAATGAATACTGGTGACTGTGTTCTTATAGATTGCAAAAAGAAATATTCCCATCAAAGTAGTGAAACAAATCCTTGGGAGATTATGTGGGTTCATTTTAATGGTAAAAATGCTCAAGTTTTTTTTGATGAATATAGTAATATTACAAGTACTTGTATCTATACTACCAAACAAGTTGATAAATATACGGATATAATAGAACAACTCATTGGCAGTCATTCAAAATATGCTAATAACCAGGCTGAACTTATTGACAACAAACTTATAACTGATATGCTTACCTTTTGTTTTATTGAATCATCGTCCTCAGAGACAATTTCTACTGATACAACCTCACAAAAACTAGAGTCAATAAAAGCATATATAGACAATAATTTTCAACTAAAGCTTTCGTTGGATGATTTGGCTGAAAATTTTTTCATAAGTAAATATCATCTGTCAAGGGAGTTTAAAAATCTATTTGGAATAACTATTGGTAATTACATTTTACTCCAACGAATTGCCTTCGCAAAAAAGCGATTGCGTTTTTCCAATGATTCACTTGAAAAAATTGCAGAAGACTGTGGTATTGGTGATACCAACTATTTCATAAAGGTTTTCAAAAAATCCGAAAACACGACACCTTTACAGTATCGTAAATTGTGGTCACATTAAAAAAACTATGAGAATCTCCTTATAAGAGTTTCTCATAGTTTTTTAGTTAGTTTCTATAAATATTACATATTAATTATTTTTTAATAAGAAGTGATTTTCCTGTCATTTCAGCAGGTTGAGTCATTCCCATCATTTCAATCATAGTAGGAGCGATATCTGCTAAACATCCGCCTTCTCTTAATGTATATTCTTCATCATAGTTAACTAAAATAAATGGTACCGGATTAGTTGTATGTGCTGTAAAGCTTCCACCATTTTCATAATCGATTAACTGTTCTGCATTTCCATGGTCAGCACAAATAAACATCTGTCCATCTACTTCTTTAATAGCCTCTACTGCTTTTCCTACGCATTCGTCAACTGCTTCAACGGCCTTAACTGCTGCATCTTCAACGCCTGTATGTCCAACCATATCTGGATTAGCAAAGTTGATAATAATAACATCATATTTTCCAGATCTGATAGCATCTGTTAACTTATCACATACTTCATATGCACTCATTTCCGGCTGTAAATCATATGTTGCTACCTTTGGTGATTTTACCAAAATTCTATCTTCACCCTGATTTGGTTCTTCCACACCACCATTAAAGAAGAATGTAACGTGTGCATACTTTTCTGTTTCAGCGATTCTAGCCTGTGTCTTTCCATTAGCTGCTAAAAATTCACCAAATGTGTTAGTTATTGCTACCTTGTGGAATGCAACATCTTTGTTAGGAATAGTTACATCATATTCTGTAAAGCAAACATATGTTAAATCTAATCTCTTATCTCTCGCAAATCCATCGAATGCATCATCACAGAATGCTCTGGTAATTTCTCTTGCTCTATCTGGTCTGAAATTAAAGAAGATTACTGAATCTTTGTCTTTAATTGTAGCAACTGGTGCTCCATCTTTCATTACAACAGCTGGAACAACGAATTCGTCATTCTTTTCATCATCATAAGAAGCCTGTACAGCTTTTGAACCACCTTCTGCTGGTACTCCTGTACCTTTAACCATTGCATTATAGGCAAGTTCTACTCTATCCCATCTGTTATCTCTATCCATTGCATAGTAACGACCCATCACAGAAGCAATCTCACCAACTCCAAGTTCAGCCATTTTTGCTTCAAGCTGTTCTACAAAATCTTTTCCAGATGCTGGTGGAGTATCTCTACCATCTAAGAAACAATGAACATATACTTTTTCAAGACCTTCTTTTTTAGCAAGTTCCAACAATCCAAATAAATGTGTAATATGGCTATGTACGCCACCATCAGATAATAAGCCAAATAAATGAAGTGCTGAATTATTAGCTTTTGCATTATTTACAGCTTTCAATAATGCTTCATTCTTAAAGAAATCTCCATCCTGAATTTCTTTTGTAATTCTTGTTAACTCCTGATATACAAT
>CAYOMP010000203.1:0-4437 GCA_964405075.1 uncultured Lachnospiraceae bacterium
AGCTTCTTCCATTGCTTCTTCTTTATTATATCCTAAACAAACTTCATCAAAATTTGTTGCTCTAACCTTTGGTTCCTGTTCTCTTACAGGTGTTTTCTTCAATACGTCCATTATTCGTCACCTCCACAATGTCCACATCCACCATGATGTGTATCGCCTTCACGTAGTTTTAATACAGCTCTTCCTTCTTCTGTCTTATACATCTGCTGTCTCTTCATAGCTTCATCAAAATCTACAAGGTGTCCGTCAAATTCAGGACCATCAACACAAGCAAATTTAACTTCTGAGCCGACTGTTACACGACATGCACCACACATACCAGTACCATCTACCATGATTGGATTCAAACTTACGATAGTTTTTAATCCTAATTCTTTTGTAAGCATACAAACGAATTTCATCATAATCATTGGTCCGATAGCAACTACAACATCGTATTTATTTCCTTTATTCTGAACTAAATCCTTAATTACATCTGTAACAAGACCTTTATTTCCATAAGAACCGTCATCTGTTGTTACATACAAATTACCTGCTACTGCACGCATTTCGTCTTCAAGGATTAAGAAATCTTTGCTTTTACTACCAATAATAACGTCACAATCAATGCCTTTTTCATGTAACCATTTTACCTGTGGGTATACTGGAGCTGTTCCAACACCACCAGCTACAAATAAAATCTTTCTGTTTTTAACTTCTTCAAAATCATCTGTCACAAATTCAGATGCACAACCTAAAGGACCTGTAAAGTCTCTAAAGCTATCTCCCGCTTTAAGAGTTGCCATTTTTTCAGTTGAAGCACCAACAATTTGGAAAACAATTGTAACTGTACCTTTTTCACGGTTGTAGTCACAAATTGTTAATGGAATTCTTTCCCCTTTTTCATCCATTTTTACAATTACGAATTGACCTGGATTGCATGATTTTGCAACGCGGGCTGCCTCAACTTCCATAAGGAAAATTTTCTCAGCAAGTTTTTCGGCTTTTAAAATTTTATACATATGTATACTTACCTCCTCAACTACTATTTCGCGGAATTTCCCACTCTGTATATAATACATTTCTCTAATATGATAATTCATTATCAAATAATTATCAAGAAAATATCAAAAAGGATTTAAATTATAGCAATTTCAACAAAAATTAATTAATTTTTTCAGCATAGTGAGAATATAAAAACACTTGATTTATCAATAAAATCAAGTGTTTTTAGAGTGATAAGTGAGCAAAAAATACTTTGCCACTATTTTAACAATATTTATTTTTAAAACGCTTCTAAATCATATCCACCTATGTTGTTAGGATATGCTATGTATGTTTCACCGGTTAGTACATCAAATGCAAACTTTTGATTTTCATTTATTATTTGTTTTCCATTAATGTCTGTTCCATATACTTTTTCGAAAATATATAAATTAAACTCTCCTACGGAATAGGCACTATTACAACTTAAATCAAAGACACCTCGTTCATCTTCTGGATTATTAGCTAGATGTGCCATTATTACAGTATGTGCTTGTTCAATACTAAAACTGGCATCAAAATTCAGATTAAATGTAGCCTCTATTGTATTACTTACAAATCCACTTTTATCGATTGCGACCGCTTTAATCAGGTTATTTCCAATTGGCATATCAATATATCCATTATACTTACGCGACTGTTCTGTAGGAACTGAACCGTCTATTGTATAAAATACATTGCAGCCATTTGGCACTTCTATTGTAATTGGCGTTGCATAGTAGTAATCTCCACCATTTGGAGAAAAAACTGGATTATCCGGTGCCTCATAATCAACAGTATATGTTCCCTCAATTTCTTCACTGATATAACCCTCTTGGTTTGTTGCAATTGCTTTAATTGTAGTAGTTCCATTAGGCAATCTGATTAATCCCGAATAAGGAATACTGTTCTCTGACGTTGGACTAGTCCCATCTACTGTATAATATATCTGACATTTTTCTGTATTACAAAAAATTTCTACGGCCACAAAACGTTGATATTTACCAGGCTCTACACTAAACACAGGTGTTTCAACATGATATTTTAATAATTCTTCGTAAATTGTTTTTTCTTTTATGCTTTCAAAAAAAGTTTCGATACGTTCTGTCATACTATTTTCAGAATACAATTTTAACAATTCCTTGCCTGCTTCAACATTATTTTCATCTATGGAAATAATCTCGTTATACATTGATTCGGCAGCTAAAATGTCACCTAATTTCTGTTCAACTTTTGCAATTTGAAATCTAATCTCAATACTTGTATTGTCAATTGACAGTGCCTTATTGAAATACTCATAGGCTTTTTCATAGTTTTCATTTTCTAACTCAACGTATCCGCATGCTTTTTGGTATTCAAAAGAATTATTATGTCTTACTATAATTACAGCATTAATAGCGATAGTTGCAATAATAAATACAACAACTATCGCTGAAATTATTGTGATTTTCTTTTGTAATTTCTTTAAAGCATCAACAGACTCTTTAGAGTCAGTTTTTTCAGACTGTAAATCGTTTGGTGTTACTTCTATTTTTTTTGTATCATTCAACGAACCAACATTTTCAGTTTGGCTGTTTAATTCTTCATCTTGTTCGTTATTATCAATATGGTCAATTTGTGCATCAATAACATTTTGGATAACTATTTCTTCCACTGGATTGTAATCAGGAACGATTTGAACTTCCTGACCACAAGACAGGCAAAATAATTTACCTTCTTCAACCTTCGCACCACATCGTGAACATTTCATTATGTTTCCCCATTTCTATTTTGGTTTAAAACATTAATGCTGACTCTACACAGTTATTCATAAGCATAGCGATTGTCATTGGTCCTACACCACCAGGAACTGGTGTTATAGCACTTACTTTATCAACAACATCATCAAAGTCTACATCGCCACATAATTTATTGTTTTCGTTTCTATGAATTCCAACATCTATTACTACTGCTCCATCTTTTACATATTCGCTGGTAATAAATTTGGGTTTACCAATAGCAACAACTAAGATATCAGCTCTTTTTGTAACTTCTTTTAAATCTTTTGTTCTTGAATGTGTTACAGTAACTGTTCCGTCCTCTCTAAGTAGTAATAATGACATTGGTTTACCAACTATATTGCTTCTTCCTACGATAACACACTCTTTACCAGCAATTTCAATATTGGAACGTTTTAATAATTGAATGATTCCAGCTGGTGTACAAGATAAAAATCCTGGTTGACCTATACACATAGCTCCAACACTTTCTGGATGGAATCCATCTACATCTTTCTTTGGAGAAATTGCTTTTATTATTTTATCCTCATCAATATGTTTTGGCAATGGCAATTGTACTAAAATACCATTTACTTTATCATCTTTATTTAACTTATCAATTAAATCAAGTAATTCTTCTTCTGAAACACTTTCCTCTAATTCATATGAAAGTGATTCAATGCCAATGTATGCACATCCCTTTTTCTTGTTATTTACATATACTGAAGATGCTGGATCATTACCAACCTGAATTACAGCCAAGGCAATATTTTTACCTTCTTCTTTTAACTTTGCTACCTTTTCTTTTAATTCATCTTTTATCTGCTGTGATATTAATTTTCCATCTATTATTTGTGCCATTTTAATTCCCCTTTTTAATTATCTTATTAGTATTTTAGAATAATCCTGTAATTATTCCTTCATCGTTTACATCAATATTATATGCTGCCGGTTGTTTTGGTAATCCTGGCATTGTCATAACAGCTCCTGTTAATGCTACTACAAAACCAGCTCCTGCTGAAACGTATACTTCTCTTACATTTATTGTAAATCCTTCAGGTCTTCCAAGAAGTGAGGCATCATCAGATAAAGAATACTGATTTTTAGCCATACATACTGGTAATTCTCTAAAACCAAGCTCTTCAATTTTCTTAATTGCATTATTAGCTGCTGGTGAATATGTAACATCTGCAGCACCATATATTTCTGTTGCAATTGTCTTAATTTTATCTTTAATAGATAAATCATCTGAATATATTGGAGCAAAATTGCTTGTTTTTGTATCTAACGTTTCTAATAACTTGTTAGCTAACTCAATACCGCCTTCGCCACCGTGTTCCCAAACTTTAGAAAGGGCGAACTCACAATTTCTTTCTTCACAGAAATTCTTAATGAATTCATATTCTGCTTCTGTATCAGTAATAAATGAATTTAATGTAACGATAACTGGTACATTATATTTCTGGAGATTTTCAATATGTTTTTCCAAATTAACAATACCTTTTTTTAATGCATCGAGATTTTCTTCGTTTAAGTCGGCTTTTGCAACGCCACCATTATATTTTAATGCTCTTACAGTAGCAACTAAGATTACTGCATCTGGTTTAAGACCAGCTTTTCTACACTTAATGTCAAAGAACTTCTCAGCACCTAAATCTGCACCAAAACCAGCTTCTGT
>CAYOMP010000204.1:0-4376 GCA_964405075.1 uncultured Lachnospiraceae bacterium
CTTAAATAAAAGATTCTTTATAATATTTTAAAATTGGAAGTGTCAAAGACCCGAGTGAGGTATTTTATAAACTTTCTAACTTTTTATACTTTAAGCTATAATTATTCCACTTTTTGACTTTAGTGTTAATTCTGTTGAATTTCTTTTTTCATTTGATATAATAGAAAAAGTGATTAAATTTGTATTAGAAAGGATCATATTATGAAAAATAAAATATTAATCGGTGCTATGTGTACCCTTTTATCTTTTGGTATTGTAGGATGTTCATCAACTGCTAATACTGAATCTAGTATTCCTAGCGAAGTTACTCAATACTGTACAGATTGGGAAACATATAATGAAACATTCAATTCTGATGATGCATATTCATACAGTCCAACAGCTGGTTTGAATATCAAAACAGTTGATGTTAATAATAATATTTCAGAAGTGGAATTTGTTTTAGGTTCTAATACCTTCCGTTCCATTATTCCAACTGAATTATTAGAGTCTGAAATGTCTGTTGCAGAGTATCACGACTATGATAAGAATGGTATTTATGATTTCTTAATAGCTGATAATACAGCTCAATATTTGTATTGGTTTGGTATTGTTCCAAACAGTGAAAATCAGTTTACAGAAGAATCATTAAAGCAATTAACTACTGCTTCTGCTGATGACTTTGCTGTTCCTGCCGGATATGAAACAGCTGAAAATTACGAGAAATTTACTGTTGATAATGATGACTACTTTGCCGTAGTTATGGAATGTGATAATAGAGGCGTTTCTGAATCAGATGCTATTAATGCCGACTCAATGCACGGATATTATGTTCAATTATATGATAAAACCAGTCTTGATTATATGGCTCAGTTTATTGGTGGAGTTGATGTATCTGAAGATATGCTGGATGTCTTAAGAAATTCTGCTCATCTGCTACGTTTAAAACATTAGTTTTATATTTTCTCAGAATCATGTTGCATTTATTCATAAAGCAACTGCATATTTTTTTCTTAAAATATGATAAGGGTACAATCTTGTATCAGATGATAAATTTCCACAGATGTTTATTATCCAACACAAGATTGCACCCTTATAAATTGCTAGGTAGTATTAGGGCTATATTGTTACCTCTTAAATTGTCTTCCTTCATGGTCCATATAGTAATCTCCTGTATATATTAATTGCGATATTGGCACTAACTCATAGCCTTTTTCCTGTAACCCAACGATAACTGCCTCTAACGCGCCTGGTGTATATTTCGCACCATTATGTAATAAAATTATTGAACCATTACCTAAATGTTTATGATTAACTACAGTATTTATTATGGACTCTGTACCATAATCTTTCCAATCCAGGCTATCCACATCCCATTGAACACAATGATATCCAACCTCATTTGCTGACTCTACTACCACGTTATTATAATCTCCATATGGCGGTCTGAATAATTGCATTTCAACTCCTGTTAATTCCTTTACCATTTGATGTGGCTTCATAATTTCTTCTTTGCATTGTTCATTTGATAGTTTTGACATTTCCTTGTGGTTCATACTGTGATTTGCCAGGTCATGGCCTGCCTCTGCTATTGCCTTTACGTCCTCCGGATATTTTTCAATCCATTCTCCTGTCATAAAAAAAGTCACTTTAACATCATACTTTGAAAGTATTTCTAATATGTCCTTCGTGTCTTCGTTCCCCCAGGCAGCATCAAAACTAAGTGACACCTTAGGACTATCTGTATTAACGCAATATATTGGTAATTTTCTAGCGTTTCCTGATGTATATATTAAATTCTCATCTGTTAAATATGCAAGTAATCCAAATAGTATCATTACTAACATAACTGTAAATAACGTGTGTCTTTTTATCATTTTACATATACAATCCAGCTCTTTTATAACTTCTTTAATTCGTTTTCTAAAAAAATCACAGTTTTTTCTTTTCATAAAAATACCGCATATACTTTTTTTTAAATATATGCGGTAAGTGTTATTTTCATTTACTTAATTATCAGTATTTCTGTCATAGTTTTTTATAATGACTTTTTTATCTTTTTCTAAATCTAAGAGTGTCATCCGTCAAATCATACAAGGCTTCCCTCAGCCTTCTGATAAGTAATTCTAAACATCATTACAACTTCAAATCAGCTAACAAGCCTTTAATATCTTCATCTGATAAAGCATTCATATCTGCTATTGCCTTTACCTCTTCCATAATAGCCTGATATATTTCGTCATCATCAAATATTTCTGCTACATATAGGTTTGGACCTAATGGCGCATTTTTTCTTCGTTCGCTATTCTCTATATCTCGTTCAATCTTTTCTTCTAATTTTTCCTGTTCTTTTTTCTTTTCTTCGGCTTTTTCTTCTTTTACTTTATCAGCTTTATCTTCTGCTTCTTCCTGCTTCTCGTCTATTGTATCTACAGCTTCATCTATTGCCATCTGCATAATTTCTCTATTAGCATTAGCTAAAATTTTCTCTGCTTCCTTAACGGCATCAACCATACCGTTATCCTTCAATCTGTTTATTGAAATATCTGTCAAAGATTTGTTACACTGTTCAACTGCCACTTTGACACTCTCAATTCTTCCTGAAAAATAATCTATCTGATTATAATATTCCAAGGCTGCTTTTTGATATTCAGATGGTTCGCCCATTTCAGATAATTTTTTCATTTCTTCGCCAGTAAGTTTTTCACCCTTTTGAGCTTTTCGTCTAAGCTCTAGTTCAGCTTTTTCCTCTGAATCTTCTTCTATATTAAAGTTTTCATCTAATCTTTCTAAACTATTATTCAAGTTTTTGATATTTTCATTATATTGAGGCACATCCTCCTGCAATTTATCACGAGCCTCCTTAAGTTGTGCAACTAACTCGTCCTGCATAATATCACTTTCAAATTGCTCAATTAATGTCTTAACTGCATCACGTCCTGCCTTTGCCTTCTTTTCTGCTATCTCATCCCCTGGCAAGTGCAAGTTGCCTGCATAAATATTATTGCCCTTTTCCTGACCTTTCTTATCAGTAGTTTCATTTGTTTTATTATTTGTGCCACTAATATTATTCACATCATTCCCTGCAGCGTTACTCAAACCTTCAATCTTCATACTCATATTTTCACCCCAATATCTTTCTATGCAATGACATTTTCCAGATTTCTATTTCTTTTACCTAAAGACAACTATTTGTTATTAATTACATTTCCTAACTATAGGAAACACACTCTTTGAGCTTCTCCATTTATCATTGTTCGCTCGAATATTTATGCATATAAGCCTTCTCTTCACTACTGGTAAAAATTAGATTCACACGCATCATTACGAAATACCTATCTTAATTATATGACTACCATTTATTTATTTCAATTACATATTTCTTACGATTTAGTGAACTAAAATGTTATGTCAACTAATAACAAACAATCAATTATTCCTGATTTTTTTCAAAACTTATTTTTAACTTTATGATTTACTATACTTTAAGTAAATTGCAAAATTCCATAAAAAGAATCGGGTTATTTCGAACTTTTTTTATTTTTCATTCATTCCACAACTAAATTCTCAAATGCTTTTTCAAATCACAATTACAATAATTTGTCATGAAAAATTACTATAGGATACTATGTAATGTGCCACCCCAAATATTGCCATTAAAACAGCCGCTATATAATTGTGCAACCACAAAGCTACAAACAGAAAGTACAGTACTGGAAATACAGCTAAAGGTATCGGCACAAAAAGAAAGCTCTTACCAAGTAAATATGTATCACATCCTCCTAAAAAATAGCGTATCCATACTACATAATATAACACCAGAAAAACTGCACCAATGTATAGCAAGGGACTTTTAAAATTCACCGTGGTCTTACTCACTAAAAAACATATGGCAACCATATATAACATACGGGTAACCTGCTCTATCATTTCAGCAATTTTATGTGTAGATGCAGGTTGCTCCATTGCATTTGTTGCCGGTAATACAAAATATACAATATTAACTAGCATAGGTAATAGAAAGATTATGACACCAATAATCGAAAAACCAATTTTAATATTAAACATGGAATTACTCTCCTTACTTACTTGTTTAATTTTTTTCTCTTTTGTCATTTTTTAGTTCTCCTATTTTGAATTTTAATACATGATTTTGGCATTGGTCAATACATTTACCACATTGAATACATTCTGCACTACTACATCCTCCATTAGCAACCATACTCGAAACTGATAAACTCATAGGACAGCTTTTATCACACTTTTTACAAGATATACATTTATCTGGTGTTGCTTCTATGTATAAGCCTGGTAAATGCAACAACTTGCGAAGTTTAATACCAATTCCCATAAATGGAGCCATCCAGCAAAAATAATGACAAAATGCTCTTTTTCCA
>CAYOMP010000205.1:0-4349 GCA_964405075.1 uncultured Lachnospiraceae bacterium
TTCCTTTTTGGGTTCAAGATTGCGAACGAGCATCGCTAGTTTCGCAATTACCTATTTATTAAATACGTTAATATGATAACATAATATGCAGATTAGGGAAATGTAAAAAATAATTACTAATAATAAATGTATTTAATTTGTGTGATTTTTGTTGTGGTGACTAAAATGTAACACAAAGTGAGTATCTCTGCTTTTTAATTATTCAGTTGTGACATATGTATTGTAATTCTACAGTAAAAATAATTACGAATATTTAAATGTATTTAAAAAAAAATTGATTTGGTGTAAAATTAATATTTGAATAGGAAGAAACTGTATGAGATAAAAAGCTATTATTCTTTTTATAAAAATAAATTACGGTGAGCTATGTATTTAGCTAAAAATTGCATATTGTGATATAACAAAATTTGGTCTTGAATTGTGTAAAGAATTTTTGATTTAAGAATGTTGTATAGGTATTTATTATATGTAATAAAAAACATCCAACAAAGATTATTAAAAAACAGGAAAAGATGCTTAAAATAAAACAATCAAATAATTGATTAGAAAATAATTAAGGGTTTTGAAGTGGTTATTGAAATAAATAGCATAGTTTGAAATATTTGAAAAAATATGGCTAATTCATAGAGAAATAAAAATTATTGTTAAAAACGTAATAATACAAGGTTAAGGAGGTTGTTTGGATTTATGGATAAGATAGAACAGTTTTGCGAAATGGTAAGGCAAAGTGATAATATTGTATTTTTTGGAGGCGCAGGAGTGTCTACAGAAAGTGGAATACCAGATTTTAGAAGTGTAGACGGACTATACAATCAGGAATATGACTATCCTCCTGAAACTATACTTAGTCATAGTTTCTATTTATATAAGACAGAAGAATTTTATAGATTTTATAGAAATAAAATGTTGTGTCTTGATGCCAAACCGAATATGACACATTTGAAGTTGGCTGAATTAGAAGCAAAAGGAAAATTAAAGGCAGTTGTTACTCAAAATATTGATGGTCTACATCAAGCTGCGGGTAGTAAAGTAGTATATGAATTACATGGAAGTGTTCTTAGGAATTATTGTCAAAAGTGTAAGAGATTATATGGCGCGAATTATATACTTAATTCAGAAGGAATACCTAAATGCGAATGTGGCGGGAAAATTAAACCGGATGTAGTATTATATGAAGAAGGTCTGGATGATGCTACGCTTCGTGGAGCTATAAAAGCTATTTCGGAGGCAGATATGTTAATTGTAGGTGGAACGTCATTGGCTGTGTATCCGGCAGCAGGTCTGATTGACTATTATCAAGGCGATAAGCTGGTATTGATTAATAAATCAAGTACACCTAAGGATTCAATGGCGGATTTAGTGATAAATGAAGGACTTGGCAAAGTTTTTGAAAGGATAGAATGCTAGATTATGGAATATGAAGTTGGCGATATTGTTAAATTAAAGAAAAAACATCCTTGTGGTAGTTTTGAATGGGAAATATTGAGAGTTGGTGCGGATTTCCGTTTGAAATGTTGTGGTTGTGGACATCAGACAATGCTGGCAAGAAGATTAGTTGAAAAAAACACAAAAGATTTACGTAAAAAGCTTGATTAAAGCTTGAGAATATGCTAAAATATCTCCTTGTGATATATTATTTATAAATCCTTGTTCCTTACATGGATAAGGAGCCAGAGACCAAAAGGAGGTACAAAAAGCATGAACAAATATGAATTAGCAGTTGTTGTTAATGCGAAGGCTGAAGATGAAGTTAGAACAGCTACAATCGAAAAAGTAAAAGAATACATCACTCGTTTCGGTGGTACAGTTACTAACGTTGATGAATGGGGTAAGAAGAGATTAGCTTACGAAATTCAGAAAATGAAAGAAGGATTCTACTACTTCATCCAGTTCGAATCTGATTCAAATTGTCCAAACGAAGTTGAAAAGAACGTTCGTATTATGGAAGATGTTATCAGATACTTATGCGTTAGACAGGATGCATAATTGTAGATTATAAATAGAGGCGTCTGACTATGATGCTCTTACATCTGGTCATACACTGCAGACGCGTATCGAACGGAGGTAATTTAAATTATGAATAAAGTAATTTTAATGGGACGTCTCACAAGAGATCCTGAAATAAGATATTCTCAAGGAGATAACGCAACAGCAGTTGCCAGATATAGTTTAGCTGTAGACCGTAGATTTAAAAGGGATGGCGAGCCATCAGCTGATTTTATAAACTGTGTTGCTTTTGGAAGAAGTGCTGAGTTTGCTGAAAAGTATTTACATCAGGGTACAAAAATTGCAATAACAGGTAGAATTCAGACTGGCAGTTATACTAATAAAGATGGTCAGAAGGTATATACAACAGACGTTGTTGTAGAAGAACAGGAATTCGCTGAAAGCAAGAGTGCAAGTGAATCAAATGGTTCATATAGCCAGCCAGCAGCTAACCCATCACCTGTAAATGCATCAGGAGATGGATTTATGAATATACCGGATGGTATAGACGAAGAATTACCATTTAACTAAAAATTAAGGAGGTTACACACAATGGCTTACCAGAAGAATGATAAAGCAGATGGTGCAATGAAAAGAAGACCAATGCGTAGAAGAAAAAAAGTTTGTGTTTTCTGTGGAAAAGACAACGTAATTGATTATAAAGATGTAAACAAATTAAAGAGATATGTATCTGAAAGAGGTAAAATTCTTCCTAGAAGAATCACTGGAAACTGTGCTAAACACCAGAGAGCTCTTACAGTAGCTATCAAGAGAGCAAGACACGTTGCTCTTATGCCATACACTACAGACTAATAAGTATGTAGCGTGGTTTACGCAAATAGAATTTTCGACCAGCTAGAAATAGCTGGTCTTTTTGTTGCCAAGCATACGACAAAAATGTCCAGCGGACTCTTTTTAGTTGTTATGTATAGATAGGCTCTAAATTAGTCTTTACAATAAATTATTCTACATTTATAATATTTGTTAGTGTTATAAATTTAGGAGGAGTATATAAGCATGGTAAAATTATACGATGGTGGTGCATATTTATTAAATGGCACTGAAATAATTGAAGACAACAGTGATGCAGCAGCAATTTTGAATAGTAAATTAGGAAGCAATGTGCCTTCAAAGGAAGAAGCAGCGAAGGGAACAATTGCTTATAGCATTTTAGAAGAACACAATACATCAGGTAATATGGACAAGTTAAAAATCAAATTCGATAAATTAACTTCTCACGATATTACTTTTGTTGGAATTATACAGACAGCAAGAGCGTCGGGACTTGAAAAGTTCCCGGTACCATATGTACTTACTAATTGCCATAATAGCCTTTGTGCAGTAGGTGGAACTATTAATGAAGATGATCATATGTTTGGTCTTACATGTGCTAAAAAATATGGCGGTATATATGTACCACCTCATCAGGCAGTTATTCATCAGTTTGCCAGAGAAATGCTTGCTGGTGGCGGTAAGATGATATTAGGTTCAGATAGTCATACTCGTTATGGTGCCCTTGGTACAATGGCAATGGGTGAAGGCGGACCTGAATTAGTTAAACAGTTACTATCTAAGACTTATGATATTAATATGCCAAAAGTAGTTGGTGTATATTTAACAGGTAAACCAGAAAAGGGAGTAGGACCTCAAGACGTTGCTTTAGCAATTATTGGAGCTGTATTCGCTAATGGTTATGTAAATAATAAAGTAATGGAATTCGTTGGTGATGGTGTAGCTAATTTAAGTGCTGATTTCCGTATTGGAATTGATGTTATGACTACAGAAACCACATGTTTATCATCAATTTGGAAAACAGATAGTAAGATTAAAGAATTCTATGATATTCATGGAAGAAGTGAAGAATATAAAGAGTTAAATCCAGCAGATGTGACTTACTATGATGGAATGATATATGTGGATTTAAGTAAAGTAAAACCTATGATAGCTATGCCTTTCCATCCATCTAACACATATACAATCGAAGAATTAAATGCTAACTTAATGGACATTTTGGTTGATTGTGAAAAGAAAGCTTTAGTAAGCCTTGACGGAGCTGTAGATTTCAAATTAACTGATAAGGTTAGAAATGGTAAATTATATGTAGATCAGGGTATTATTGCAGGTTGTGCAGGTGGTGGATTTGAAAATATTTGTGCAGCGGCTGACATTATTCGTGGAAAATATATTGGAGCAGATGAATTTACATTTAGCGTATATCCAGCAAGTACACCAATTTACATGGAATTAATTCGAAATGGTGCGGCAGCAGATCTCCTGGCATCAGGGGCAATCGTGAAAACTGCATTCTGTGGACCTTGCTTTGGTGCAGGAGATACACCTGCAAATAATGCATTCTCTATTCG
>CAYOMP010000206.1:0-4309 GCA_964405075.1 uncultured Lachnospiraceae bacterium
GATATTCAATTTCTAACACAGCTGAATATGGTGATTACATTACAGGACCTAAGATTATTACAGAAGAAACTAAGAAAGCTATGAAGAAAGTTCTTACTGATATTCAGGATGGAACATTTGCTAAAGACTTCCTATTAGATATGTCAGCAGCAGGTGGACAGGCTCACTTCAAAGCTATGAGAAAATTAGCTTCTGAACATCCAGCAGAAGTAGTTGGTGAAGAAATTCGTAAATTATACAGCTGGAATAATGAAAGCGAAAAATTAATTAACAACTAATATTAATTAAAGAATAAAGCCCAAAAAACGTAGTCATTTTTGACTACTTTTTTTGGGCTTTTGTTAGAAAATGTAATAAAAATATTTCGTTTAACGAAGAGAAGAAGTTGTTTTAGTCGTGCGATAAATGTGAACACACTTTATAAATTGATAGATATTAGAACTTAGGATTCTCTTTATAATAATCAATAAATGTTTGGATTGGTTTAGAATGCGTAATATTTTCGGCAAATGCAAAACCAATTTCTCTTTTGTGAATAGGAATATCTAATGGAATTTCAATTAATTTTTTTGTGCGCAAATCGTCTTTAACAAATTCTTTGATTACACAGGCAACACCAAGACTGATTCTGGCAAATTCTATCAATAAGTCCATGTTGCTGACTTCAATAAGATTGTCAGCATCAATATTATTTTCAAAAAGATAATTATCAATATACTGTCTGGTCATATTTTCTTTGTCTAGTAACATTAGAGTAGCTGACCTTAATATATCAGATGTACCTTCTTTTTCTCGCAGTTTCAAATTATTAATATATACATTAGTTGCAACGAAAATGTCTTCAATATCCCCAATTGAGTAAAAATCAATATTTTTAAGTGATGTTGGCTTACCGATTAATCCAATATCGATTTTGTGCTGTTCTAATAATGCCAGTGTCTGATTAGTGGATTGACATTTGATTGATATTTTTATATGAGGATGCTGTTCGATGAACTTTTTCAAATATGGAAGTAATACATATTTGCACAATGTTGTGCTAACACCAATGGTTATGTGCCCCACACCAAGCGCATTAACGCGTTTAATATGTTCTTCGCCAAGGCGTATTGATTCGAAAGCAATTTCTACTTTTTCATATAAAATGCGTCCTTCTTCTGTTAAAGTAACTCCTCGTGAACTACGATTAAATAGAGTTATTTCTAAACTTTGTTCTAATTTTGTAATTGATTTACTAATGGCTGGTTGACTGATAAACAGTTCTTTGGCAGCTTTTGATATATTGCCTGTTTTGGCGACTACATAGAATATTCTGTATAGCGATAAATTTTGTTCCATATGATACCTCCTTGATAACAGAAAATATTAGTAGGGCAGTTACGTTAAAAAATAAATTGATATAAATTTAGCATCATAACCAGTGAGAAAGAATTGTGATAATCTTTGTTTAGTCTTATGCAACTTTTTGGGGGATAATATAGAAATTATATCATAACTTTAAGTTATGGTAAATATGCATATTATGTATTTTGATTATAATAATAAATATGATATTATAACATCAACAAATATTTCTTGATAAGATTTATATCAATAAGACACAAGAAGGGTTCACGGTTTTCTTGTGTTATCGCGAAAGTATTAAGTGCCTTGGGGAGAGGAGTATTCTTAATATTTAGCAATTATAGGTTTTTTGCAGAAATATCTGTGGGTTGGTTCATAAAATTATTTATAAAATTAAAAGGAGGAATTACGATGGGAATGACCATGACACAAAAAATACTTGCGGCTCATGCAGGATTACCAAGTGTTTCAGCAGGGCAACTTATAGAGGCCGAGTTAGATCTAGTGCTTGGAAATGATATTACATCTCCAGTGGCCATTCATGAAATGGACAAAATGTCAGTTAAAACTGTTTTTGACAAAGACAAAATTGCTTTAGTACCTGACCATTTTGTACCTAATAAAGATATTAAGTCGGCTGAACATTGCAAGTGTGTTAGAGAATTTGCAGCAAAACATGAAATTACTAATTATTTTGAAGTTGGAGAAATGGGAATTGAACATGCACTATTACCAGAAAAAGGATTAGTAGTAGCAGGTGATGTTGTTATCGGTGCAGATTCACATACATGTACTTATGGTGCATTGGGTGCATTTTCTACAGGTGTTGGTAGTACTGATATGGCTGCTGGCATGGCAACAGGAAAAGCGTGGTTTAAAGTACCATCAGCAATTAAATTCAACCTTACAGGAAAATTAAACAAATGGGTTAGCGGAAAAGATGTAATCCTTCACATCATTGGAATGATAGGTGTGGATGGAGCACGTTATCAGTCAATGGAATTCGTTGGCGATGGCGTTGCAAATCTTACAATGGACGATAGATTTACTATTGCCAATATGGCTATTGAAGCTGGAGCTAAGAATGGTATTTTTCCAGTTGATGAAAAGGCTGAGGAATATATGAGGGAACATTCTATGAGAAGCTTTGTTAAATATGAAGCTGACGAGGATGCGGAGTATGATCAGGTAATAGATATAGATTTAAGTACAATAAAATCAACAGTTGCATTTCCACACCTTCCAGAGAACACTAGAACAATTGATCAAGTAGGGGAGATTAAAATTGATCAGGTTGTTATTGGTTCTTGTACAAATGGAAGAATTGATGATATGCGTATAGCTGCAAAGGTTTTAGAAGGCAGGAAGGTTAAAAAGGGAATCAGATGTATTGTTATTCCGGCAACACAGAAGATTTACTTACAAGCTATTGAGGAAGGGCTTGTTCAGACTTTCATTAATGCAGGAGCAGTAGTTAGTACTCCAACATGTGGTCCATGTTTAGGTGGATATATGGGAATACTTGCACAAGGGGAGAGATGTGTATCAACTACTAACCGAAACTTTGTAGGAAGAATGGGTCATATTGAATCAGAAATCTATCTTGCAAGTCCAGCTGTAGCAGCAGCTAGTGCAGTTACAGGTATGATTTCAAGTCCAAGTGAATTAGACTAACAGGAGGAGATAATATGAAAGCATTTGGTAGCGTTTTTAAATATGGAGATAATGTCGATACAGATGTAATTATTCCAGCTAGATACCTTAATTCATCGGATCCTGCTGAATTAGCACTTCACTGTATGGAAGATATTGATAAGGATTTTGTTAATAATGTAAAAAAAGGGGACATTATGGTTGCACAGAAGAATTTTGGATGTGGTTCTTCAAGAGAACATGCACCAATAGCTATTAAAGCTGCAGGTGTTAGTTGCGTAATTGCGGAAACATTTGCCAGAATATTCTATAGAAATGCCATCAATATTGGATTACCAATTATTGAATGTCCAGAAGCTGCGAACGGAATTGACGCAGGTGATGAAGTAGAAATAGACTTTGACAGCGGAGTTATCACTAATAAAACAAAAGGAACACAGTATCAGGGCCAGGCTTTCCCTGAATTTATGCAGAAGATAATTAAGTCTGAAGGTTTAATTAACTATATTAATGCAAAATAAGTTCTATGATTTGATATAGGGCGCTCATAAACAAGATGCAAATTGTTTAATGATAAAATTGTATTAATAAATATAAAGAGTTTAAAAAGTCAAGTTGCATAACTTGACTTTTTTTTGTAAAGGTGCGATAATTATTTCACAAGTGAGTTATTGTATAGTAAATTCACGAAAGATGATTTTGAATTCACTTGCTTTTTGGCAATGAAGATACACTACTATATTCTAATAAAAGGAGGACAATAAATGTCAACAAAAGCATATTATCCAATTAGTGAAATTGGTGCTGGTAAAACAGGTTTTTCTAAAACTCGTTCAATTATCGAAGCTGCTTTCTACGGAAACAACGTAGTTAAAGTAAATACTTTAAAGGAAGCTTATGAATTAGCTAAAAATTCTCCAGGTACTATCGTAACTGATATGCCTGTTAAAGATGGCGAAACATTTGGTCTTGAAAAAGATGCAAAAGTTTTATTATTCAACGATGGTGCTGTAACTGGACGTTACGCAGCAGCTCGTCGTATTAAAGGCGAACCAGGTGTTGATGACGCTAAACTTGATAAAGTAGTAATGGATGCTGTATATGAAACACGTTGGAAAACAATGTATCATGCAGAATGTTTCATTGGTCTTGATCCAGAATTTATGGTAAAAGCTCATCTTCTTATTCCAGAAGGAGAAGAAAACATTCTTTATAACTGGATGTTAAACTTCCAGTACATGAGCGATGAATACGTAAAAATGTACAAAAATTCAAAAGCAGTAGGTGATGGAAAAGAACCTGATATCTACAT
>CAYOMP010000207.1:0-4297 GCA_964405075.1 uncultured Lachnospiraceae bacterium
TAGAAGAGGTAGCGTTAGTAGCTGATATAGATAATCTGGATGAAGAGAGTAATCATGTAGTATTAATGACTATTCATAGTGCTAAGGGATTAGAGTTTCCAAATGTGTATATGACAGGAATGGAAGATGGAATATTCCCTAGCTATATGACTATTACCTCCGATGATCCTACAGAAATTGAAGAAGAACGTCGTTTGTGTTATGTTGCTATTACAAGAGCAAAAGAAAATCTTGCAATAACATCTGCCAGACAAAGAATGGTTCGAGGAGAAACGCAATATAATAAATTATCCAGGTTTGTAAAGGAAATCCCAGAGGAGTTATTGGCTGTAAATGGTAAATTACCTGAAGAAAAAGTAAAAGAATTACCTAAAAATGAATCATATATGAAGGCTAAGAGTGCATTTAAAGCACCTGTATTTGAGCCAAAACAGTTCACTGTGACTAAGGCTGAAAAGTTGGATTATGTGGTGGGCGATACAGTTACTCACATTAAGTTTGGAGTAGGTGTAGTACAGAATATTGTTGAAGGTGGCAAGGATTATGAGGTAACAGTTGATTTTGAAAAATTCGGTGTTAAGAAAATGTTTGCATCTTTTGCTAAATTGAAAAAGGTAGATTAAATTATATTAAATTTTTGGTTGGATATAGTATTCTGTGGTGAATAATGTTAGAATAAATAGAAAGATGTGAAATGAGAGTTTCACTAAGGGTATTATATTTTTGAACAATCATTGAAAGGGTGTGTATATAATGAATAAGTTAGAAGAATTACTAACAACAGCAAAGTTAAACGAAATTTTACACAAACAGGAAGAAGAAAAGAAAAGCTGTAATCCAGTTCTTTGTGTTCTTGCGGTTATTGGTGTTATAGCAGCAGTAGCAGGTATTGCTTATGCAGTATACAAATTCTTTACACCTGATTATCTTGAAGATTTCGAAGATGATTTTGAAGATGACTTTGAAGATGATTTCTTCGAAGAAGAGGACGAAGAATTATAAGATTTCTATTTCTTTTACCTTCAAAATCCAGATACTTTGTATTTGTCGTGCTGTCGCACTTTTGATTTTGTCGGTATTGCACCAGAAAATTGGTATTAATAATTAAGAAATGAGCCGTTCGGCAGTGATGTCGAGCGGTTTTTTGATGAAAGGTTATTTGAAATGAAAAAAGGACAAGTTTACGATGGTATTGTAGAAAAAGTTACATTTCCAAATAAAGGAATTGTTAGTGTAGAAGACAAAAAGGTTACGGTAAAAAATGTAATAGAAGGACAGAAAATAAGTTTTTCGGTAAATAAAATTCGAAAAGGAAAAGGAGAAGGTAGAGTATTAGAAGTACTTGAAAAGGCTCCAATTGAGTTAGATACACCAGCATGTGTACATTTTGGTGAATGTGGCGGGTGTATATATCAGAATATACCATATGAAGAGCAATTGAAAATAAAAGAACGACAGGTAAAAGATTTATTAGATGCAGTAATTGATTATGATTATACATTTGAAGGCATCAAGGGAAGCCCTAGACAGTTTGCATATAGAAACAAAATGGAATTCTCTTTTGGTGATGAGATTAAAGATGGTCCATTGGCATTGGGAATGCATAAAAGAGGAAGTTTTCACGATATAGTAACAGTTGATCAGTGTCAGATTGTGGATAAAGATTACAATTTAATCCTTAAATGTGTATTAGATTATTTTAAAGATAAAAATGTTTCCTTTTATCATAAGATGCGCCATGAAGGATATTTAAGACATCTGTTAGTGAGAAAAGGTGTGAAAACATCAGAAATAATGATAGATTTGGTAACAACAACTCAGGCAGATGTGGAATTACAGGGTTTGGTGGATTCGCTATTAGCATTAGAACTACAAGGCAAAATAGTTGGGATATTGCATACACTAAATGATAGCTTAGCAGATGTAGTGCAAAGCGATGAAACAAGAGTATTGTATGGTCAGGATTACTTCTATGAAGAATTGTTGGGGCTAAAATTTAAAATATCTCCATTTTCTTTCTTCCAGACAAACTCATTAGGTGCAGAGGTGCTATATGAAACAGCCCGAGAATACGTTGGAACAACCAAGGATAAGATGATATTTGACTTGTATAGTGGAACAGGAACAATTGCTCAAATCTAAGCACCAGTAGCTAAAAAGGTAGTGGGAGTAGAAATAGTAGAGGAAGCGGTAGAAGCTGCAAAAGTTAATGCACAGCTTAATCAGTTAGATAATTGTGAGTTTATCGCAGGAGATGTATTAAAAGTAATTGACTCAATTGAAGATAAGCCAGACCTAATTGTATTAGATCCTCCAAGAGACGGAATCCATCCTCGCGCTTTGGAAAAAATACTCCAGTATCAAGTGGATAGAATGGTTTACATAAGTTGCAAACCAACAAGCTTGGCAAGAGACTTGGAATTAATACAGGAAAAAGGATATAAGGTCGAAAAAGCAGTTACAGTAGATATGTTTCCGGGAACGGGGCATGTTGAGTCCGTAGTTCTACTGTCAAGAGTGTAAGCGAAGTGAGAGTAGTTACGGAGGACCATGCGATAGCTGTCCGCGATTGGCGAGTACAAAGTACGAAGCCAGAGAGGGAACAGCGAACCGCAGAGACGGTTGTCAAATTATCCCTCAAAAAAGATACACCGAAAATTGAGGTAACAATGGAGCCTGATGAAGAGAGCAATTACACACCAGAAGAAAAGGCTACTTATCAGAAGATTAAGGATTATGTGAAGGACAAGTATGGTGTGAATGTATCATCTTTATATATTGCACAGATAAAGGATAAATGTGTACTTGATAAAGAAAGGACAGATGATAATTCAGATAATAAGTATCATGTCCCACGATGTCCAAAAGAAAAGGAAGAAGTCATTATGGATGCATTTAGGTATTATGGACTTATAGGAGGGGATGAAAATGATAGAAAGTAATTATGAACGATTTAACGCTTTAGTAGAAGAGTTTTTAAAAAATGATGATACATATAAGTTACAAATAGAGAAATTTAGAGATTATCTTGAAGAATATAATCTAAAGGACAGAGTATTTAATTTGTATGAATCAAACATGGATGAATTTTTGAATATGCAATAAAAAGATGTATAGGAACACAGTCTCAACTTGTTTCCCATATTGCAGCTTTAAAGGCGTTGTTTAATTTCTTTTTAGATAACAAATTAAAATTCTCTGATTTGAATGGTTATATAAGCAACCCTGCGTTTAGAGAGCGTTATAAAGAAAAAGTTGATGAAGTACGAAATAAAGGTGTCTTATCTATTGAAATGATAAATAAAATATTGTGTGCTATGGATTCATATGTAGAAGAACATAAGAACACAATTTTTAAAAAGAAAAAAGATGAACTTGCTTTTTATAATATTCTTATTACAAGATTATTTGTAAAAATCAGTATGTTAGTTCCACTGAAAACTACACAGATGTTGGAATTATTTATTGGCGATGTTTTTGATGATAGCTGGCGTAGTATAACATGTAATGATGTTGAAATTAAGATACCAAATAATCTTCGAAAGGATATCATATATACTTTGAATTATGCAAATAAAAAATATGGAATAAAGTATAATCCAAATGATAGTTTATTTGGTTATTTGTATAAATGTGACGGAAAAAAGAACAATACGGACACAATTAATACAACATTCCCTAGAGTTTATAAGACGCTAGGATTAAGTGAGATGTTAGAAACGGTCATAAGAGGTAAGAAAAAAACATATATTTATCCAGCAGAAAGCTATAAAAAGACAGCAATAGTTAATATGATATGTAATGGAGCAAATATTGTTTATTTGACCAAGTTAACAGGATTGGAAATAAAGACATTACTTGCAGATTTGGATTATGACGAACTTGTAAAAGGAGATGTAAATAGAAATCTAAATAATTCATTAATTTCATGTGAATACTATGAGTATCTATGATGTATCAAAACTTACGAGTATTGACACCGCTTCGCCCATGATGGTAAATCAAGGGTTGAGGTGGTGTCATTTCTTATATTCATAGGCATTTGAGAGGAAGGTTGGAATATACCTTTTTTTTGTACCCATTTTTACGGAAAGGAGGTGGTGCCGAAAAGTACACTTTTAGAAACTGTTGTTAAGGTGCTGAAAATCAGTACCGAAATCTATGGACGGTTGATTTTGGAACGTCTCATTAACAATGTAAACATTTTTGAACTACGAAAGGAGAAATTTTATTATGAAGAGTTATGGTTATCAAAGGACAATTACAAAAGAACAGCATTTATACAGAGGTATTACAG
>CAYOMP010000208.1:0-4288 GCA_964405075.1 uncultured Lachnospiraceae bacterium
GTCAAAGTATATTCCATATTTACGTTCTGTATCGGTAGTTCCAGTGGGACTTACGAAATTCCGCGATGGTTTGTATCCATTAGAAAGTTTCGACAAAGAAAGTGCTTTGGAAACATTGGAAATTATTCATAGATGGCAGGATAAGCTGTATAAGGAACATGGCATTCATTTTATTCATGCCAGTGATGAATGGTATATTATGACAGAACAGGATTTTCCGGAAGAAGACAGATATGATGGTTATTTACAATTAGAAAATGGCGTGGGAATGATGAGATTACTAATGAATGAGTTCGAAGAAGAATATTCGAACTTAGAATCTGATGATAGAACTCACACAATAAGTATGGCAACAGGCGTTTTGGCTTATAACACCATCAGATATATGTCTGATAAAATAGAAAAAAAGTTTCCAAATATTAAGATTAATGTATATAAAATAATTAATAATTTTTTTGGAGAAAAGATTACAGTTTCAGGCTTGATTACGGCTCAAGATTTAATTGAACAATTAAAGGGACAAGAGTTAGGGGAAAAGTTGATTTTGCCATGTAATATTTTAAGAATGGGTGAAGATGTTTTCCTTGACGATTTGCATGTGTCAGATGTTGAAAATGCTTTACAAGTTAAAATAGATATTGTAAAATCAAGCGGATGTGATTTTATAGATAAAGCAATTAATTTGAATTGATTTAAATTATATTGGCCTTTATACTATGATGAAAATGATCAATGATTTGAATGAAATATTTAAGGATTGGCATAAGAGTTGTGGTAGTCAGGTGAATTCAAATCAATAGATTAATTCAAGAGTATGTTTTGAAAAATGAATGAGCTTTATAAAATAATAGAAAAAGAGGAGAAAGAAATGAGTAAACCTATAGTTGCAATAGTAGGACGTCCTAATGTAGGTAAGTCTACGTTATTTAATGTGTTAGCAGGCGAAACTATTTCGATTGTTAAAGATACACCAGGTGTTACAAGAGATAGAATATATGCAGACGTTACTTGGTTAGATAAGAACTTTACACTTATTGACACAGGTGGTATTGAACCTGACAGTAAAGATATTATTCTTTCTCAAATGCGAGAACAGGCTGAGATTGCCATTAATACCGCAGATGTTATTATTTTTATAACAGATGTAAGACAAGGACTTGTTGATTCAGATGCGAAGGTTGCAGATATGCTTAGACGTTCAAGAAAACCGGTAGTATTGGTAGTTAACAAGGTTGATAATTTTGATAAGTTTATGCCAGATGTGTATGAATTTTATAATTTAGGAATTGGAGAACCAGTACCTATTTCAGCAGCATCACGACTTGGACTTGGTGATATGTTGGATGTGGTTACCAGCCATTTTAATCCTGATGAGATTGAAGATATTGAGGATGAAAGACCAAGAGTAGCAATAGTTGGAAAACCAAACGTAGGTAAATCTTCATTAATTAATAAGTTATTAGGAGAAAAACGTCTTATTGTATCCAATATTGCAGGTACAACCAGGGATGCGGTAGATACGGAAGTTATTTGGAATGATAAAGAATATGTATTTATAGATACAGCTGGTCTTAGAAGAAAGAATAAAATAAAGGAAGAACTTGAAAGATATAGTATTATCCGTACTGTAACAGCGGTAGAACGAGCAGACATTGTTGTAGTGATGATTGATGCAACAGAAGGCGTTACAGAACAGGATGCCAAAATAGCTGGTATTGCCCATGACAGAGGAAAAGGTATTATTATTGCTGTTAATAAATGGGATGCTATTGAAAAAAATGACAAAACGATTTACCAGTACACTAATAAGGTTAGAGAAATACTTTCGTTTATGCCGTATGCAGATATTATGTTTATTTCTGCAGAAACAGGACAGAGAATTCCAAGATTGTTTGATGAAATTGATATGGTTATTGAAAATCAAACTCTTAGAGTGGCAACAGGTGTGTTGAATGAAATCGTTGCAGAAGCAATTGCTTTACAGCAACCACCATCAGATAAAGGTAAGAGATTAAAGATTTATTATATAACACAGGTAGCAGTCAAGCCACCAACATTTGTTATTTTTGTAAATGATAAGGAATTGATGCATTTCTCTTATACAAGATATCTTGAGAATAAAATAAGAGAAGCTTTTGGCTTTAAAGGAACTTCCTTGAAGTTTATCATAAGAGAAAGAAAGGAAAAGGACAATTAAGATGGTACGTATTTTATGCATTCTTATAGGTTATGTATGTGGGCTTTTCCAAACGGGATTTATTTATGGAAAAATAATGCATATTGATATCAGACAACATGGAAGTGGTAATGCTGGAACTACGAATGCGCTTAGAACGTTAGGTATTAAGGCAGGGCTAATAACTTTCTTGGGTGATTCGTTAAAAGCTGTTTTGGCTGCGTTTATAGTTAGAAAGTTATTTGGCGAACAGTATTCAGATATGATGCCTCTTTTGATACTTTATTCAGGATTTGGAACTGTATTAGGACATAATTTTCCATGCTATTTGAAATTCAAAGGTGGAAAAGGAATTGCTGCTTCAGCAGGTATGATTTTTTCATTTAACTCTACATTAACAATAATTGGATTTTTTACATTTGTTATTACTGTTGCATTAACAAGATATGTATCATTAGGTTCTATACTTTTAATGATAGGTTTCTTTGTTGAGACAATTGTATTAGGCCAGATGGGAACTTTTAATTTGACAATGCCATATTTAATTGAATTATATGTATTAGCAGGTGTTTTAACTGGTCTTGCATTATTTAGACATAGAGCCAATATTGTCAGATTAATGAATGGTACAGAAAGAAAATTAGGCGAGAAAAATAGAGGTGAGAATTAATGGCTAAGGTTGGTGTTATAGGTGCAGGAAGCTGGGGAACAGCTCTTGCAGCATTATTACATAGCAATGGACATGGTGTTAGTGTTTGGTCAGCTATTAAAGATGAGATAGATATGCTTAATGAAAATCATGAGCATAAAACAAAATTACCAGGTGTTAAATTATCTGAAGAGATTGTTTTTACATATGATGTTGAAAAAGCAATTGAAGGGGTGGACTTTTTGGTATTAGCGGTTCCTTCGCCTTTTGTAAGAAGTACATGTAGAACAATCAAGCCGTTTGTGAAAGAAGGAACTCTTATTGTAAATGTTGCCAAGGGAATTGAAGATGATACATTTGCCACATTGACTGATATTATTGAAGAAGAGATTCCAGGAGTGAATGCGGCTGTTTTATCAGGACCTAGTCATGCAGAAGAGGTTGGAAGAAAAATTCCTACGATTTGTGTAGCAGGTGCTAAAACTAAAGAAACAGCAGAATATATACAAGACGTGTTTATGAGCGATGTATTTAGAGTGTATACAAGTCCTGATATTTTGGGAATCGAGTTAGGTGGAGCTTTGAAGAATGTTATAGCTTTGGCAGCTGGTATGGCAGATGGATTAGGTTATGGTGATAATACCAAGGCAGCACTTATCACCAGAGGAATTGCTGAAATTACTCGACTAGGAGTAGCTATGGGCGGTAAGAGAGAAACATTCAGTGGTCTTACAGGTATGGGTGACTTAATTGTTACTTGTGCAAGTAAACATAGTCGTAATAGAAGAGCAGGTATGCTTATTGGACAAGGAATGAAAATGCAGGAGGCAATGGATGAGGTGCAGATGGTAGTAGAAGGTGTATATTCTGCTAAAGCTGCAAAACATTTAGCTGAGAAATACAATGTGTCAATGCCAATTGTAGAAGAAGTGAATAAAATACTTTTTGAAGATAAACCGGTTTCGAATGTGATGAAGGAACTTATGTTGCGTGATAAGAAAATTGAGCATTCAGATTTGCCTTGGGAATAGATTTTACGTTGAGGGATAAAAATGTTGAGAAAACTAATAGATGATATTTTAAATAAAGATATTCCGTTAGATATGAGACTATTTTTAGTGTATGTGTATGGTAGTATGTTTATTAGTAGTTTTGCACTAATTGTCTCATTCTTTAATGATGCTTCAATTATTTCGGACATTTTTATCTTTTTAGTTTTCGTAGTTATTGTCGTACTTCGTTTTGTTGTGTTGAAGACAGGTAAGTATGAATTAGGTTCATGTATAATGGTGTTTACTGCTGTTTTTTGCCTTTTTCCTGTTATGTATCTAACAGGAGGGGGGATAAACAGTGGTATGCCAATTTATTGGGTAATGCTTATTGTATTGACCTTTATTGCCATTAGCAAAAAGGTTTTATTATGCATTACTTTATTTTTTGAAATTTTGTCTTTTGCTATAATG
>CAYOMP010000209.1:0-4241 GCA_964405075.1 uncultured Lachnospiraceae bacterium
TATTATGATTGTATGTGCTATTGCATCCACAGTATTTAATATTATTGGACCTACGATTCTAGGTAATGCAACCACAGAAATCTTTGAGGGTTTAGTTGCAAAGATAAATGGAACAGGCGGAATTAATTTTGATAAAATTACAGAAATATTATTATCATTACTTGCTATTTATTTGATTAGTGTTATTTTCTCTTTTATTCAGGGCTTTATAATGACAGGTATTTCAAATGATGTAACTTACACTTTGAGAAAAGATATTTCTAAGAAAATTAATAGAATGCCTCTTAAGTATTTTGAGAGCAGAACACACGGTGAAGTATTATCAAGAGTAACAAATGATATTGATACACTAGGTCAGAGTTTGAATCAAAGTATTACTCAATTAATTACATCAATAACAACATTAATTGGTGTATTTATAATGATGGTTAGAATTAGTGGCTTGATGACATTATGTGCAGTGTTGATTTTACCTATTTCTATGATTATGATGCAGGCTATTATGAAACGTTCACAGGTATTTTTCCAGGGACAGCAGAAATACCTTGGTGAAATTAACGGTCAGATAGAAGAGGTATTTTCAGGACAAAATATTGTAAAGGTATTCAACAAAGAAGAGTCAGTTATCAAAGAATTCGAAGATACAAATGCTAAACTTTATGATTCTGCATGGAAATCACAGTTTTTCTCTGGAATGATGATGCCAATTATGCAGTTTGTTGGTAATCTGGGATATGTTATGGTTGCCATTTTAGGTGGATATTTAACAATTAATGGTTCAATTCAGGTTGGTGAAATCCAGTCATTCTTCCAGTATATTCGTAACTTTACTCAGCCAATTCAGCAGATTGCTCAGGTTACAAATATGCTTCAAATGTCGGCAGCAGCTGGTGAGAGAGTGTTTGAATTCTTAGACGAAGATGAAGAAGAACAGATTATTCCTAATGCTGTTAGCATTGAAGGATTAGAAGGAAATGTTGAATTTGAACACGTTTCGTTTGGATATAACGAGAATAATACTATTATTAATGATTTCTCTGCAAAAGTAAAAGAAGGACAAAAAATTGCTATTGTTGGTCCTACAGGAGCCGGAAAAACTACTATGATTAAATTATTAATGAGATTTTATGATGTTAATTCTGGTAAAATTATAATTGATGGACATGATTTAAGAGAATTTAACAGAAGTGAACTTAGAGAAATGTTTGGTATGGTATTACAAGATACATGGCTGTTTAATGGAACAATACGTGATAATATCAAATATGGTAAGTTAGATGCCACAGATGAAGAAATAATTGCAGCAGCAAAAGCAGCCCATGCACATCATTTCATTATGGCACAGCCAGGTGGATATGATATGGTACTAAATGAAGAAACAAGCAATGTTTCACAAGGTCAGAAACAGCTTCTTACAATTGCCAGAGCAATATTAGCAGATCCTAAGATTCTTATTTTGGATGAAGCAACATCATCTGTTGATACAAGAACTGAAGTACAAATTCAAAAGGCAATGGATAATTTAATGAAAGGAAGAACAAGCTTTGTTATAGCACATAGACTTTCTACAATTAGAGATGCCGATTTGATTCTTGTAATGAAAGATGGCGATATTATAGAACAGGGTAATCATGAAGAACTGTTGGAAAAACAAGGATTTTATGCAAATCTTTACAATTCACAGTTTGAGAAAGCCGAAGCAGTATAAAATATTGTTGAGCTAGTGTAAAATTTCAATAAACTTACGTAAACGAAATGCCTCCACTTATTTGAGTGGAGGCATTTCGTTTACGTTATGTAAGATTAAGAATATTAGGTTGTCTGGATTTTTGACAACTACTCTTAAGTGTTATTTAGATAATCTTGCTAAGTCTTCATAGAATGTTGGATAAGAGATTTCCACACATTCTGCGTTTGTAATTTCTGTTTCACCGTCTGCCATTAAAGCGGCAATAGCAAATGACATTGCTATTCGGTGATCTAATTTGCTATCTATAATGGCACCATGAAGTGGTTTACCGCCATTTATAATCATTCCATCAGATGTAGCTGTAATATCTGCTCCCATAAGTGAGAGATTATTAACACATACATCTATACGGTTAGATTCTTTTACTTTTAATTCGGCAGCGTCTTTGATAACTGTTTGACCTTCGGCAAAACAAGCCAATACAGATATTGCTGGTATCTCATCTATTAATGTTGGTATAATGGCACCGCCAATGGTAGTGCTATGTAATGAGCTTGATTTTACTAAAATATCAGCAGTTTTTTCGCCGTTGGCATCACTTACATTTAATAATTCAATATTTCCCCCCATATCCTGACAAACTTTTATAATTCCATCACGAGTAGGGTTTATACCTACATTTTTAATCAAAATTTCTGAATTAGGAACAATAAGTCCGGCTACGATGAAATAGGTAGCTGAAGAAATATCTCCAGGAACCACAACTTTTTGAGCAGTTAAGACAGGACGAGGTGAAATTGTTGCAGTAGTACCTACTGTTTCAACATTTCCACCAAAATAATTAACCATTATCTCAGTGTGATTTCTTGATACATAAGGTTCTGTAACACTGGTTTTATCATCTGCATATAAACCAGCCAAAAGAATAGCTGATTTAACCTGTGCGGATGCAACCTTTGAATGATAATGAATACTATGTAAATCGCGTCCCTTTATTAAAAGTGGGGCACAGTCATTACCTTTAATACTGGTAATATCGGCTCCCATTAATGACAATGGTTCAATAATTCTACGCATAGGTCTTCTTTGAATTGATTCGTCTCCATTAAGGGAGCATTCAAAATTTTGTGCGGCAAGAATACCTGACATAATACGAGTAGTAGTACCACTATTACCAACGTCTAACATTTGAGTTGGTTTTGATAATCCATCTAAGCCTTTTCCGTGTATTAGAACAGTTTTTCCAGCATTGATTATTTTAATTCCCATTTTCTGGAAACAATCAATACTTGAGAGACAGTCAGCTCCCTGTAGAAAATTATGTACCTCTGTAGTTCCATTTGCCAGTGCTCCTAACATAATGGTTCTGTGAGATATTGATTTGTCACCAGGAACAGTAACTTCACCAGATAATTTGTTTACTTTTCTAAATTTCATACTTATCCCCTTAAAAAATGTATTTAAAATATTTATCGTTCATATATACTGTAACCATTATTTTTCAATAGTACATATGCATTTGCCTGTGCCTCTTCTTCGTAAAATTCTATTCTCAAAACACCTTGTTCAAATTCACGATTGTGAATGATTCCGATATTTCTAATATTAATAGAATTATTAGCTAAAAGGGTGGCAATAGTGCCAATGGCACCTGTTTCATCTAGTATATCACAATATATTTCATAGACTTTTTTTATAGGCCCTGCAGAAGTATTAGGTATTGAGTTCCGGTAATCTCTGGCAGTGGCAAAAAAGTTGTAAGTATCATGGCTATTTGATGCATTAATGGTATTACGAATATCCTCTAGCATTTTTATATAGTCATCTAAAATATTTACGATGTTTTCCTTGTTTGTTTCACAAATATGTTGCCACATTTCTGGTGAAGACGAGGCAATGCGAGTAATATCTTTGAAACCTCCGGCAGCAATAGTTTTCATTGTTCCGTTAGAATCCTTTGATTTTACAAAATTCACCAAACCGGATGCAATAATATGTGGCAAGTGACTTATGGCTCCGGTAACATAATCGTGCTCTTCATAGCTCATAATTAAAGGTATGGCACCTAATGAATGTACTAACTTTGAATATTCATCAACTGCAGTAGCAGGAACCTTAGAAGAAGGTGTAATTACATAGTATGCATTTTCGATTAAGTGGGCTACAGCACTTGAAAATCCACTTTTTTCAGAACCAGCCATAGGATGTCCTCCTATGAAGTTAGCTTCCATATCCAGTTCAATTACTCTTTGATGTATATTAGATTTAACACTACCAACATCAGTAATAATACAGTCAGGAGCCACAAAGTCCTTTAACGTTTCAAGATATTTGGCATTAAAGGATACTGGAGCACATAAAAAAATATAATCACAAGAACCAAAGTGTTCTTTATCAATGGCAGAAGCAATTGAATTCAAAGTTTTATCTTCAAGTGCTTCTGTCAGATTATTTTTATTTACGTCATATGCAATAATATAAAAATCAGGATACTTTTGTCTTATGGCTTTGGCAATTGACCCTCCGATTAAACCTAAACCAATAAAACCGA
>CAYOMP010000210.1:0-4204 GCA_964405075.1 uncultured Lachnospiraceae bacterium
TCTAGCTCCTCTATAACCTTTAGCTAGTTTTAATACTCTATTGTGTTTCTTTTTAGCGTTCATTCCGCCTTTAATTCTTGCCATTAATCTCTTCCTCCTTTACTACTTTTATCCTATAAATAAGGTAAAATCTTTTTCATATTCTTAACATTTGTTGAATCAGTCATAGCTGCTTTTCTAAGATTTCTCTTTCTCTTAGTAGTCTTCTTAGTTAAGATATGGCGTTTGTAAGCTTTACTTCTCTTTAACTGTCCTGAACCTGTTTTTTTGAAACGTTTAGCAGCTGCTCTGCTTGTTTTTATTTTTGGCATAATATTTTCCTCCTTAATAATGTATACTTCAAATTTATTTTAACGTTTTTCAGTTAAAAACATCATCATACTTCTGCCTTCTAATTTAGCAGGTTTTTCGATTACAGCAACATCAGCAAGTTTTTCAGCAAAATCATCTAAGATTTTCTTACTAGTCTGCATATGTGCCATTTCACGTCCTCTAAAACGTAATGTAACCTTTACTTTATCACCTTTTTCAATGAACTTTCTAGCTGTGTTTGCTTTTGTGTTCAAATCATTTTCTTCGATGTTTGGTGATAATCTAATTTCTTTAACATCTATAACTTTTTGTTTCTTCTTAGCTTCTTTTTCTTTTCTAGCTAATTCATATCTGTATTTACCATAATCAATAATCTTACATACAGGTGGCTTTGCTCCTGGAGCAATCTTTACCAAATCCAAATCAGCCTCTTTAGCAAGCTTAAGTGCTTCCTTCGCTGACATTACACCTAACTGTTCTCCATCTTCCCCGATCAAACGAACCTCTTTATCTCTGATCTGCTCATTAATCATTAAATCGCTAATAACTGTGCACCTCCATGAATTAGTAACGCTACTGCGTTATAAGTTAATATAAAAAAGTGGATAACCGCAGTTATCCACTATATATGTTCATTAATCATTTAATAATCAATTCTCAAATATTAACCATAGTCACTCAATCGTGCTAAGGTGAGAGCGGATACTCTGCTTTGTTTTTCACAACCTCGATTAATATACCATAATTATATTTTACTGTCAACACTTTTTCTTGTATTTATATTTCTTTTTCTTGTATTTATATTTCTTTTTTTCTTGTATTTATATTTCTTTTTCTTGTATTTATATTTCTTTTCTTGTATTTATATTTCTCCTTACAAAGTTAGAATACCTATTACTAAATACCTATGCAGGAATCCATTTTCCTACCCATTCCCCTGTTGCTCTTATATATTTTCTTTTATATCTTTTTCCATCCACTATTTTATACTTCCAACCATATTTTGCAACTTGTCTTTCAGTAATTGTTCCTTCCGAAACATCGTTTGTTGCTAGCGACACCTCTTCACTCGCATTCGCACTAATGATATTATTCATACCCATAAATAGTATAATAAATAGCATCCCAAAGAATGTTATCAACTTTTTCTGCATTTTTTGCCTCCTCAATACTGTCATATTTAGGTAACCACGGGATACCTTCGTATATTTCGTCCATATGCTCCCAATAAAAATCATCTATATATAAATCATATCCACCATTATTTCTAATCAAATAAGCATTATCTTTTGTTGGTGTTACAGTGCCTTCTGCACTACCCTCACGAGTATACGATGGAATAAATACAACAAATAACGACAAAATATATACCAATGCTAACACTAAAAACAGTTTTATCCTTTTCTTTTTATTTATTTTCACGTCACTTTGTTTCGCCATTATTTTAAATCTTTTAATCATCAATGCTTCATTACCACTATTAAATGCTGTTGCAACATTTTTTTCTTTATTATCAACAACACTTTTTTGAGCATTCTTAATCAAACATTCCATATAGTCTGCAACCATACTCTCGTTACATTCTCTTACAATATTTTCATCTACTTTTATCTCCAATAAAGTTGTAGTTTGCTTTCTTAATATCGAAACCATAGGATTCCACCAATACAATATACACAGAATTTCTATAATTACCTTTATCCATAAGTCATGATGAATATAGTGCATAATCTCATGCTTTATTATAAATTCTAATTCTCTATCTGTTGTTTCATAATCGTTCGGTAATATAATTATTGGTCTAACTAATCCCATTATCATAGGTGATGAAATATTCGAAACCAAGTAAATCCTAAAGACGTTTTTTATTTTTTTCTCATTACATATTTTTTCTACCAGATTAAAATATTTTTCATTATTAGTTACATTTTCTGTCTTTTTTACATATTCTATATATTGTTTATGGTTTTTAACCAACTCATATAACTTATATATAATTCCAACTGCCCATATAAATTCCATTATCTGCCATATAGAAATTTCCCAGTTATATATTTTAATAACTTTTCTCAACCATAAAAAATCTATAATTTTTGCTATAGGTAAAGGATATGCTAAATTTAACGAAAAAAAATATTCAAAAGGAAGACATAAGCGAATAGCTATCAAAATAATAAATACCGGCAACACCTTTAAACCTATATTTATCATATTCTCATGATTTTTAAACACATAATTCATTATTCCCAATAAAATATTTCCATATATAATTACTGCTAACAATGATGGCATTGAAAAATACAACTTTCTACACTCCCCTCTTTTCTTTTGTATTTATCCTATAATAAATTCACAAATATTATATACCAAATCATAAACTTATCAGCATTCTTTGTCTTTATATTCTTTAATAATCTGTTCCAACTCCTTGATTTGATTTGCTTTATCCTCACCATCTTCTTCCATATCTAAAAATGTTGCTACCAGTGAAGATATATGTAGTTTTCCAACTATATCATTTGCTTCGATTACAACTTTTTTTGCTGCAAAGTCCTCAGCACTAATAGCACTTTTATAGCTTCTTGTTAAAACAGTTCCACTATACACAATATCTGCAACCTCTATAAAATTGTTTTTTAACAGTTTTCTTAATACTGCCTGCACCGTATTCATTGTAAGTTCTGGATTTTCTTTAACAATATCAGATGCAGTCATAGGCGCACTTGCATTCCACAGTATTTTTAATACTTCCATCTCTCTACTAGTTACTTTAAAATTTTCTTTATTCAACAACATATCAATTTCTCCAATATTTATTGTAATTCACCATTTTTTATAAAAAAACTTCATCACATAGAACTTCTATTTCTTCCTTATTATGACTAGCCATAATTATAGTAATTCTCTTCCGCTTTAAATGCAACTATCTGAACAAAATACTTTAATTGTATTTTTCATATCATATAATCTCTCCAGTAATGGCATTTACTTGTATCATTAATATCTCTTTACTCCCTAACTCCTTATCTATAACTTCTGTCGTAAATACCCATGCTGGTACCAGCGTGTACTCAATTTTTTCCAATATTGATATTGTTGGCACATAATTAAGTTCTATTTTATCAAAAACTATCTCTTCCGATACAATTATGTTTCTATACTTATCCATTATCTTTTCTGCTGCTTCTTCAGCTATAAGTATGTTGTTATGTTCTTCGGTTTTTTCATAATCTCCGCACAAATTATAGGCATATAACCAGGCTATTCCTTCATCGTTTACCACTGCTACCAGACTTGAACCATGATAATCCATACCCTCTACAAAATTATCATTTAAATTGCCATCTAATACCTTTAATCCATCAACTACATATCTCCAAACCATATAAACACATTCATTATAATTACGCTCAAATCGTTCATTTACTCCCTGTATCTTATCCAATTGTTTCATGGCTGATTCATCCAGGGATACTACCAATTCCGGTTCATCAGCTAATTCTAACTCTAACTCATCCGCAAACTTTTTCACCATATCTACGGCTTCTTTCTTAGTTACAGATACTTCTTTATCAAATCCCCCATTCACAAACTCTATATCATCAAAGTTTCCCCTGTTTTCATAGTACTCATTTGATGATAAGGCATTCATATAAAATGCCATATTTCTCCTAATACCATAGTTATAAATTCCAGCTCCCATATGTGTAAATGATATTTTTCCATCATCTAACATATACCAATCGCCATCCTCATCTGATAAATTCACATCTGATTTTCCATTAAAAACTTTTTCTATCAACTCTTCTTTTGGAATATCTTTTTGTTTTGCAATATATACGTTATATGTATCACAGTCAGGCATTTCATATTCTCCACGAACATATATGTT
>CAYOMP010000211.1:0-4203 GCA_964405075.1 uncultured Lachnospiraceae bacterium
ATAATTTCTAGCATCTACCTGCATAGTTGCTACAGGAGAGAGCACTTCTATTACAAACAGAAATGCAAGTAAAAAAGCAGTTACTTTTTTTGAAAGTTTAAAACCTTTGCTCATAATAATCCCTCTTTCATTATGTAGTTATTTATTCATAGTTAATTTAATTATACTGAAAAATTAGAAGTTGTACAAGGAAGATACAAATATTTATAAAATTTTAATGTGCATTGTATAAAGGTTTAAATATGTATATGTGAATTAATGATATATTTTTTGTTGATACATAGCATATGTGAGTTTAGTTAGAGTCGAAAGTGAAAGAAAAGTATTAGTTCGACGCAGAACATATGTGAGTTTAGTTAGAGTTGGATGTAGAAGCGAAGTATTAATTTGACGCAGAACACTTATGAGTTTTGCATCGAGATGAATGGTAAAAAAGTTAATCTAAAAGTCAAAGTATATAAATGAACAAGAAGTTTGAGAAAATATTAGAATTATGTTATAGTGAACAAGATGGGCTTATGTTTTTAGATAAGGATGATAAATTTTTGATATAAGAAAAATCAAAAACAGAAGAAGGTAGCGTATGAAAAGTTCAAATGAGTTGATAGAGCGAATTAAGACTAAGTATAATAATTTAAGTAAGGGACAAAAACGTTTAGCCGATTATATAGTTGAGAATTATGATAAGGCGGTTTTTTTGACAGCAGCCAAGCTTGGTAATATAGTTGGAGTAAGTGAATCAACCGTTGTTAGATTTGCAATGAATATTGGCTATAAAGGGTATCCAGAGTTTCAAAGAGACTTAGAAGAAATGGTTAGAAATAAGTTAAATACTATTCAGAGAATGGAAGTGACTTATGGAAGGATTAGTCAGTCTGAAATATTAGGCTCAGTACTACAATCAGATGCAGATAAGATAAAAGAAACTCTTAATCAAATTGATCCTAAGACTTTTGATTTGGCAGTAGAAACAATTTTGAATGCAGATAATATTTATGTTATCGGAATAAGAAGCTGCGCTCCTTTAGCAAGTTTCTTAAGTTTTTATTTAAATCATATATTTGCGAAAGTTCATCTAATTCAGACAAATAGTTCCAGTGAAATATTTGAACAGTTAATTAGGATAGGGGAAAATGATGTAATAATCGGCATTAGTTTTCCTAGATATTCTATGAGAACTTTAAAAGCAATGGAATTTGCAAATAATAGAAATGCTAAGGTTATTACATTAACAGATAGTAGACATTCTCCTATTAATTTGTACTCATCATGCAATTTGATAGCAAAAAGTGATATGGCGTCCATAGTGGATTCATTGGTTGCGCCACTTAGTGTAATTAATGCATTGGTAGTTGCTTTGTGTATGAAAAAACAGGATGAGGTCATTAATACCTTAGAGAGTTTAGAAAAAATATGGGATGAGTATCAGGTATACAATAATGATGAGATAAATTATTTGAATTCCCAGGCAATGAAAAATTTCCAATTAGGAGAAAGTAATGAGTAAAGTTATAATTGTAGGTGGCGGAGCCGCCGGTATGTTTGCGGCAATATTTGCAGCAAGAAATGGAAATGAAGTCCATTTATATGAAAAAAATGATAGATTAGGGAAAAAATTATACATAACCGGTAAAGGCAGATGTAATATAACTAATGCCGGAGATATGGATGATTTATTCGATAATGTTATTTCAAATAAGAAATTCTTGTACAGCGCATTTTATGGATTTAATAATTTTGATGTTATAGACTTTTTTGAAAGTATAGGTGTTAAAACTAAAATAGAACGTGGAAACAGAGTATTTCCAGAGTCTGACCGTTCAGCTGATGTTATTGCGGCATTAGTTAAAGAAATGAAAAAGCAGCAGGTAAATATTTATTTGGAAAAAACTGTTGAAAGTGTAGTTGTGGAAGATGGAGAATGTAAAGGGATAATTATTGGTGGTAAACAGATTAAAGCTGATAAGGTTATTGTTGCCACTGGTGGATTGTCATACAAAACAACAGGCTCAACAGGAGATGGTTTTAGGTTTGCAAAGGAAACTGGACATGAGGTAACAACACTACTGCCTTCTTTAGTTCCTTTTAAGACAAAAGAAAGCTATCCAAAGCAATTACAGGGGTTGTCTCTAAGAAATATACAGGCAACTATATATAACGGCAAAAAAGAGGTGTATAGTGAATTTGGTGAAATGCTATTTACACATTTTGGGGTAAGTGGACCTGTAATTTTGAGTGGTAGTAGCTATGCTGCTAAGCTTATTAAAGAAAAAGAATTGAAATTAGTAATAGATTTGAAACCGGCACTATCTGATGAGCAGATGGATGCCAGATTAGTCAGAGAATTTGAAATGTATAAGAATAAGCATTTCAAAAATTCTATAGGAACATTATTTCCAAGTAAAATGATTCCGGTAATGATTGAGCTAAGTGGAATTGATCCGGAAAAGAAAGTTAATGAAATTACAAAGGAAGAAAGACTTCAATTTGCACATTTAATTAAAAATATGGAATTGACATTAACAGATATATGTGATTACAATGTTGCCATAATCACTAAAGGTGGCGTATCAGTAAAGGATATTAATCCATCCACAATGGAATCAAAAAAAGTTAATGGTTTGTATTTTATTGGTGAAGTACTGGATTTGGATGCACTAACGGGCGGGTTCAATTTGCAGATAGCCTGGTCTACTGGATATGCTGCAGCCATGAATGTATAAGAGAATAAGTGTAAAGTAACAATCTAAAAGTAATTGTTATTAAATATAAATTATAAATATGAAAAGAGGAAAAAATATGAGTTACAATATAGCAATAGATGGACCGGCAGGAGCAGGAAAAAGCACAATAGCTAAGGCAGTGGCTAAAAAATTAGGTTTTATATATGTAGATACTGGTGCAATGTTTAGAGCCATAGGCTTATATCTTATTCGTGAGGGAATAAAGGCGGATGAAGATGATAAAATTAGTGAAGCTGCTAAAAATGTGGATGTTACAATCAAGTACGAAAATGATGTTCAGCAGGTTATTCTTAACGGAGAAAATGTAACAGGTCTGATTAGAACTGAAGAAGTCGGAAATATGGCGTCAGTATGCGCAACTAACGGAGATGTTAGAAAGAAGTTATTAGAATTACAGCAGGAGTTAGCTAAGACTACAGATGTAATAATGGATGGACGAGATATAGGAACTCACGTATTACCAAATGCTGATAGTAAAATATATTTGACTGCCAGTTCTAGAGTTAGAGCAGAGAGAAGATATAAAGAATTAGTTGAAAAAGGTGTAGAGTGTGATATTGATAATATTGAAAAAGATATTATCGAAAGAGACGAAAGAGATATGAATAGAGATATAGCACCTTTAAGACAGGCAGAGGATGCAGTTCTTTTAGATTCTTCGAATATGTCAGTGGAAGAAGTAATTAACAAGATTATTGAAATTTCTGGAAGATAATAGGAGAAACAGTAAAAATGAAAGTTATTTTGGCAAAATCAGCAGGGTTTTGTTTTGGAGTTAAAAGAGCGGTTGAAAAAGTATATGAACAAGTGGGAAAAGAAAATGTTTATACTTTTGGACCGATAATTCATAATGAAGAGGTTGTGAAAGATTTAGAAAATAAGGGTGTAAAGGTTATTAATTCTGAAGAAGAATTAGCCGGCATAAAGGAAGGCACCGTTGTCATTCGCTCTCATGGGGTAAAAAAGAGAGTGTATGATATTATGAAAGATAATAATGTGGAATATGTAGATGCTACATGCCCATTTGTGAAGAAAATTCATAAGATTGTCAGTGATTATGGTAAAAAAGGTTATAGGATAGTAATCATTGGTAATGACAAACATCCGGAAGTAGAGGGAATTAAGGGATGGTGTACCACTAAGGTAGACGTAATTGCAACATTAGAAGAGGCTAATGATTTTATTGTAGAAAATGATGAAAAAGTTTGTATTGTATCACAAACGACATTTAATTACAATAAATTTAAAGATTTAGTTGAAATTATTTCGAAAAAGGGTTATGATATAATTGTTTTAAATACGATTTGCAATGCCACTGAAGAGAGGCAGACAGAAGCTAGACAGGTTGCTAGTGAAGTTGATGCCATGATTGTTATTGGTGGTAAGAGTAGTTCAAACACGCAGAAGCTGTTTGAAATATGTAAAAAAGAATGTGAAAATACTTACTATATACAGACAC
>CAYOMP010000212.1:0-4059 GCA_964405075.1 uncultured Lachnospiraceae bacterium
AAAATTATATGGAGCAAAGGCAACAATCGTTATGCCAACAACAACTCCATTAATGAAGGTTAATAGAACAAAGAGTTATGGTGCTGATGTTGTATTATACGGTAATGTATATGATGAGGCTTGTGCACATGCTTATGAATTAGCAGAAAAACATGGATATACATTTATTCACCCATTTGATGATTTGCAGGTTGCTACAGGTCAGGGAACAATAGCAATGGAAATTATTAAGGAATTACCAACTGTAGATTATATCTTAGTACCAATTGGTGGTGGCGGTTTGGCTACAGGTGTATCAACTTTAGCAAAATTACTTAATCCAAAGATTAAAGTAATTGGAGTTGAACCAGCAGGTGCTAACTGTATGCAGGAATCAATTAAAAACAAAGCAGTTACAACTTTACCTAGTGTTAGTACAATTGCGGATGGTACTGCTGTTAAGACACCAGGAAGCACTATATTCCCATATGTTCAGAAAAACCTTGATGATATTATTACTATTGATGATGAAGAATTAATAAATGCTTTCTTAGATATGGTAGAAAATCATAAGATGGTCGTAGAAAATTCAGGTTTATTAACTGTAGCGGCGTTACATCATTTAGATGTTAAAAATAAAAAAATCGTATCAATCCTTAGTGGTGGAAATATGGATGTTATCACAATGTCTTCTATTGTTCAGCATGGCTTGATTAACAGAGACAGAATATTCACTGTATCAGTGCTTCTTCCTGATAAGCCAGGTGAATTAGTAAGAGTAGCAGATGTTATTGCTAAGGAACAGGGTAATGTTATAAAACTTGATCATAATCAGTTTGTAAGTATTAATAGAAATGCAGCTGTAGAATTAACAATTACTATGGAAGCATTTGGACATGATCATAAGGAACAGATTATAGAAGCTCTTAAGAAAAATGGTTACAATCCAAGACTTAAACAGACTAACCTATAAACATTATTTAAATAAGCTATTTGATAAATAATTGTAGGGCGTGAAAAATGGTGGATATAAATGATAAAAAATATCTCCGTGTCAAAGTAAATATTTTCGGAAAAATTACTTGCTATTTGCAAATATAGAGCAATTTCAAGAAAATATAATTTACTATTTGACACAGAACTTTTGTAGGGATATTTTGCATCAGGTATATTCGCCATTTTTGATTTACGCGAGCAACGAGGAGAAAATTATGTTTACATAGGTTTTCGACGAGCACAGCGATAATTTGATAAACTAGCAAAGCGTGTATATTATAATTTAACGTAAAAATAGAAAATTTTTAATTGTAATCATAAGATAAGTGAGAAGAAATATGTATATTTTAGGTGAATATAATCTTGTATCAAATTTTAAATGCTTTGTAAGTATGAAAATAAATGATTTGGCAGAATGTGAAGATTCTGTTAAAACTATTGCATAGGAAATAAATATGAATATAATTATAATAGTCGACTAACTAAATGGAGGTGTGAATAATAAATAATAGTGGCGAACATGAAATACATTCATTAATGATGGAAGTAATGCATAGAACTTTCTTGTTGAATTTTTCAAAGATTACCCAAATAGGTATTCATCCAGGACAATGTGCATTGATTAATATTCTTGATAAGAATGATGGACGAACTCAGAGGGAAATTGCAGAATGCATGCATATTAAACCACCAACAGTTGCGGTTAGTGTTAAAAGGTTAGAAAAGATTGGTCTTGTTGAAAAGAAAAATGATGAATTTGACATGAGAAAAACAAGAATATATATTACTGAAAAAGGTAAAGAACTAGCAAAAGAAATTCAAGAAATAAATGTAAAAATAAAAGAACAGTTATTTAATGATTTTACAGAAGATGAACTGTGCATGTTGGAGAAATTATATAAACATATGTTAGAAAATCTTGAAAAAGCAGGAAACGAGGAAAAGTTGAAAAAATCTGAAAGTATATGTAGTGATGAAATTTAGGAGCATTTAGAAAGGAAATGTAGATGGTAAAGTTATTTAAGTATTTAAAGCAGTCTATACCTGCAATTATTGCGATTGTAGTATTACTCTTTGTACAGGCATATTGCGATTTATCATTGCCTGAATATACTTCTAATATAGTTAATGTTGGAATTCAGCAAGGTGGAATAGAAGATGCAGTTATAGATACTATAAGAAAATCTGAAATGGATAAATTATTTCTATTCATATCAGAGGAAGATAAAAATTTTGTACTAGATAATTATGAACTAAATAACGAGGATGTTTATGAATTATCTAATGTATCTGCTGAAACAAGAGAAGAATTGAATACTATTCTTGGCAAAGCAATGCTAATGGTAGTTGGATTATCTTCTGACAGTGAAGAAATCGTAGCTATGAAAGCACAGATGGGACTTTCAGCAGATGGGGATATATTTGAAGTTCTAAAACAGATGCCTGTCGAACAATTATCTGTAATGTTGGAAAATATGACAGAAATGGTTGAAGCAATGCCAGACACTATTATTACACAGTCTGCCATTTCTTACATTAAAACAGAGTATGCACAACAAGGAATAGACTTGGATAAGCTTCAGATTTCATATGTTTTAAAATCTGGTGCAGTAATGTTAGGTTTTGCATTACTAATTATGTTAGCTGCTATTTTGGTAACATTTTTATCTTGTAGGGTGGCAGCAGGATTCAGTAGAGATTTGCGAGAAAGAGTGTACAAAAAGGTATTATCGTTTTCAAATACAGAATTTGATAAATTTTCAACAGCATCACTGATAACGAGAAGTACTAATGATATTCAGCAAGTACAGATGCTTATGATGATGATATTTAGAATAGTACTTTATGCACCAATTCTTGGTGTTGGTGGTGTTCTTAAGGTATTAGGAACTAATACTTCTATGGCATGGATTATTGGAGTAGCTGTAGTTGCCATTTTATTAGTTATTTTAGTTGTTTTTCAAATAGCAATGCCTAGGTTTAAAAAGTTACAGACACTTATTGACAGACTGAACCTTGTAACTAGAGAAATAATTACAGGTATTCCGGTAATTAGAGCGTTTAGTACAGAAAAACATGAAGAAGAAAGATTTGAAGAAGCTAATAGAAATTTAACTCGAACTAATCTTTTTGTTAATAGGTGTATGACATTTTTAATGCCTATTATGATGTTTATTATGAATGGAATTACCGTTTTGATAGTTTATAATGGGGCATATAGTATTGACGAAGGTGTTATGCAGGTAGGTGACCTGATGGCATTTATCCAATATACAATGCAGATAATTATGTCATTTTTGATGATTACTATGATGTCTATTATGATTCCAAGAGCCAGTGTTTCGGCAGTTCGTATTAATGAAATATTAGATACAGATACATCAATAAAAGATGCAGTTAATCCGGTAGAGCCTATAGCTGAGAAGAAGGGATATGTTGAATTTAGAAACGTATCATTTGCTTATCCTGATGCTAAGGAAAATGTGTTAAGTAATATTAATTTTGTAGCTAAACCAGGTGAGACTACAGCAATTATTGGTAGTACAGGTAGTGGTAAATCTACATTGGTAAATCTTATTCCTAGATTCTTTGATGTTACCAGTGGAGAGATTTTAATTGATGGAGTTAATGTTAAAGATTATAAATTGCATGATTTGCACGAAAAAATGGGATATGTACCACAAAAAGGTGTATTGTTTTCAGGAACAATAGATTCTAACATTAGGTTTGGTTGTGAAGAAGCACCTATGGAACAGATTGAAAAGGCAGCTCAAATAGCACAGGCAATGGAATTCATTAATGATAAGCCGGAAAAATTCCAAACTGAAATAGCACAGGGAGGTACCAACGTATCTGGTGGTCAGAAACAGAGATTATCAATAGCAAGAGCAATAGCAAAGAAACCAAATATTTATATTTTTGATGATAGCTTCTCAGCACTGGATTATAAAACTGACGTTGTTTTAAGGAAAGCGTTAAAAACAGAAACCAAGGATGCTACGACGATTATTGTTGCACAAAGAATTAGTACAATTTTGCATGCAGATCAGATTATTGTATTAGATGAAGGCGAAATTGTTGGAA
>CAYOMP010000213.1:0-2902 GCA_964405075.1 uncultured Lachnospiraceae bacterium
GGTTCATTGATGATACGTTTAACATCAAGACCTGCAATCTTACCAGCATCCTTTGTTGCCTGTCTCTGAGCATCGTTGAAGTAAGCAGGTACTGTAATAACAGCTTCTGTTACTTTTTCTCCTAAATAATTTTCAGCATCAGTTTTTAACTTCTGTAATACCATTGCTGAGATTTCCTGTGGAGAATATTTTTTATCATCAATTGTTACTTTGTAATCTGTACCCATATGTCTCTTAATTGAAGAGATAGTTTTATCAGCATTTGTAACTGCCTGACGTTTTGCTGGATCACCAACAAGTCTTTCACCATTTTTTGAAAATGCAACTATTGATGGAGTAGTTCTAATACCTTCTGCATTAGCGATAACTGTAGGTTTTCCACCTTCCATAACAGCTACACATGAGTTTGTTGTTCCTAAGTCAATACCTATAATTTTTCCCATAATATTGGCCTCCTATATATTTTATAAATTTACTGTTTCTCACCTTTATGCATTAATTAATTTGCAACCTTTACCATACTGTGTCTAACCACTGTATCTCTATAGATGTATCCCTTTTGTAATTCTTCTGATACAACATTTTCACCTAATTCATCATTTTCCTCATGCATTACTGCATTATGAAGATTAGGATCAAATTCACATCCTACAGCTTCTATCGCCTTAACGCCAACACCTTCTAATGTAGTCATAAGCTGTTTGTAAATCATATTCATACCATCTACAAATGGGTCATCCTTCTTATCTTCTCCAACTTGAGTCAAACCTCTTTCAAAATTATCTACTATTGGAAGAATTTTTTCTATAATATCTCTTGCTCCAATTTCATACATCTGAGTTTTTTCTTTTTCAGTTCTTTTCCTAAAATTCTCAAACTCAGCCATACTTCTTTTGAGTCTATCTGTCAATTCTTCTATCTGAGTATCTTTTTTATCTTTTTTCTTTTTACCAAAAATACCCTTCTTTTCAGTTCCTTCGTCGTCTGTTTCAGCTTCTTCAACTATCTCATCTGATTCTGTTTCTTCAACTTCAACATCCTCAACCACTTCTGACTCTACCGCATCTACTGTGTCTTCTATAGTTTCTTCAATTTCTTTTTCTTTATTTTCCACTTAATTTACCACCTTTCTATGACTTTTTCTTAAATATTCCATCGAGCTGCTTCATCAGTGTGTTCAAGGTATCTACCACTTTTTCGTAATCCATACGCTTAGGTCCTATAATTCCTATAGTTCCCTTCACACCTTCATCCAATTCATATGTTGCAGTAACAACACTACAATCTTTCATTGTTTGAACTGGCGACTCATTTCCTATATATACCTGAATTCCTTTATTATCATCATTATTTAATGTTTCATTAACGAGTGATACCAACTGATTCTTCTCTTCAAATGCACTTATTAATTCACTGGCTCTTGCTGAATCACTCAATTCAGGATATTTAAAGATGTTAGTTGCTCCACTTGTATAAATTTCCAGGTCATCATCACCTGCAATAGCCTCTGCAACCGCATCTAAAACGCTACTAATTAAATCAGAATGAATACCAGCCTGTTCCTTTAATTTGGAAATAACACCAAGGTTAATTTCTGAAATCGTTAAACCATTTAAGCTAGTGTTAAGAAGCATATTTAACTTCAATATTGTTTCATTATCTAATGCTTCATCAACTGTTATCAGCTGATTCTTAACTATATTACCTTCTACTACAACTACAGCTAGAATATGCTGTTCATCTACGATAGATAACTGAATAAACTTTAACTTATTTCCATGATATCTAGGTGCTGTAATCATTGATGCATAATTAGTATTAGAAGCTAACAGCTTAACTACCTGTTTAAGAACCAGTTCCATTTTATCTACTTTTTCAATCATCATATCTTTGATCTCTGAAACTGTTCTATCCTTTTCCTGCATTATTTGGTCTACATATAATCTATATCCCTTGTCTGTAGGAATTCTTCCTGCTGATGTATGTGGCTGAACTATATAACCTAATTCTTCTAAGTCCGCCATCTCATTTCTAATAGTTGCTGAGCTTAGATTCAAATCGGAATACTTCGAGATTGTTCTTGAACCTACCGGCTCGCCTGTGTCTAGATAATTTCTAATAATTGCATTTAATATTTTTGCTTTTCTTTCATCTAATTCCATTAATCTATCCAGCTCCCTCCATTAGAATTTTTATTTGTTAGCACTCACTTAATTAGAGTGCTAATATCTATCTGTATCTAAAATATCACTCTAATATGTTTTTGTCAACACTCTATTTCTATATTTTTTGTGTAAATTTTGTGTTTTATTCCTTTTAGTCCAAATCCTTCCCTATATAATCTTGACATGCTACACTTATATATTGTATATTCATAAATAATGTCTTTTTCATTAAAGATAAAAACTATAAAACATTTATTTAAAGGAGTTGGTTTTTTTGGATTCTGGCGTCGCCATACAGTTACTTATTTTATTTATACTATTGTTATTATCTGCGTTCTTTTCTTCTGCAGAAACTGCACTTACTACGGTGAATAAAATCCGTATAAGAACATTAACCGAAGAAGGAAACAAGCGTGCAAAGACAGTTAGTAAGATTATTGATGATTCTGGAAAAATGCTTAGTGCTATATTAATAGGAAATAATATAGTTAATCTTTCTGCATCATCCCTTGCAACTACACTTGCCATTAAGCTTCTTGGAAGCACTGGAGCAGGTATTGCAACTGGTATACTTACATTATTAATACTGGTATTCGGTGAAATCACACCAAAAACACTTTCAACATTATATGCAGAAAAAATATCCCTTATATATTCAGGAATTATTTATGTATTAATGGTTGTACTTACACCTGTAATTATAATTGTAAATGCACTTTCAATGGGATTTCTCAAGT
>CAYOMP010000213.1:2912-3875 GCA_964405075.1 uncultured Lachnospiraceae bacterium
GTTACTTAGAATTAATCCTAATAAAAAAGTAGAAACTTACACTGAAGACGAATTAAGAACTATAGTAGAAGTTAGTCATGAAGATGGTGTTATTGAAAATGAAGAGAAAAAAATGATTAACAACGTATTCGATTTTGGTGATTCACAAGCTAAGGACATTATGATTCCTCGTATTGATGTCACTTTTATTGATGTAAATAGTACATACGACGAAATAATAGACATATATAAAAGTGTTCTATTCACTCGTTTTCCTGTATATGAGGACACTACTGATAATGTTATAGGCATTATTAATATGAAAGATTTACTTTTGTATGATAATTCTAAAGAATTTAATATTAGGGATTTCTTACGTGAACCATATTTTATTTATGAGTTAAAGAAAACATCCGAATTAATGCTTGAAATGCGCCAAAGCTCAGTTAACTTTGCAATTGTACTCGACGAATATGGTGCTACTGCAGGTCTTGTTACATTAGAAGACTTGTTAGAAGAGATTGTTGGTGAAATTCGAGATGAATATGATACTGACGAAGAAGATTCTGTAGAAAAAATAACAGATACAGAATACCTAATTGAAGGTTCACTCAAATTAGATGACATTAATGATTTATTAGAAATTAACCTTGAATCTGATGACTACGATTCTATTGGTGGATATATTATTGAAAAACTTGACCATCTGCCTAGTGAAGGTGAAGAAGTCACTACAGATGATAATATTAGATTAGTTGCTGAAAAAATTGATAAGAAACGAATAGAAAAGGTACGTTTATTTCTTCCTGTTCTAGCAAATGCAGAAGAAATTTAGACCTAAAAAGAACGATTGAATAAATCGTTCTTTTTTTATATCATAGGAAACACCTTGATAAATTAGCGTAAGAAAGTGTTGGGATTTCCTGCGGTAGAACAAAGAATGTGCCTTGGCACATTCTTGCGCCGCTTTTGCGTCGCATTTTG
>CAYOMP010000214.1:0-3865 GCA_964405075.1 uncultured Lachnospiraceae bacterium
ACCATATCCTAATGCATTTCCTATTGCGATAGCAGCTTCGCCTACTTTTAGACTTTCAGAGTCACCTATTTCTGCTACCTTAATCTTAGATAATGTTTCCTCCGGTATATCTTCTAATGCCACTGCAATTACTGCTAAGTCCATATCCGAATCTGTTCCTTTTACCTTAGCTTCCACTACTGAATCATCTACAAAACCAACTGAAAGTGTTGTTGCATCAGCTACCACATGATTATTTGTGGCAATTAATAATTCTGTATCATTTTCTCCAATTATAATACCTGAACCACAACTTTCATACTCTTGCTCATATGTTCCACCCTGTTGTCCCCAAAAGCTTGGAACTGTGATTTCACTTACTGAAAGATTAGTAATAGAAACAACTGATGGCATAACCGCATCAACTACATCAGAAACATCTGTAACAGTTGTAGATAGATTTGTGGTATTAACTGTTCCGGCATTATTTGCTGAACTTGGGTTACTATCAACTACCGGTGTATCATTAGTTTTTGTTTCCTCGTCATTTAATTCCACTTGACTTACTATTTTTTCTTTATCCGAAACCTTATCTGAAATAGTTACCACAGTAACAAAACCAGCTCCTGCTACCAATCCAAATACTGCCGCCGATGCTGCTACCAAACCTATTTTTTTAACTAAACTATTATTTCCTTTATTTGGCTTTCTATTTGTTTTATTTGAATTTCCAGCAGTATTATTTCCACTATTATATGAACCACTATAATTGTATGTTCCGCTACTAGTCGAATTATATGAGGAATATGTTCCTTCTGAATTATTTTGTGTATTATAGCTTGTATATCCTGTATCTCTGGTATTTGTTGATGCGCTTTCCTGATTCTGATAATATTCTCTATTTAAACGATATTGTCCATCATTGTTGTTACTTGCAGATGATTCCCTATTAGTATCGTTATTTACAACATTTTCACTATCATTATTTTTATCAATAATATCTTCATTTTTTGCAACAACATTACTATCATTGTTCACATTTTCGTTAAAGTCTTCTTGTTTTCCAAATAATTCATCATTTTTTTCATTTTCATCAAACATAACCATTACTCCTTTATATGTTAATCTTATGTTTAGCATCAACCAAAAATCTTATTAAAATTGGCTATTTTAACTGCTACACAATAATAATCTTAATTATTTTTAATTTTCTTTAGTTTACCAATGGTTTGTGTCTAATTTGTGATAAATCTTCAAATAAAATATGACCAATCTACGCATATTCTGTGTTCAATATGCGCAAATCAGTCATACTTTTCATTCTGATTTTTAACTCTATTTTTACTGGCTTTTGGTTCAAACAGACTGTATCTCTTTGTTAAATTGTATATGTCTCAACAAGAAGTATTTCCTTATCTTCTTGTCTAGCCAAATATATATGTTTACACCTACTCTACTGTTACTGATTTAGCAAGATTTCTTGGTTTATCAACATCACAGCCTTTACCAACTGATACATAATAACCAAATAACTGCAAAGGAATAATAGCAAGGGAATTGGCAAAATATTTGTTTGTTTTAGGAATATATATTACATAATCCGAAGCCTTTTCAACTTCCTTATTTCCCTCATTTGTAAGTGCTAATACAAATGCTCCTCTTGAACGAACCTCAACCATATTACTAATCATCTTCTGGTATAAATCTTCCTGAGTAAGAACAGCTGTAACTAGCGTTCCTTCCTCAATAAGAGAAATTGTTCCATGCTTTAATTCTCCAGCCGCATAAGCTTCTGAATGTATATAGGAAATTTCTTTTAATTTTAGTGAACCTTCTAATGAAATAGAATAATCAACTCCACGCCCAATGAAAAATACATCCTTTGCTGCAATATATCTATTAGCAAACTTCTGAATCTTTTCTTTATTATTTACCAATAACTCAATCTGATCTGGAAGCTTTTTCAAGTCATCAATCATATTTTTCTTTTCTTCTGCTGTTATTTTTCCTCTAACATCTGCGAATTTAATAGCCAGCAAATAGTGTGCTATAAGCTGTGTAGAATATGCTTTTGTTGTTGCAACAGCAATTTCCGGACCTGCCCATGTATATAATACACTGTCAGCCTCTCTGGCAATGGAACTACCTACCACATTAACGATTCCTAATGTTTTCACCCCATTTTTCTTAGCTTCTCTTAAAGCTGCAAGAGAGTCTGCTGTTTCACCTGACTGGCTTACAATAATAACCAGACTGTTTTCTTCCAAAATAGGGTTTCTGTATCTAAATTCGGATGCCAAATCCACTTCTACCGGAATTCTCGCAATACCTTCTATGACGTACTTGGCTGTTACACCAGTATGATATGCTGAACCGCAAGCAACAATATATATCTTCTTAATTGCCTGTATTTCTTCATCTGTCATATTTAATTCGTCAATCACAATATTTCCATCTTTAATACGAGGATTTAATGTATCAGCAACTGCCTTTGGCTGTTCATATATTTCTTTTAACATAAAATGTTCATATCCGCCTTTTTCGGCTGCTGAAATATCCCATTCAATTGTTTTTTCTTCTTTTTCGATTTCTTCCTCATCGATATTGTAGAATGTAATTTCATTTTCCCTTAATCTGACAATTTCTTCATTATCAATAAAGAATACTTTACGCGTATACTTAAGAATTGCTGGAACATCAGAAGCAATGAAGTTTCCTTCTTCTCCACGACCAACTATTAATGGACTTTCTTTTCTAACAGCATATACTTCACCCGGATGTTCTGCAAACATAATTCCTAATGCATATGAACCCTCAACTCTGTTCATAACCTTAGTAATAGCTTCCAATGGATTACCTTTATAATAATAATCTAATAACTGTACTAAAACTTCTGTGTCTGTTTCTGATTTAAATGTATAGCCTTTATCAATAAGTTTATTTTTTAATTTTAAATAGTTTTCAATAATACCATTGTGTACTACTACGATTTTTTCATCCTCACTTAAATGTGGATGTGCATTTACATCTGATGGCTCACCGTGTGTAGCCCATCTTGTATGTCCAATACCTGCAAAACCCGGCATTGTTTCTCCACCATGGGTTAATTCACTAAGAACCTTTAATCTTCCAACAGTTTTATTTAAATTAATCTTCTCACCATCATAGATAGCCATACCTGCTGAATCGTATCCTCTGTACTCAAGTTTTTCCAAGCCATCTAAAAGAATAGGTGCGGCCTGTTTCTTACCTATATAACCAACTATTCCACACATAATATCTCTCCTTTTCTATTTCCAATAACTTTTATTCATAGTCAAACAATTAATTAGCCATTTTGGCAATCTTTTGTAATTCATTCCCAGTTTATAACCAATATATTTGAAACCACTTTTCATTATAACATCTATGACCAAATATGGCTTCTTTATTTTCAAACAATATTGTATTGATTTTTTAACTAATTTAATTCCTTCACTTTCGGATTTAATTCCCTCAAACACTTCTGGATTATCCTTTTGTGATACTGCCAAGTCAAAATTACGATGTAGTTGCTGAATGCATGTATAATTATGTGAATGTACAACTTGAGCAGCAGATGCATAAGCTATTTTGTAGCCCGACTGAATCAATTTACCGGCATATATCATATCCTCATTAAAAATTGTCTTTTTTATGAATCCACCCATACTCTCATACACATTTTTCCTATATGCTGCACAAACATTTGAACAAAAGAAAGTTTTTATACCCAATTCATCTATATCGTCTATTGATTTAATTCTATCTTCATCAGGATAATTAAATGTTCTGGTATATTTTTCTATTTCACTGCAATCCTCTCTTGGCAGTTGTCTTGCATATACCGCAGCCACCTCCTGATTCT
>CAYOMP010000215.1:0-3862 GCA_964405075.1 uncultured Lachnospiraceae bacterium
GATAGGACGTTCACAGGGGGCTGAAGTAGACTTCCAGTTAAAAGATAAAGAGGACAAGTTAAGAGTATATACAACAAGACCAGATACATTATTTGGTGCTACTTATATGGTTATTTCACCTGAACATCCATTAATTGACAAATATGCTTCAGAAATTAAGAATATGGATGCTATTACAGAATATCGTGAAATGGCTTCTAAAAAATCAGAATTTGAACGTACTGAACTTGCAAAAGATAAAACAGGTGTTGTATTAGATGGAATATCAGCTATTAACCCTGTAAATGGAAAAGAGATTCCAGTATGGATTTCAGATTATGTATTAATGACATATGGTACAGGAGCGATTATGGCAGTTCCAGCTCATGATACTAGAGACTGGGAATTTGCTAAGAAGTTTAATTTACCACTAATTCAGGTAGTTGAGGGTAATGAACCTGTAGATGTAAATGAAGCAGCATTTACTGATGTAGCTACTGGTAAATTAGTTAATTCTGAATTTTTAAATGGACTTGAAGTTAAAGATGCTAAGGCAAAAATGATAGAATTTTTAACTGAAAAAGGTATTGGAACAGCTAAAACAAACTACAAATTACGTGACTGGGTATTCTCAAGACAAAGATACTGGGGTGAACCAATTCCAATTATTCATTGTGAAAAATGTGGATATGTTCCAGTAGATGAGAGCGAATTACCACTCATGCTTCCAGAAGTAGACAGCTATATGCCAACAGATAATGGAGAATCACCATTAGCGGCAATGGAAGAATGGGTTAATGTTAAATGTCCATGTTGTGGTGGAGATGCTAAGAGAGAAACTGATACAATGCCACAGTGGGCAGGTTCTTCATGGTATTTCTTAAGATATACAGATCCTAAGAATACAGAAGCTCTTGCAAGTCCAGAGGCATTAAAATATTGGTTACCAGTAGACTGGTACAATGGTGGTATGGAACATACTACACTTCATTTATTATACTCACGTTTCTGGCACAAATTCTTATATGACCAGAATGTTGTTCCTACAAAGGAACCATATCAGAAGAGAACTTCACATGGTATGATTCTTGGAGAAAACGGCGAAAAGATGTCAAAATCAAGGGGTAACGTAGTTAATCCGGATGACATTGTAAATGAGTACGGTGCAGATACACTTCGTACTTACGAAATGTTTATCGGTGCATTTGATTTAAGCGCATCTTGGTCAGAAGATGGTGTTAAGGGATGCCGTCGTTTCTTAGAAAGAGTATGGAAGTTACAGGATTTATTAGTTGATGGTGATAACTATTCAGAGGATATGGTTACAAAAATGCATCAGACAATTAAAAAAGTAAGTTCTGACTTTGAAAATCTAAAATATAATACAGCTATTGCAGCAATGATGGCATTAATTAATGATTTTTACAAAAAAGGTTCAATTACAAAGGGCGAATTAAAGACTTTAATCACATTATTAAATCCAGTAGCTCCTCATATTACAGAGGAAATCTGGAGTAAACTTGGATGTGAAGGAAGATTATATCAGACACAGTGGCCAGAATTTGATGAAGCTAAGACTGTAGAAGATACAATCGAAATTGCTGTTCAGATTAATGGTAAAACAAGAGCAGTTGTTAAGCTTGCAAAAGATATTGATAAAGATAGTGCTATTGCAGCAGGAAAAGAAGCAGTTGCAGACAAATTGACAGGTAATATTATTAAAGAAATATATGTACCAGGAAGAATTATCAATATTGTACAGAAATAATTAAATATTCTATATAAAGGAAGGCTATTGCATCAGATGATGTAGTAGCTTTCTTTTATGTCATATGTAGAATGTCGTAAACGACCGCGCTCGGCGTGATAATGTGCCAAGACATATTCTATTGTATTGAAAGCATTTCTACCACAAAATTTAAAAAAATAGTAAGAAATTGTAAAAACTCGTAAAAAAAACATTAAAGAAACCGTAAGCCCCAGAATATTGATTTACAAAATAGCAAATAATAAAATTATATAGAGTAAAATAAATAAAAGATGAGGGTGGAGTTATGGAAAAAATAAGGGATTTTACTAGCTGTTTTTTGAAGAATTTTGTGTTGTTTATATGGATAATCGTATTGGGAACTAACGTGTTTTTCAATGATTATGTATGTAAATTGGAGATTAACAGAGTTGTTAGTAGTGTTATTTTTATAGTAGGTGTAATTGTTGGAAAAGTAATAATTGATTTTTTAAAAAAGAAAGAATTTAATATTGAAAAATATCAATATTACATAATAGCTATAAGTATGATAATAACAGTAATATGTCAGATAGCTATATGTCGTGGAATATATGGAGAAATTGGTTGGGATGCAGGTAGTATAAAATATAGAACAGTCCTGGAGTCTTGGGATAGAGTTGCATATGGTTATTTTTCTACCTATCAAAACAATTTGGGAATATTGTCAATAAGCATAGTACTATATAAATTATTTGGGATAAAAGATTTGTATCAGTTTGGGATGATATTATGTGGTGTGAATGTTATTGCAGTAAATGTAGGAAGTGTTTTGGTTTATAGATTAGTTAAGAAACTATTAGGAACAAAAAGTGCAATGTTTTCTTACTTCACATCACTAATATTAGCAGCATTATCGCCATGGATTGTTGTTTTCTATACAGATGTTATCTCAATTCCGTTATTTTGGATTGTAGCAAATTTGGTATATGAGATTACTAATATTAGTAAAAAAGCTAATAAGAAAAAAAGAGATTTGGCATATCAAGTATTGTTAGGTGCATTCAGTGTAATAATTGTGGTAGGAAGTATTAAAATAAAACCAACTACATTAATTCCATATATAGCTATAAGTTTAATAATGGTTTTGATGAACAAAGCAAAAATTAGCAAAAAAACAGTACTCGTTACATTAGGAGTAATTTTGGTTGCTATAGGCACCAATAAAATATTTGATAAAGCAATCATAGAAGTAACTCAAATAGATGAGATGCCATTAGACAATTCCATAAAGTTATCTTTAGAACATTATTTTATGGTAGGGAATGGTGGAGTCCATGGGGAGTATTCAGAAGAAGATTATACTTATTCTATGACTTTAGATAGAGATATTCGAAAAAGCGAGAATTTGCGTGTAGGTATTGAACGAATTAAGGAAAGAGGGTTCTTTGGATATATTCGATTTGCTTTGAAAAAAGTAAGATGGGTTATGTCAGAAGGGAATTTTCACTGGTTAGGTGAAGGGAATTTTGTAAATACAGTTACCAACCCAAATAACGACTTTGTTTCAAGGGTGATGAGAGAAATATTTTATGCGGATGGAAAATGTTATCCTTTGTATATGTATGCTATTCAATTAATATGGGAATTAGTTCAAGTACTATGCATTATAGCTTTAACGAAAGATAAAAGTGTTTATACAAATTTTCTAGCATGTACAATATTTGGAGCATGGCTGTATCAGATATTATTTGAGGCAAGATCTAGATATTTAATTCTATTTATACCGTTTTTCATTGTTTTAGCATCAATGAATTTTAAAGAACAGACAGTTGAAGAAGAACAGGAAGAGTTGATTTTGAGAGAACAAAATTAATATAAGTTAAAAGTCTATTAGGAGAGTTAAAAGCTCTTTTAATAGGCTTTTTTACGCGAGCGCCGCGAAACTATCGAAATTCGCAAAGTGTATTTCTCATAATTGGTACTAATAATATTGAAAAAGTTAAGTTGAATATAACAGGGAAAATGTAATTGATAAGCGAAGAAAAGTTATATGGGAGATATAAAAATTAATCGTCAATATGAAATGAAACTTAAATAAAACTTAAATGAAAAACTAAATTCCAGTTGTGGACTATCCCAGAAAATTTGCGGGAT
>CAYOMP010000216.1:0-3843 GCA_964405075.1 uncultured Lachnospiraceae bacterium
TTCTCTCCAACCTAAAACCATAATTTCATGCTTTATCTGAGTCAAACCGCCCGGCATATGCTTATATACGGAAGGAGATTTTATCCCCAGTATATCTGCTATTTCCTTAAGTGATACACCGGCAATCCCCTTCCTATCTGCTATATTCACTGCTGTATGTAAAATAATCTCTTTCGTAATACTTTTCTCCATGGCTAATTACATTCTCCTTTGGGCTAATCACATTAGCTTAATGGTATCTTACTTATGCTTGTTTGTCAATACATTAACTTAATCGTCTTAGGAAAAATATACTTGATATGGAACCAGAAATAGATAGCCGGAAGACAACGAATTCCCAATGCTTGTCTTTTTTTAATACTTATTTTTATGTTGACAAAGTAAATATTCCGTATTATATTGAATATAAATTCAATGAATACAAAATCAATAAAAAGAAATGAGGAGAGTAAAATGAAAAACGAAGAAACAAAAAAGGTAATAATTATTGGTGGGGGTATTGCAGGACTTTCAGCAGGAATTTATGCACTGTTTGCAGGTTTTGAGGCGGAAATCTATGAGAAAAACGCTATTTCGGGAGGCGAATGTATTGGATGGAACAGGAAAGGATATCATATCGATAATTGTATTCATTGGTTGACAGGGACAAAGAAGGGAACAGATCTTTATGATGTATGGAAAACAGTAGGAGCACTTGATGACAATACGAAATACGTGTCCATCGATTCTTTTTATACATCTACATATAATGGACAAAAAGTAACTTTATGGAATGATTTAAAGCGTACACAAGAGGAATTGATTGCATTATCTCCAGAGGATGAAGAAGAGATAAAGAAATTTATTCAGTATGTGGAATACTCAAAGCAGTGTCTTTTTCCAGCAAAGAAGCCTATGGAAATGTGGGGCGTTAAGGATTATATTAATATGGGTAAGAACATGATGGATTTCCCAAAAGTGATGAAAGAATTTGGTTCTATATCACTTGAAGAATATAGTAAGAGATTTAAACATCCTTTGCTTCAGCATATGATGTGTGATTATCTGCCAAAATCCTATTGTGCATATTCTTTTTTGGTTTCTTATGCAACTATGGCTGATGGGAACGGAAAGATTCCAATGGGAGCATCCCTTCAGATGTCTTTGCGTATGGAGAAAAAATTTAAAGACATGAGTGGGAGAATATACTATAATAAAAGCGTTAAGAAAATCAAAATTGAAAAGAAAATTGCAACAGGTATTGAACTTGAGGATGGTAGCTTTATTGAGTGTGATTATATAATTCCTACTGTAGATACTCATTTGTTGTTTAACACACTTATTTCCAAGGAATATATGCCAAAGGAGTTGCGTGAGGCATATGATGCACCTAAGGCGTATCCTGCTACCAGTGGATTTCAAGTTGCCTTTGCAGTAGACACTTCATTTAATGAGGGTGAGACGATATTCCTTGATATTGAGCCACTTTGTGTGGGACGCAGAAGTTTTGACAGAATGTATGTAAAAAGCTATGGATATGATCCAATTTTTGTTAAAGATGGAAAAACTGTAATTCAGACATGCATTACACAGACTGATGAGGATTATGAATTCTGGAAGAGTTTATCCCGTGAGGAGTACAAGGCAACCAAGGAAATACTTGCTGAAGAAATAAAGGTTCGAATTGAAAAGGCGTTTCCTAAACTTGCCGGGAATATGGAGTTTTTGGATGCGTGGACACCTCTTACCTACGAACGTTATTGTAATGCATATCACGGAAGTTATATGAGTTTTGTCACAACACCTATGGGTAAACAGATCAAGATGAAAGGCAAATTGAAAGGAATAAAGAATTTGTATGTTGCCGGCCAATGGACCAATTCTCCAGGTGGACTTCCTGTTGCGGCAGCGAGTGGTAAATTTGCGATACAGAGAATTCTTAAAAAGAAGGGAAAAAGTATTGAAATATAGTATGACAAAGAAAGGGACGGGCGATTATGACCAGAAAAGAGCAGAAGGAAGAAAGAAGAAAAGCAATTTTGATGACGGCATTGAATCTTTTTGTCAATCAGGGATATTATGAAACTAAGATTACGGATATTGCAGCAGCAGTACCAATGAGTACCGGACTGATGTTTCATTATTTTGATTCAAAGGAACAGCTTTTGCTTGAGTTGGTTAAGATGGGAGTTGCTGCAACTAAGTTTGCCGATAAAATGCCGGAAATTCCCCCAGAGATTTATTTTGAAGAATTTCTGAAAAGACTTTTTGAATTTTCGGAGAGTCAACCTTGGGTTTTTAATATGTTTATCTTTATGAGTCAGGCAAGACGAGTTGGTATGCCTGAAGAGGCAAGAAAGCTTGCTCTTTCTTTAAATACAATAGAAGAATCTGCAAAGATAATTCAAAAAGGACAGGAAACAGGAGTGTTTCGTCAGGGAGATAGTCAGCTTTTGTCTATGTGCTTTTGGGCATCTGTACAGGGGATTATGGAAGAGATGGCAATTAATAAAGTTATGAAAGTACCAGATTCTGAATGGATTATGGCAATTCTAAAGAATTAAGATAGTTTATGGATAATATGTAACAATTCCGATGATGAATATGAACTGGGGATCCCATAAACAGCAGATAGAATAAAAAGGCTACTTGACATGGAAAGGGTGAAGTAAATGACAAAATATTATAAATTACTCTCAAAAGATGACAAAGGAATAATATTAAAAATAGTTGGAAGAAAAGCTTATGAGTATTATGAAAATAAGTGGGTTGAAACAGCCAGAGATTTAGATTACTTTTATACTTATGGAATATACTTTGGAATGTATGAAGAAATTACAGAGACTGAGGTCAAGAAGCTAATAGATTGATAGAGAATAGTTAACCCAAAAAGACACTTCGAATTTTCGAAGTGTCTCATACAAACTTATTTATTCTAATCTAAAACAGCAACAATAATATTATAGATACTATTGTCCCACCTATCCAAAACACCGGTGTTGTATCTGCAACAGTAAATTTCTTTTTATTTTTTTTCTTTTCCATATGTCTATAACATGCATCCCATACTTTAGGATAGATTAATAGTTTTAAAATCGAACCAAACATAACCATTACCCCCTTTTTTATAATTATTGTAACATTAAAGATATAAAAGTGATACCTTTTCAGCTTGTTCCAGGTATAAAATATTTCCTTCGAAATTGAAATTTTTCTTATATTTTTCAAAACGTTCTATGTTGAAGAACACGTCTATAATAGTTCATTGTTCAACTTCAAAAGGAGGTATAAAAGAAAAAGGCATTAATTTGAAAGATTTTTATATAAATATAACTTGACTTCGAAATCTTACTAGTGTAATATTTACACAAGTGTAGCCGGATTGTGAACGAAATTTTTTTGCTGTGAAATCTTACACACGTAATAGTAAGAAAGGAGGATGTATAGTACCATATACCAAGCAAAGAGAAATTTTTTTATTTGAAAATCTTACAAATGTAATATTTTAAAGATATAGCGTATATTCAAAATAAAGTATGACATATCAGCAAAGCAAAATGAATGGAGGTCAATATGAAGAAAGGAAAAATTAGAAACAAGCGAAAGAAAACAAGAAACAGGCTCCTATGGATTGCAATTACTGTTATAGGAATAGCTGTGGTAATTTCTGCAGTATGTATGGCAGGAATGTTGTCAACAAGAGAGAATACATGGAAAACACCGGAAGAACTTCTGGTGGAGTACATGGAGCATATTCCAAAACAGGAGTATGAAGCAATGTATGCGATGCTTCACATTGAGGCATCTGAAAATGTCAGTCAGGAGGATTTTGTAACTCGAAATTCAGCTATTTATGAAGGTATA
>CAYOMP010000217.1:0-3115 GCA_964405075.1 uncultured Lachnospiraceae bacterium
AGGTAACAGCCAAGCCAAATAAAAATAGTTCCAAATACCAATCTTACGCGTGGCTTTTTGACAGGGAAAACATCTTTAAAAGATGCCTTCATTAATAGAGTTCCACAAATAGCAAATGCTGCAAACATAAGCTCAGTAGCCAATAATCCCATCATACCAAATCTGTATTGAATAGGTGATGCTACAAAAATCATTGCTACTATAACAAACACAAACATGATTAATGCAGCTGCAATGCTTTTTTTCTTACTAATAGTTTCCATAATTCTCAATCTCCTTCAAAAAATGTTTTTGTTTTGGGTTTAAATATCGCGATAATTGTTCAAATGAAATTAAATCATTTGAAATGTAAAATTATCATTTTTAAGAATTGTAAATTCGCTAATTCATTTATACATATATTAAGATTTATATATTCTTAAAAATGAGTTTAAATGTATTTGACAAGTTTAATTGACTAAATGACAACTTTACTTGTCAAATGTAATATAACATTGACAAGTTTAGTTGTCAACCCTATAATAAAAATATATTTGAATTTCTAAAAGGAGTGATAGCGTGCCACTATATAATCATTTAAAAGAATATCGGGCAAAAATCGATGTCAATCAGCAAAAAATGGGGCAGTTAGTTGGTGTATCCAGACAAACAATCAGCCAGATAGAACGAGGAGATTATTCGCCATCAGTAACTTTGGCATTAAAAATTGCTAAGGTATTTGATGCTAAGGTAGAAGATATATTTGAGTATGAAGAGGGAGAAGAAGAGAATGAATAAAGATAGAATCAAAACAGAAGATAAGAAGGCAATGAAAGGATTTATTGTGCTAATTCTAGTAAGTGGACTATTTGGTGGTATATTAGGTGGTTTGTCTGCTTTTGCAGAAGATATTACAGAAATAACCAGTTTAGATGTGGTAGTTAGTGAATTTATTGTAAATATGAGTCCATACATAATTTTGTTTATATCAATAATTTAATTTATTATAGTTACTACTTTGTATATAAAGAGTAAAAAAGCATATGCGATACTTGAAGATGAAGACGAAGAAAGCTTTGAAAAAATCGAAAAAAACATTTGTATAGCATTAATGACTACAAATATACAAACTGTTCTTACGTTACTTTTTGGTGTAGTCGGCTATGACAAAATATTTGAACTAGAAGAAGAAACAATGATATTCAGAACTATTTTCTTATTATCAATATTTATTTTAAGTTGTGTATTTGTAATAGTTGCTCAACAGAAATTAGTGAATTTTGAAAAAGAAATTAATCCTGAAAAACGAGGTAGTGTTTTTGACACGAAGTTTCAGGAAAAATGGCTTAATAGCTGCGATGAAGCTGAAAAGGCTGTTATTTATGAATCCTCTTTTAAAGCATATAAGGTGACAAATGTTGCATGTATAGTTATGTGGTTAATATGCTTTTTTATGAATATGATTTGGAATGTTGGTATTTTACCAGTATTCATGGTAAGTGCAATCTGGCTGGTTTTAGTAGTGTCGTATGGCATAACAGCTATGAAGTTGACATACAGAAAGAAATAGTTAACATTAGGACACGAGTTGGATTTGAAAAAAATATTTTTTCTAATAGGTCAGAGCAAAGGAATTGAACTAAAATGTTCATTTTACCTTTCATTTTTGTGCTAAATTACAAAAGTAATAAAACTTTATAACTTATTAATATGATTATGAGTTAAGTACAAAAATAATGAATAAATTTGTCTTAAGTGCAATCTTATGAGCAAGGTGATTTTAAGGCAGTGGAAGAACTTGAATCACAAAAAGAGGATATTCAGGAAGGAAAAGCCTTTACATCCAGATATGTAAACACAATTTTCTCCTCGTTGCTCGCGTAAATAAATACCTATGATGGATTAAATTTCGTCGTAGGTATTTTTTTGTCAAAAATATGTAACGAATATTAACATTTTTTCTAACGTATTGTTAAGAACAGTTGGTAGAAAAGATTATTTTCTGGGCTTAATATATGTATGTAACGTATAACAAGTTGGAAATTTACAACAATGAAAACATTTATAAAAAAATGGAAAGGTGTGTAATAAATGAAACCATTAGAAATAAAAGGATTAACAAAAAAATATCCGGCATTTACATTAAACAATGTATCCTTTGAACTGGATGAAGGCAAAATTATAGGGTACATAGGCAGGAATGGGGCTGGAAAATCTACAACATTGAATTCTCTATTTAGCTTTGTTCAACCTGACAGTGGGGAAATATACTTCTGGGGAAAGAAAATTAATGAAAATGAATGCGAAATTAAGCAGAGAGTAGGCTTTGTATCTAGTGGTGTTAATTATTATCCAACCAAAAAATTGAAAAAAATAACCGATGTAACGAAGTCTTTTTATACTAATTGGGATGAAGATGCATATACGAAATATATGAGTTTGTTTAAGCTAGATGAAAACAAGACACCAAAACAATTGTCAGCAGGTATGAAGGTTAAATATGCATTAGTATTGGCATTATCTCATAAAGCAGAGTTACTGATATTAGATGAGCCAACTAGTGGTTTAGACCCGGTGTCAAGAGAAGAGTTATTAGATATATTCATAGGACTTAGTCAGGAAGGAAAAACTATTTTGTTTTCAACCCATATTACATCTGATTTGGAAAAATGTGCAGATCATATTGTATATATTAAAAATGGTGAGATTAAGGAAGATAAAGGTATTAAAGAATTTGTATCTGATTATAAATTAGTAGAATATGAAAGTGATTCAATATCAAAAGAGGAAGAACAAATGCTGGTGGGCATTAAGAAAATTAAGAATGGAATGGCTGCATTAATACCAAGTGAAAAAGCAGGTTTGGTAAGCAAAAGAATGAAAATATCAGATGCAACTTTAGAAGATATTATGATTCATATGGAGGTTGAATAATATGTTAAATCTATTAAGAAAAGAATTTAGATTATCAATGCATGAAACAGTGCTTATTATGATGTGTTTGGTTATTATGGTATTAATACCTAATTACCCATATGTAGTAATTTTTTTCTATACAACACTTGCTACATATTTCACATGTCTTGGTGGTAGAGAAAATAATGATATTGTGTACACTATGATGTTGCCAATAGCA
>CAYOMP010000217.1:3125-3767 GCA_964405075.1 uncultured Lachnospiraceae bacterium
AGCAAGGATAGGATTTACAGTATGCCAGCAAATGATTCAGATTGTCCTTTTAATACCTTTTATTATTATCAGTGGGAATATAAATGCAAGTGGAAATCAGGCAGGCTTGGATCCTAGTATAGCTCTTATTGGAGTTGCATTTTTTACATATGGTGTATCAAATCTATCATTTTTTACAGGTTATTATAAAAATGTTAATAAGGTTGGAAAAGCTTTCTTACGTTCTTGTGTAGTTGTGACTATTGTAACTGTATTAGATGTTGTAGGAAGTAATGTGTTCCCTATTTATAGTGATGTTATAGATGTACCGGGTATGACAAATATTGGACCTAAAATGATAGTCTTGGCAATTGGCATAATTTTGTATATTATATTAACAGTTGTAACTTACAAAAAAAGTGTTAAATTATTTTTAAAACAGGACTTATAGGAGAATAATATGATTAATGAAAACCTTCAGTTATTACGAAAATTAAAGGGTTATTCACAAGAATTTGTAGCAGAAGAAATTGGTGTAACACGTCAGACCATTGCAAAATGGGAAAATGGCGAAAGTATACCTGATGTGATTAGTAGTAATAAATTAGCCGAACTTTATGAAGTAGCATTAGATGATTTGGTTAATTTTAAAGCAAATGAAAT
>CAYOMP010000218.1:0-3761 GCA_964405075.1 uncultured Lachnospiraceae bacterium
GGAACTTATACTCATGGTAGTAGTTTGGGAATACATATTTATGATATGGATGTAGAAAATGGAAAAATGACGGAAAGAAGAGTGGAAGAGATTAATAATCCTTCTGATATGTGTACTTCTAAGAATGGTAAATTTTTGTATTCTATTTCAGATGAAGGTGTACAGTCTTATTCAATTTTACCTGATGGTGATTTAAAGCCTATTAATCAGGCAACTATCGAAGGTATGAGAGGGTGTTATCTTGAAACAGACAGTGAAGACAAATTCCTTTTTGTAGCTGGATATCATGATGGTAAAGTTACTGTTTTGAAATTAAATGAAGATGGTAGTGTGGGTGAAATACTTGATGGTGTATTCCACAAAGGCTTAGGAAGTATTGCTGAACGTAATTTTAGACCGCATGTCAGCTGTACAACATTAACACCAGATGAGAAGTATCTATGTGCAGCTGATTTAGGTGTTGACCATGTTAAAATTTATAGATTTAACAAAGAAACTGGTAAAATTAAATTGGTAGATTTCCTAAGATGTGAATTAGAGTCAGCACCTCGTATGCTTGTGTTTAGTAAAGATGGTAAATATGCATATCTTTTATGTGAACTCAAGAATTACATTAATGTATACACATACAAAGATAATGGAAAAGGACCTGAATTTGAATTAATTCAGACTGTATCTACAGCTTCTAAGAATGCAGAAATGGAATGTGCTGCAGCTGCTATTAGATTTTCACCAGATAATAACTATATTTTCTGTTCTAATGCTGGTGATGACAGTGTAGGATTATTTAGAATAGACCATAAAACAGGAATGTTAGACAAACTTAATGTGTTACCAATTAGTGGTGAATATCCAAAGGATATCGAATTCTTCCCTGATGGTAGACACTTAATGTCTTTAAATCATGAGTCAAATACGATTACAATATTTGAAGTTGACTACGAAAAAGGAGTACTTGTTATGAAGGGCAAACCTATGCAGATTGATACTCCTAACTGTGTAGTTGTAAAAAAAGTGGCAGAATAATATAAGATACGCAACGAGGCACATATTACAGAAATGTATGTGCCTTTACATACTTAGGAGGAAAATATGCTTTCGACCATATTCGTAATATTTGCGACAATTGCGATGATGCTTGGGATTAATATATTGCGTGATAATCGTAAGATGTCAAGATACAATTTATATTTCTTTTTATTGTGTATAACAAGTTATATGTGGAGTGCAGGCTTTGCAATAATGCTTCGTATGACAGATTTTGAGTATGCGGCATATGCCAGGGCTTTGTCTTCTTTTGGAATAACTATGTATGTACCAGTATTGTATATTATTTTGATGCTTATGATGTTTAGGAAAAAGATGAGATTTGTAAAAATATCATCAATAATATCTTTACTTTGGTCATTAGTATGTTATGTTTTTTTGATGCAACCAGGAACAGCAGAGTTTGTAAGGGCAGATTTTGGTACAACCTATTATTTGAATAATACATTTGGACGTAAAATGTATGTGATCTATGCTGCGTTGACGTTAACAATATGTGTGCTGAGTATATTCTATTGGGTTAAAAGGTCGAAATATAAAAGAGAAAAGGCTATGGGACGAATTATTATCGTGGCAGCTTTTATATTTGTTAGTGGCACATATTTTGATGCATTTAGACCGGTTGTAGGTGAATATTTATTTCCATCCAGCTGTTTTACACAATTTATGGCATTAATTATTCTTTATTTTGTTACCAGAAGATATAATACATTTGAATTGTCATATAGAAATCTTGCTTCGTATATGTATGAGGCGGTTCATACACCGGTACTTGTATTTAATCCGGAGAATAATATTGTTTTAGTAAATGACAGTTCAACTGCTTTCTTTAACAAAAATCGAGCAGAACTTTTGAAAATGGATATTAATAATCTTTTTGAATTAGATGCAGAATCAAAAGTAATGGATGAACAAAAAGAAAAAGAATATTCTTTCAAGGCTGTTTCAAAATGTAATCAGGCTATTTGTAGATTAGATATAAGTGATATATATGATAGTTATGATGAATTGGTATGCAGAATATGTATCGTAAATGATATTACACAGGAAATAGAGAATATTAAAGAAATGGAAAAGAGTAAGGAAGAAGCAGAAAATGCCAACAGAGCAAAATCTTTGTTCCTTGCGAATATGAGTCATGAAATCAGAACTCCACTTAATGCTATTATTGGTATGAGTGAAATAATGATGCGAGATGAACTAAATCCAAAGCAAAAAAATAATATAAGTAGCATTAAAAACTCAGGTTTGGGCTTATTAACCATAATAAATGATGTGCTGGATTTATCCAAAATTGAATCAGGTAAGATGGATATAATAGATGACGAATACGGATTGTATTCATTGCTATACGATACGGCAAATATTATTTCAATTAGATTAAATGATAAGGATGTTAAGTTTTTAGTGTATGTACAACCGGAGATTCCGGCAATGTTAGTTGGCGATATCGTCAGAATGAAACAAATTTTTATTAATATACTGGGCAATGCGGTTAAGTTTACAGAAAAAGGTTATATAAAGCTTAAAATAGGATATCAGCTTTTAACTAATAACAGAGTTAAATTACTAGTGGAAATATCAGATACTGGAATTGGAATCAAAGAAGAAGATATTCCTAAAATATTTAGTGCTTATTCCCGGGTGGATGCTAAACGTAACCAGAATATACAAGGAACAGGTTTGGGTTTATCTATTTGTAAAAATTTGGCTGAAATGATGGAAGGCAGCATTAGTGTAGAAAGTACATATGGCAAAGGAACAACTTTTAAGGTAGAGGTTATTCAAAGATACACATCGGACAATACTCATTTGGTTAGATATAATCATAGTCCTGAAATTTCAGTTATTGTTTTGGAACAGGATTCCATTGTCGGTAACTATTTAAAAGAAATGTTCGAAAATTTGAGGATTAATGCCTGTATATGTGATAGTGAAAAGAATTTTATAAATAATTTGTTAGCTATGAAAACTAAGTATAAATATGTTATTGTTCATCAAAATATTTCTGATAATGCGTTGAGAACATTGAAGATGTATTGTACTTCAACAAATGCAAAGATGGCGCATATTTACAGCGAGATTCAGTCACAAAATGAAGCTTTTGATTATAATTTATTTTTACCAATCATTATGCCACAGTTATCTATGTTAATAGATGATGGTAAGATTGATTCGGAAGATTACATTAGAAAAACTGATGAAATTAAAATAATTCAAAAACCACATGCAAAGATACTTATTGTGGATGATAATCGAGTAAATCTACAGGTAGCAGAAGGATTGATGATGCCTTACAACATGCAGGTTGATACTGCATTAAGTGGTGAAGAAGCTATTGAAAAAGTTCAAAAGAAAGATTTTGATTTGATTTTTATGGATCATATGATGCCAGAGATGGATGGAATCGAGTCAATGCAGATTATCAGGAGCTTAGAAGATGGTAAATTTAAAGAATTACCAATAATTGCATTAACAGCAAATGCTTTAAGTGATGCAAAAAAGATGTTTTTGGAAACAGGTTTTCAGGATTTCCTTGCAAAGCCTATTGATATAAACAAACTAAATGCAGTTTTGAATAAATGGCTACCTGTTGTAGAAGTAAAAGATGATTCTTACATTGGTGTATTTGATATTATGCAGGAGCAGAATATCAATAGTAATGAAATAATTAATGTTGAAAAAGGTATTGAAATGGTTGGAGGAATTAAGGA
>CAYOMP010000219.1:0-3758 GCA_964405075.1 uncultured Lachnospiraceae bacterium
TATTCCTTAGCCATATCTGAATATGCATATTCAGAAGTCAATGGATTGATTAAATATGCTGCTATTAAACAATCAAATACATTGTTAACGTCGCACCTTCCAATACTTTTCATCATATTTTTGAAATCAAATACAACTAATTCTTTTGTATTTTCAGCAACAGAATGTATTTTATCTAAAATAAACTCACTACTAATAAAGCCTTCGTTTTTAATAAAATATATCTCTTTTTCCCCAAGACCAATAGCTGCCTTAGCATCATCTTGGTCCCCAACAATTACTACAGACACTTTCTCAGCCTTGCATGCCTTATCAAACACTTCATTTGCCATATTGAAATCATCTACAATTGTTGTGATTTCATCTATATTAAGTTCTGTCACAGAAGATTTTTCGAATTTGGATAATAAATTTTTAAACTCCAACTCCTTAAACATAACATAAGCTTCTTCTGTATAGAAATCATTTACTTTAGCTTCTTTAATATCATAATCCAATTCACAGTTAGTATTAATAGTTGCTAACTCTTTACTTAATTTTACTAATTCAAAATTATCCCTTAGAGATTCTTTTGCTTTATTAGGCTTAATGTCATCAACGTGAGCATATGCATTTTCCACGCTACCATATTCTACAATAAGCTTAGTGGCTGTTTTTTCACCAATACCTGGGGCTCCCGGGATATTATCTGCTGTATCTCCCATTAATGCCTTTAACTCTATTATCTGAAGTGGGGAAACCTGATACTTCTCAATAACTTCTGCTGTGTTATAATTCTCTATCTCAGTCACTCCACGTTTAGTCTTTGGAATTCTAATCTTAATCTTGTCATCTGCTAATTGAAGCAAATCTCTGTCTCCAGATATTACAGATACGTCTAGTCCCTGACTGGCACTACGCTTAGCGATAGTTCCAAGAATATCATCTGCTTCATATCCAGCCTTTTCAACTACAGTTATTTTCATTGCCTTCAACAATTCCTTAATCACAGGAACCTGCTGGCGAAGTTCTTCCGGCATTGGCTTTCTGGTGCCTTTGTATTCAGCATACATTTCATGTCTGAATGTAGGTGCCTTTACATCAAAAGCAACTGTCAAATACTGTGGATTTTCTTCCGACAGAATTTTAAACATAATATTCAAAAAACCATAAATCGCATTAGTATGAAGTCCCTTGCTATTAGTCAAATCAGGTACTCCATAAAATGCCCTGTTTAATATACTATGCCCATCTATTAAAACTATCTTTTCACTCATCTATTTCTCCTAAAATACCCATAAATTATCTGTAAACCATACACACAACTGAATTATTGTAACCAACATTAATGCCAGCTCAGCAGTTACGTATATTCCTGATAAAAATGAATGTAATTTCTTCTTTCTCTTTATATATTTTTTTGCTATATAAATATCCTTTTTCAACATACTACCTATATTAAAAGAAACATCTGGATTATCATCCAATTGTTGAAGTGCCTCTTTGATAGTATATGTAATTTCTAACTCTTCATAACATTCACTACAGTTTGATATATGTTGTAGCATTTCTTCAAGTTCTTCATCAGTTATGCTTCCATCAATATACTTAGGAATAATATTTTGAATTTCTTTACACTTCACAATGCTTCTCCCTTCGTAATACGTCATCTTTCGATATATGTACACACATATTTACTATACACTAATTTTTTATATTTTTAAATGTTTTTTTATACAATCACTTTGAGAAATATTTTGTGCAAAAAAACACACATACCCATAAAAGGTATTATGTGTTAAAGATTTGTCCTATATTCTATATTTTTTGACCATTCTATTTAGTTTCTTTCCTAATGGTTTTCTCAGAGCTAATAAAAAAATCACATTTGACAAAGCATAAAGAAAAGTATAAGGTATTGCAGTGATTATTGCAGCAATATACAGTTTCTTATCAAACCCTTGGTTATACCAAAGAACAGTCCAAATATCCATTACAAAGGAGTACACCACTCCTGCAAAAATACCATACATAGCCAATACAACATTATTATTCTTCAACAAACCACTAATTTTACCTGCAACAAATCCTATACTTCCGTATGCCAACATCTGAAAAGGCGTCCACGGTCCCTGCCCAAAATATATATTGGAAATAACCGCAGTAAAAGCTCCACATAAAAAACCTGCTTCACCGCCAAAATACATAGCTGTAATCACAATTACTGCTGTCACAGGTTTAAAGCCCGGCACTACCGAAAATACAAATCTCCCTAAAACTGACAGTGACGTCATTACCGCTATTACCACTACTTTTCTAACATTTGTTGTTTTTCTATCGAATCCTTTGGTAAATAACACACATGCAAAAATAGCAATAATTATTGTCATTGCTGTATATATTTTCATTATTTACCTCCTACATATCTACAGTGTTCTATTAATTGTTCTGTAGTAACTACTCCATCCCAAATATCTTTAGATATCCTGGCAGCAGATGTTGTATAAAATGTATTTTCTCTAAAAAATTGGTCAACCGTATCTTCTGCAACTACCTCTCCTCTAAAGAAAAATGCACATCTATCCGCACAAAGTGCGGCAAATTCTACATCATGTGTCACTATCAATATAGTTTTTCCTTGCTGTTTTAATACTTTTATAAATTCAACTAGTTTTTCACAAGCTTCTTTATCCAAACCTTTGGCAGGCTCATCCATAAGAATAATTGGCGAATCCTTTGCCATTACTTTCGCTAATGCTACCATCTGCTTTTCTCCACCACTTAAATCATACGGATGCCTGTCATAAAATTTTTCAAGTTCAAATGGAAAATTTATGTTCAAAGCATTAACCAATTCTAACTCTTTCCTTACAGAATCAGCTACAAATACTGTTTCTACATCTTGTGGCAGCATACTGATTTCATTACTTATCCCATTAATTTTTTTGCCCTTAACTAATATTTTCCCTTGATATGGCTTGATTAAACCTGCGATACTTCTAAGTGCAGTAGTTTTTCCAGAACCATTACCACCTAACAGACACAATATTTCATTTTGATACAATTTCAAGTTAGCACCTTTTAGAATATCATTAGATTGCTTACTATACCTATACCAGATATTGTTCATTTCAAGAATTGTTTTTTCTTTTCTAATTTTTCCATTATTTCCAAATACACGTTCATTTTTCTTGCCAGAAAAACCTATATCACAATTCTCCAATCTAATATTTTTACTATTTTTCAAATTATCATTTAAGTTATTATTTTTACCGTCAAAATCTAATTCTTTTTTCAGTAACTGTAGCTTATTTTGTAAAAATTGCTTGCCTTCAACTACACTTATTGGTGCAATTTCTTCATTTTTTCCTAAACTATTAAATATCTGCATTGCACATGGTAAAGCTTGCAAAAATTCTATAGGCATTTTTTCTTTATTTTTCTCTTTTAAAACATCTCTTACATTTCCTTCGTAGCAAATACTTCCCTTTGTCATGACTAATACTTTGTCAGCTATTGGAAGTACTTCTTCCAAGCGATGTTCAACTATTAGTATTGTTATACCAAATTCTTTATTAAGTTTGGCAATAGTTTGTATAAATTCTGCCGCAGCTATTGGGTCTAATTGGGATGTAGGTTCATCTAGTAATAATATTTTTGGCTTCATAACCATTACTGACGCCAAAGATAATATTTGCTTTTGACCTCCTGATAATTCTACTACATTCTTATCATACCAATCCTCCATATCAAAATACGCCGACATTTCAGCTACTCTT
>CAYOMP010000220.1:0-3430 GCA_964405075.1 uncultured Lachnospiraceae bacterium
GATGAGGTTGGCTTCAAATTAGAAGAAGATTAGTTGGAGTTCCCTTTTATCGGTTTTCACTGTTAGGAGGGAATTTTTGTATCAAAGACTATAATTATGCAAAAACAATAGCTCTACATTAACTTTCAGTAGTTACTTTTAGCAGTGTTAGTTAAATAAAAATAAATATTATAGACGGAACATTTGTTTTGAGGTATAATAAAGATATTAGTGAACTTATAGTATTTTTGAAAAATAGGAGGATAAGTAAAATGGCTAATATTTTGAAAAGATTTGGGGATATCATGTCAGCAAACATTAATGCGTTATTGGATAAAGCAGAAGATCCAGCAAAAATGATTGATGAATATTTAAGAGATTTAGAAAGTGACTTGGGAAAAGTAAAGGCTGAGACAGCTGCTGTTATGGCAGAAGAAACTAAGGCAAAGCGTGAATTAAATGAATGTAATGATGAAATAGATAAAATGCAAAAATATGCCGAAAAGGCTGTTCTTGCTGGAAATGATAGTGATGCAAAAGTTTTCTTGGAGAAAAAGTCAAAATTAGTAGAAAAACAGGCAGAACTACAGAAAGTATACGATGCAGCAGCAGCTAATGCCGCTAATATGAAACAAATGCATGACAAATTAGTAGGAGACATTGATAATTTAAATGCCAGACGAGATGCTATCAAATCAAAAGTGGCAGTTGCTAAAACACAGGAAAAATTGAACAAATTAGGTGCTAGTATTGATGGTGCGAAGGCGAATTTATCTGCATTTGAAAGAATGGAAGCAAAAGCTGACAAAATGCTGGATGAAGCAAATGCAATGGCAGCATTAAATAGTAATGTGGATGAAGCTGATGATTTGATGAGTAAATATGATTCAGAAGAGTCAAAGTCATCAGTAGATGATGAATTAGCAGCATTAAAATCTAAAATGGGTATGTAATAAGATAAAAGGTATTTAACGCTCCCGAACTAATAGGTACGGGGGCGAAATTTATCAATTAGGAGGAATAGTATGGGATTATTTAGCAATCAGTTTGCCAATGTTGTTGAATGGGAAGAATATAGAGATGATGTGTTATTTTGGAAATGGTCTAATGGTGAAATAAAAAAGGGTTCAAAACTTGTTATTCGTCCTGGTCAGGATGCAATTTTTCTATTTAATGGGAAAGTTGAAGGTGTGTTCAAGGATGAAGGAAGCTTTGATATAGAATCCGAAATTATTCCATTTTTATCAACATTAAAAGGGTTCAAATTTGGCTTTAATAGTGGTATGCGAGCAGAAGTTTTATTTATAAATACTAAGGAATTCACTATTAATTGGGGAACAAAAAATGTTCTTAATATTCCAGCACCGGGGTTACCGGGAGGAATGCCTATTAGAGCCTTTGGTAATTTTAACTGTAAAATTAGTGACCATGATGCATTAATTGAAAAAATAGCAGGCATTAAGAAACAGTTTACAGTTGATGATGTTAAGGAGAGAGTTGTAGCTGTAGTTGACCAGCTGTTAATGAAATGGATTGCACAAAGTGGAAGAGATATGTTTAATCTCCAAAGTGACGCTTTTGAAATATCAAAAGGAATTCGTGAAGACTTGGATATGGAAATGTGCAAAATTGGTATTGGTGTAACTGGATTTACTATTTCTAGTTTCTCTTATCCAGATTCAGTTCAAAAAATGGCAGAAAAGGTGGCTTCCCATAGCATGGTTGGAGATATGAATAAATATCAGCAGATGTCAGTGCTTGATTCAATGTCAAATGCTAATGGAACATCAAGAACTGGTAATGTTGCTGTAGATATGGCTGGAATTCAGGTAGGAATGATGATGGGACAACAGATGGCTAATCAGATGCAAAATGCGATGAACAACCAAGGGCAGCCAGTGCAACCTGGTGCAGGTACAGCACCTAACTTCTGTCCTAATTGTGGAACTAAAACCAATGGAGCTAATTTCTGCTCAAATTGTGGAACTAAGCTGGTATAGTTTGATGGTGCGTATGAATTTGGCTGGGAAATAGGTAAGTTTACGTTTGCATTAATTCGGTGATATTAACTTGCCGGCGAGTACTGAAGCTAAAGAGTGTGCTTTGAAATAGATGTAATAATTTGTGGAATATTATTTATAAGTTTCACATATATTTGGAGGAAATAATGAGTATTTACGATACATTAAATACACAACAGCAAGAGGCTGTGTATCACACGGAAGGTCCGGTTTTGATTTTGGCTGGGGCAGGTTCTGGAAAAACAAGAGTATTAACACACAGAGTGGCATATTTAATAGAGGAAAAGGGCGTAAATCCATGGAATATTATGGCTATCACTTTTACAAATAAGGCCGCAGGTGAAATGAGGGAAAGAGTAAATAACATCGTCGGTTTTGGTGCAGAGAGTATTTGGGTAAGTACATTTCACTCAAGTTGTGTTAGGATTTTGAGAAGATATATTGATAAATTAGGATATGATAATAATTTTACAATATATGATGGGGACGATCAGAAGACAGTAATTAAAGAGGTATGTAAGTACTTGGATATAGATACTAAGATTTACAAAGAAAAGGCACTTTTAGGAGCAATTTCCAGTGCTAAGGATGAATGTATATCACCAGAACAATTTAGATTAGAAGCAGCTGGAGATTATCATAAACAAAAGGTAGCTCAGGTGTATGACGAATATCAGAAAAGATTAAAGAAAAATAATGCGTTGGATTTTGATGATTTATTATTAAAAACTGTGGAATTATTTCAGAATAATCCGGATGTATTAGATAGTTATCAGGAAAGATTTAGATACATAATGGTAGATGAATATCAGGATACTAATACAGTACAGTTCAAATTCATCAGTCTGTTAGCTGCAAAATACAAGAATTTATGTGTGGTTGGTGATGATGACCAGTCTATTTATAAGTTCAGAGGTGCGAATATTAGTAACATTCTTGATTTTGAGAAAATATATCCACAGGCTAAGATTATTAAGTTGGAACAGAATTATCGTTCAACACAGAATATACTAAATGCGGCTAATAATGTTATTAAGAATAATTTTGGCAGAAAGAGCAAGACTCTTTGGACAGATAATGGTCAAGGCGATAAAATAAATTATCAACAATTTATGACAGGGTACGATGAAGCTGAATATGTATGTGGCGATATAGCAAAAAAAGTATCATCCGGTAAATATAATTACAATGATTGTGCAATACTATATAGAACAAATGCACAGTCACGAACATTTGAAGAAAAGATGATATATGCAAATATCCCTTACAAAATTGTGGGTGGAGTGAACTTCTATGCCAGAAAAGAAATCAAGGATTTGTTAGCCTATCTTAAGACGATAGATAATGCCAAGGATGATTTGGCAGTTAGAAGAATTATTAATGTACCAAAACGTGGAATAGGTGCAACCACTATAAATAAGATTCAGGAT
>CAYOMP010000220.1:3440-3748 GCA_964405075.1 uncultured Lachnospiraceae bacterium
ATTGCGACAGATATGACATTTTATGATGCCTGCTTAATGGCAGAAGAGATTCCTTCACTTGGAAGAGCCGGAGCTAAGATAGAACCTTTTGTAACCTTTATTCAAGCTTGCAGAGGAAAGTTGGAATACATTTCTGTAAGGGAGTTACTGGAAGACATAATTGATTCAACAGGCTATGTAAGAGAATTAGAAGCCGAAAATGATGAGGAATCAAGAGCAAGAATAGAGAACATTGATGAATTAATCAGTAAGGTTGCATCATATGAAGAATCTACAGATGAGCCAACACTTAGTGGTTTCTTAGAAGA
>CAYOMP010000221.1:0-3721 GCA_964405075.1 uncultured Lachnospiraceae bacterium
TTTGTGTTTTTTATTTTATTTTTTAAACAATTACCAATTATAATTATAACTTTTCTAACTTTTATCGTCAATGTGCTAATAAAATTTAATATTTGTTTTTTCAAAAACTGTCAACAAGTACAACCCTGGCTACATATTATTAAGTGTAAACAATATAAATCTTTTGGAGGTTCTTACATGAGTGATTTAGCAGCAACTAACTGCGGATGCGGTTGCAGCAGCGACAACGGAGGTTTTTCTTGGATTTGGATTATTTTATTATTATGTGTATGTGGTAATAATGGCTCTACTTTTGGTGGAGATGGTGGTTGTGGTTGTGACAACAGCATCATTATTATCCTTCTCCTTCTTTGCTGCTGTGGTAGTGGCTCTGGATGTGGTTGCGGACGTATTCTTTAATTTCATTTCTTTAGGAGCCTTTAAAAGGCTCCTTCTTTAATTCATCTTTTTTCATTCTTCTCTTGTGAACTCTTCTTCTTATCAAAACAATCTGATACAGCCGGCTTACCTTTTCGCTGTTTTTTTTCAACACAGTCCATATCTATTTCATATAACGTATTGTCATCTATAACTAATTTGGTTTTCATAAAAAATCCTTTTCTTTTATAATATGTAATATATTTAAATAATTTTTTATAAACCCACATTTTTATGAATAATATTGTTTTCAAATCATATTATGTTATTAATGGAGGGATGAAAATGAATACTAAATCTCAATTCGATGAAGCTCTGGAAGCCCATTCTTTAGAATTACTTAAAGCCGGAATGCCATATATTAATACATCTGAACAAAAAATTTTCTCTGTATATATAAAACTTAATGAGCTAATAAATACTATTAAATTCTTTAATTCCACCCCTAAAAATGTAGGTATTTGTTCCATTAATCAAACGGAAAATCAAGTATCAGACATGTTAAATGAATTAAAAAAAGTCTCAAATAAAGAAGAAAAGAAATTCATTGAACAAATTCAAAATATGATGACAATGTTTCAAATATATTCTGTTTATAAAACAAACACCTCAAAAGATTCAAAATCACCAACTGATATTCTTAAGGGAATGTTAACCCCTAGCCAGCAAGAAATGTTTGACACTTACTCAACACTTTTCAATTCTAATTTTAACGGAGGTAACGATGAATCTAAATGATATTCTAAATGATCCAAAATTGACAGACGTAGATAAAAGCAAGCTCTCTTTTCTATGTGAACTTGCTTCTCATTCTAATTCTTCAAATAACCCAACTGAATTATTGCCTTTTATTTTAGCCGCAACCAGCAGTGCAAGGAAAAATAATATTAGTTTTACACCTGCTGAAAAAGACTTATTGGTTTCTGTTTTAAAAACTCATATGTCATCGGAAGAAGAAAAAACATTTATTAAAATGCTAAATATCATCTCCCATACTTAAAAATATATCAACTATGGCAGGATCAAATTGTGTTCCTGCACATTTTTTTAGTTCTTCCCTGGCTTCCTGTTCAGATATTGCCTTATGATACGGTCTATCATGAGTCATTACATCATAAGCATCAACTACTGCAATAATTCTAGACAACAACGGAATATTGACTCCCTTCAAACCACTTGGGTAACCTTTGCCATCCCACCTCTCATGATGTGCTAACACGCATTCAGCAATAGGTGCCAATTCTGTTGTGGTCTTCACAATACGATACCCTTTAATAGTATGTTGTTTCATTATTTCCCACTCATCCTCATTTAACTTATCTGGTTTTGTTAAAATAGTGGCTGGTGTCGCTATCTTTCCTATATCATGTAAGACGGCTAACAATGCCAATTGTCCCATTTGTGTGTCATTTAACTGCAATGCAACACCTAATTTTCTCGCTAACTCTTTTGTTCTTTCTACATGCTCTTCCGTTTCAAAATCGCTTTCGTTTAAAGCATTCTTTAATGTACCTATCAATGAACTACTATTAGATGCCTCACTTAATAGTTTTTTATTCAACATACTAGCCTTGGCTTTTGCAATTGCATCCTCTACAGAAATATCACCCGCACTCATTTTATGGATACCATACTCAATATCTACAGAAACATCCTTTACATCTATCTTTTTAACTTCATTTCTAATATCCTCAAGTATTGCATTAGTTTCCTGCTCATCAACGCCAAAAAACACAACAACAAAGTTTCCATCTTCAACCTTTGCTAAAAAACTGCTTTCGTCTATTTTTGACTGAAGAATTCTTGCAAATTCAACCGTTATTTCGTCACCTCGCTGTCTACCAAATACTTCATTAATTGTTTTCATTCCATTAATGTTGCATACTCCAACACATATACTCTGACCCTTTAATTTATTCAGTTCTACTACTTTTTTCTTCAAGCTATATCTATTATAAAGTCCTGTTAATGAATCATAAATAATTGAATATTCCAACTCTGAATAAGCTTCCCTTAGTGAAGTAATATCTCTTAATACTAAAATTCGACCAAGTATTTCATTCTCATTATCTTTTATTCTCTTACAAGTACAGTTATAAATCTTAGGTTTTCCTTCCGAACTGGTCCATTCGCACTCCATATCACTCTTTAAACTAACTTCTTCAAACATTTTGTTATCATATATGAATTCTTTTAGACCAGTCTTACCCCTCTTTAAATATCCCTTACCAAATATTGCTTCTGCATCTCGATTATAATCCATTATATAATCTTTGGTATCAAATAAAATAACAGGTATTCCCATATACTCTATCATCAGTTTTCTAGTAACTACACCAGCTCCGTAAGGCAATGATCTAACTGCATTTTCATAAAAAATCAATGCAATCAGTGCATAAAATACTACTGACATATCCCATTGTAACTTGACAATATCAAACAGAAATACACAGTTCACACCCGTAGCTGCCAGTATCCCTAAAACCATTACATAATACTTATACCAATATATTTTGGGTGTATCTTTACATTTTCTGATAAGAAGAATTACACCCATAGCCACCACTACATATATGTACAACAAATGTAGTTTAAATGGCAATTTCCCAATAGTTTCTACCACGTTTATAATTCCTGTTGTATCTATATCATAGGTTGCACAAATTCCAAAATAGGGATTTGATAACAATAGGATTACATCTATTCCTCCATATAAATATAGGATAATTCTAAAAATTCTCTTATATTTGCTTTCGCTTTTGGTAATTTCCATTAAGTACTCTAAACCTGCCAATGTAATCAAATCAATTGCTATAAAAATACCACTTTTGGCATATATAATGGCTTCATATCTATCAGAAAAGTGTACAATTATATAAAAAAACGCTATCAGAGCAGAAGACAATAACATAATCCCTGATTCGTACACCAGTTTATCTTTTGCTTTAAAGGCTCTTATCATTGTTAGTAATGTAACTACTAACGTAATACATAAAACAATAAAATACAGCATAATACTCCCCCTTATCATTATAAGTATTTCTACCTAATGTCTCTACCTGCCTTCATTTCTTTCTTATTTGCATACATAGCTTCATCTGCCCTTTTTACTGTATCGTCAAATTTTTTATCTCTCAGATTATCAAATTTTGCAAAACCTTGAGCTGCTGACATTTTTAACTCACTTTTTTCATTATATCTTTTGATTTTATCATTTAAATTCTTCTTTAATATTTCATATTTTTTGAGTCCGCTACCTTCACATAATACAACGAACTCATCGCCACCAATTCTATAGCATTTG
>CAYOMP010000222.1:0-3644 GCA_964405075.1 uncultured Lachnospiraceae bacterium
CGGCGCTCGTCGAAAACCTATGTAAACATAATTTTCTCCTCGTTGCTCGCGTAAATAAGAGACAATTTGTATCTTTCGCCACAAACTGTCCCTCTTATTTGTTTCATCTTAAAAACAGAATGGTTTTAAGAAAAATACATATGTTCCATATAAATTAACAAATGTAATTACACCAAAAATCATTTTTTTATATAATTCATCCGATAATTTATTTTTAATCACATTGTTCTTGAATATTAACATAAATGGCATTATCAACGGAATATAATATCTTCCTTGCACACCGTTAATATAATCAGCTCCTACAGATGTAAATGTTACATACATTCCAGTCCAAATCACACTAGCCACGCCAAATACCATTATCCCAAATAGTACTTTCCATTTTGTCTCCAAAACATATTTCCTGTCTTCTTCTAACTGTACTAATGACAAACCGGCAAATAGAAGTGCTGAAATTACAGCAAATACTGCTGGAAATCTTCCTGCATATGCATATAAGAGCCAAGTTGATGTTCCCAATATGTAATCAAATGATGTCTTAAACAAAGATCTAAGTAATAATACCGTATATTCCAATGGATTTTTTAAAATGTACTCTATCTGACCTAAAAAGCTGGTATCTGCCACACGCTTATCACCAAAATAAGCAATATCCGTTTCTATAGAATACACATTGGCTGCTGTTGATGCAGGCGGTGAAACCATTGTGTATAACATTACCCCAACTAAAACAGTTGACGCCAACTTAAATCCAATTTCCATAAATCTATTATCAAATTTGTTCTTAGGCAGAAATACTAATAGCAACATCATTGTCATGTAGATAGGTTTTGACCAACTGCCCACAACAAAAAATCCTATCATCATTAATGCATTATACCATTTCAGCTTAGAATCTTTATCCAGTATTTCATTTAGCCACATTACAAATCCTAAAATCAGTAATGATGAAATAAACGCATCATATGCATAAGAACATGCCAAAAATATAGGTGTTGGCATAAGTCCAATTAATGCAATGTACATTTTTCCAATCTTTGAAATTCTAATTGCAATCGCCATCATTATCACATAAAAAATTAGATTGCCAAATTTGCCCATCATATATGCTATATCAAATGGCATATTTAGTTTTCTTGCAATTGCCATGGCAATTGACTGTGGAATATATGAACGCTTATTAAATTCGATTAGTCTTTGCTGACCTTTTAAATCTGCTTTTGAAAAGTCATTCCATGTCTGTAAATAATCAGCAACTATTTCCTTTTCTTCTACACTGCCTGCTGTTGGAATTACCAATCCGACGGCTTTGTATGCGCTTTCTGTAAACTCAACTACACTTCCAAAGGATGCTCTGTATGCCGATTCATAATGAATATGCTCATCCCAACTCAACTGATTAGTTCCATTATACACAATAATAAAACTACCAAATACTAACGCTAATATTGCAAAAACTATTTCTATTCTTTCCTTTACTAATTTCCTGTTGAATATAATAAATGCAACCACCGCCATAGCAGCCACCAGATAAAATACTCTATACCAATTAAAATCAAAATCATTACTGAGTGTAATTACAGCTTTACTGGTATCTAAAATTTCATTTCCCGATACTGTCAATTGTACTCTATTGCCTTTTGCATTCAAATTGGTAACAAATACATCAATTTGTGAATCCAAAGTATCATATGTTGATTCTGTTTCTTTATCATTATCAAATACTGTAATACCAAAGCCTAGTTTTGTTTCAGTTGGATATTCTACTTTAATTTTCTTAATAAAATATTCTTTTCCAATATTTAATGCAATATTGGTTCTATACACTTTTCTATAGTATGTTCCCTTCTTTATAACTAATGTTTTATCTTCTTTTTCCACATATTCTTCGCCATTTAATTCAGCCAGAATCTTATCATTAGCCTTTTGTAACTCTATTGCTTCTATTTCATCTTCGCTAAGCTCTGCCAAAATTTCTTCATTTTCAATAGTTACTGCATCACTTGTTTCACTTAGATTAAAACTAACAGGATTACTCTTGTTAAAAATAGAATGCATATTAAACAGTAGACATTCGACTCCTAATGCAACTACAAGAATTAGTAATCCGATTATAATACCTTTAAATATTCTGTTATTCTTTATACTCATAATCACTAATCCGCCTTCTGTCTATTCTTTTTGCCAAACGACAATGTAAAAAATACAGTTATAAATATTATCAAAAATACTTTCAAATCAAATACATATGGATAAATATCTCTTGAATACAAATGATATGCTTTTAAACAGCCATCAATTTTCTCTCCATTAACATATGTTGTAATTTCATCAACAACTGTTTCATTGGCAACTATCGCCGGATACTCTGTATCACTGCCTTCGTAAGTGAATTTAATTACTACTTCTCCAGCATATTGTGTCATTGCCATAAAAGGAAAATAAACATATTGTAATTCCACTATCTCATTTAGATTCTGTTTAGTTATACCTAATAAAGTATTATCATCTGCCTTAAATACTGAACATACCACTTGGCCATCTGTATATTCATGTCCTTCTTTTGAAATCCCCATCTGTACACCATTTAATGGCAATTCTCCAGTATTACAATGATATTCGACTTCCACGTCTGGCTTTAATATAATATTGTAATCATTATTTTCCTTCATATTTATTTCGTATGTATCCAAAGTGGTTCTAGGTTTTACATAACTCCATACTAAACCTGCTACACAAACTAATATACAGAGAATAATAAATATGTTCCCATACTTGTCCATTAATTTAATCAATTTGTTTTTCATAATACCTACCTATGATTTTACTATACAAAAGCAGACTATTGACCTTAGTCTGCTTTTGTATATTTCTCTATTCTGCTAATCTATTAATTGCACTAAATAATGCTCTTATTGACGCTCTGGTAATATTAGAACTTAAACCGACACCATATGTAACTTTCTTAGTTTTCATATCCATCATCTGAATATAAGCAGCCGCCTTAGCACCTGAGCCTTCACCTAAAGCATGTTCTGAATAATCTAATATTTTTACATTTACTCCAATTGTATTAATAAGAGCATTTTTAACTGCATCAATTGGACCATTTCCGTCAGCTTCACATACTTTGTCAGCACCATTCTCTTTGAATAATATCTTCGCATGTGAATCCTTATCATCAACGTCATTAATTTCCGCTTTAATAAATTCGTATGGTGTTTTTTTAGAAAGATATTCTTCCTCAAATTTTTCCATAATCTGATCTGGGGCAACTTCACCCTGAGCCTCTGCTATTACCTGAATAACATCCGCAAATTCTTTATGCATACCCTTTGGAAGTTTGTATCCAAAAACAGTATCCATAACAAAAGCAACTCCACCCTTACCTGACTGACTGTTAATACGAACGATTGGCTCATATTCACGTCCTAAATCACTAGGGTCAATTGGCAAATAAGGTACTTCCCAAATATCGCTACCACTTTCTTTAAGTGCTTTTACACCCTTATTAATAGCATCCTGATGTGAACCTGAGAATGCTGTAAATACTAATTTACCTGCATATGGATGTCTGATATGTACTGGGATTTTACAACATCTTTCATATACTTCAATTATTTCTGTAATATTTTCCAAAT
>CAYOMP010000223.1:0-1748 GCA_964405075.1 uncultured Lachnospiraceae bacterium
TAAGGATCTTGTAAGCATTGCGCTTGTGTGGGTTCAAGTCCCATCTTCCGCATTATAAAAAAAAGAGATAAGCATGAAGCTTATCTCTTTTACTTTTTATCTTTAAATCTATTCAAAGCTTGTTCCATCTTCTTGTTTTCGGCTTTTTCTTTCAGTATGCTGAAAGTAACACCGATTGCTGTACATGTGCCAAAAGACAAAATAAAACTACCCCAGGCTTTTATACTGTTAATAGGAAACCATTCAAAAATAATGATAAATATCACAATAGTTAGAACAATGACTCCAAAGAACAGAACATTTCTAAAAAACAATGACATATTTTTAATCCATCTATCCGTATGAAATGCGATTTGAGAAACGGATACAATGGTTGAAAAAATAAATAATTGCAAGAGTGTTGCGATTGAAAATCCTTGATTCCCAAATTCAAACAGTGATGAACATTCACTTGCGCCATCTCCAGTCGTAATTCCCAAAATAATAAATATAAATATAATGATGCCATATGTAGCAAACACTTGACCAATATAATTAAAAATTGTTTTATTATCTTCCATTATTTAATACCCAGCCTCTTTCTAAGTGTCTCTGAATACATACGAGACACAATAATATACTCGTTGTTCACTAAAGTAACGCGTATTTTTCTGTTAATATCTGCCTTTAAGCTTTTTACTTTTTTTAGGTTAATTATGCTTTGCTTGCTTATGCGGCAAAAATTTTGCTCTAACAGTTCCTGTTCCATTTCATAAAGCTTCAAATCTGACTCGTAAGTCGCATCTTCTGTATAAACAAAAGTATTACGTTCAACAGCCTCAATGTATAATATTTTCTCTGTATCAAGCAGATATGTTTCACCATCTTTTTTTACAGCTATCTGCATATTAATCATTCTCATCAGAGAAATCATTTTTTCAATATCCTGAGTAAGCCTTGGTGCTTTAATATCTACTTCTACATCGGAATATCTTTCGTCGATATCAATCTCTATCTTCATTTATTCCAATCCTTTTCTCTTATATGTAATTCCATAAATTACAATTAATGCAAGCACATTTACAATAATGACAATGGATGTTTCGTTTGTAATATTATCAATGGTCATACTATCCAAACAAATATTTAGCTGCTGTGTATAAAAGAACTTTGCCACCTTCGCTATTTTGTCATTAAACATAGAAAGCATAGGTAAAAAAGCAAGTATCATCATTATCGGCATAACAATAGATGTTGCAGACATCTGATTTTTTGCATAGATACCTATACATGCACCTGCGATAATTGAAAGGGTAAAACCTATACCCATAATACACATATAAAACATAACAGACTCCATGTCAAGTCCGGTAGCCATAACTCCGGCACCTGCCATACAGATTAACCAGACATACAAGCCCACTCCGGTTAAATATTGCCATGGTTTTACATTTGCCATCATAAGAACTCTCAGTGTATTCTTTTCTTTTTCTTCTGAAATAATAGCTGCTACAGAAGTAAGGGGTGCCATTCCAATATACATGACGGAAAATAGTTTTGTAAAGAACAGCGTTGGCATTCCATTCATGGTGATTGCATTTTCCATAATGAGTGTCATAATCGGAAATAAGATAAACTGTATTAATATTGTCTTGTTTTTAAGAGTATCTTTTAATTGTTTTTTTATAATGATAATCACATTTTGCATTTATTCGTCCTCCTGTAATTTTCTTCCTGTCAGTTCTAAAAATACTGTTTCCAAGGTCGGC
>CAYOMP010000223.1:1758-3637 GCA_964405075.1 uncultured Lachnospiraceae bacterium
TGAATGGTGGAGATTTTATTCGATTTTAAGAGTTCATATATTTTCTCTGCTGACTCACTTTCATGAGGCAATTGAATATCTTCTCCATTCAGTAAATGTAATATTATTTTTTTCTTGTGATTATACTTTCGACATATTTCTTTAGGTTCTCCATAATCCACAATCACACCATCATTTAGCAGAGCAACCGTATCACATAAGGAAGCGGCTTCTTCCATGTTATGTGTGGTTAGAAAAATTGTGCATCCATCCTTTTTCTTTTCGAGAATAATCTTATGTATCGCTCTCATAGATCTTGGATCTAATCCACTAGTCGGCTCATCTAAGAAAATAATCTCAGGGGAATGCATAAAAACTCGCGCAAGTCTAAGTCTTGCACTCATGCCCTTTGATAAATTTGCGGCAGGCTTATTTATTGCGTCACCAAGACCGACATACTCTAAAGCTTCTTTTGCCCTGCTGTGAGAAATACCATATATATCTGCATAGATTTTTAAATTATCGATACATGACAGTCTTTCATATACACCAAATTGATCCATCATGATTCCGATTTTCTTTTTGTCTTCACCAGTCAGATTTTCTACATTTTTGTTTAAAATAGTTACAGATCCACTATCATATGCAAGCTGATCTGTCAAAATCTTAATCAAAGTAGTTTTTCCGGCGCCTGACGGACCAAGTAATCCGAATATCTGTCCGTCAGGAATTTCTAGGTTAATTCCATTTATTACTGTTTTTTTATTAAAACTCTTATATACATTTTGACATTGTATCATGTGTTTACTCCTTTGAACTTTTTGATAATCCAATAGTAACAAAAAGCAATGAAGGTATCAATGTACATAAACACAAGTTGCCATTATGCTTACATAAGTTGCCAGTCAGGTAATTGTTGAAGTGAATATGTATATTGTTGCATGGCACTGTTAATATATACAGTTTTTTCTTACATTATTTTCCAAACTAGTGTCTCTTTTTTGAAATATTGCATTTTAGGTTTTCGACGAGCGCCGTGAAACTATCGAAGGCAGTATTTGATAATTTTAATCAGACGCATAGTGAAACTGATTATTTGCTTTCATATCCAGATGAGAATAGTTTTGATGCGGTGCAAGAAAGCCAGTTTCTGAAAGAAAAAACTGAAAGTGAAAATGAAATGGAAATAGTTGCTATAGTTGATAATGTTGTTGGAACTGCTGGAACAGAAGCGATAGGAAAAAAATACAAGGTGAGACACCGTGCTGAATTTGGTATCAGTATCGCTAAAGAATTCTGGGGACTTGGGATTGGACAAGCATTAATGACAGCATGTATTGAATGTGCAAAGGCAGCGGGATATATTCAGCTTGAGCTAGAGGTGGTTAATGAAAACGACAGAGCAGTTTCAATGTATAAGAAAGCTGGCTTTGTTGAATATGGTAGAAATCCTAAAGACTTTTATTATCGCATAACAGGATTTCAAGAAATTGTTTATATGAGGTTAGAATTGTGATAACATATTTGTGGAGGGTGATTATGAAAAAGAAGATTATTATCGTTGGGCTATTTTTGATAAAGACTCTAAGGAGTGTATAGGACATATTGCATATTTTATTGGTGATAGTAAGAATAATTTTGCAGAGATAGAATATTGTATTGGCTCTGCTTTTCAGTGTAAAGGATTTGCAACGGAAGTAACAAAGGCTGTTTTAGCTTATGGATTTGAGAAGATTAATTTACATAAATTTCAGATTTGTACAAAAACAATTAATATTCCTTCTAAAAGAGTCATAGAAAAAATTAAAGTTTGTGATATAAATAGAATTTTCATTTCCAATACAGACACGCTTGCGCTTGATACATACGTAACAGTACTAAATTCGCACAAGTGCTCATT
>CAYOMP010000224.1:0-3635 GCA_964405075.1 uncultured Lachnospiraceae bacterium
ATTCTTTTCCATTCCAACAATATGTACACAACTTGCTTGGATCTATTCCAACAGCATCTAACATATCGTCTAATCTATTAAATTGTAAACTTGTAAATTTCAATTTTTCACGAATGCCTTCTACCATCTTCTCGTAATCTTCACTATTTGGGTCTGAATACTTTTCTAAAGTTTCATTATCAGTAACTTCTCTACCTTCTAATTCATTAATCACACGTCTGGCAATTAATTCCATTTCTGATGAAGAACGAGAGAAATTCAAATACTTACATCCAAATAATATTGGTGGACAAGCTGGACGAATGTGCACTTCCTTTGCACCACTTTCGTATAAAAACTCTGTTGTTTCTCTAAGCTGTGTTCCACGAACAATTGAATCATCTATTAATAATAGGCTCTTATCTTCTATTAAATCCTGAACGGCAATTAATTTCATCTTAGCAATCATATCACGTTTGCTCTGTACTGTTGGCATAAATGATCTAGGCCATGTTGGTGTATACTTAATAAATGGTCTTGAAAATGGAATATGTGATTCGTTGGAATATCCAATAGCGTGTGCCACTCCGGAATCTGGAACGCCAGCCACAACGTCTGGTTTAACCTTATCACGTTTAGCAATATTACTACCGCAAATATTTCTCATTTTTTCAACACTAATTCCTTCAAATGTAGATGATGGATAACCATAATAAACCCAAAGGAATGTACAGATTTTCATATCTTTTCCCGGTTGAACTAATGTCTTAAGACCTTTCTCAGTCATTACAACAACTTCACCAGGTCCTAATTCTTTTTCAAATGTATATCCTAAATTAAGGAATGATGTATTTTCAAGACATGCACAATATGCATCATCTTTCTTACCAATAACAATAGGTGTTCTTCCCATTTTATCTCTAGCTGCATATATTCCCTTAGGAGTGATAATCAACATACTCATAGAACCTTCTATTTTTTCCTGAGCATATTTAATACCATCAATAAAATTATCCTGTTGATTAATCAATGCTGCTACTAACTCTGTCTGGCTAATTTCGCCATTACTCATTTCAAAGAAATGTGTTTTGCATTCTAAAATATCATCAACTAATTCCTGTGAATTGTTGATCTTACCAACTGTTGTAATAGCATATGTACCATGATGAGAGCGAACCAATACCGGCTGTCCTTCATAATCAGATATGCTACCTATTCCATAGTTACCTTTCATTGAATTAGCTTCTGATTCAAATTTTGTACGGAAAGGAGCATTGCTTATGTTATGAATTGCTCTGTCAAACTTGCCATCACCATACACACACATACCTGCTCTTCTTGTTCCAAGATGTGAGTGATAGTCAGTTCCAAAAAACAAATCAAATACACAATCATTACTTGAGGCTACTCCAAAAAATCCACCCATATTTTACACCTACGATTCCTTAATTATATTTTTCTTTTTACTGCATTATTAAGTAAGTCATTTCCGCATTCATCTCACAACAAAACTCAAGATTACTCTGCGTCCAATCATAAAACTTAATATATACATATTATATCTAACCAATAACAACATTTATCAGTTTTCCATAACAGATAATTGCAACCAACTACCCAACATTTATTATACTTTTTGTAAGCTGACATTCCAAGTAAATTTTTCAACAAATTATTGATTGCTTATTGTGAATTTTTACTAATAAAGTAATTAATACTTATTATTTACTCTTATAAATGTTTTTTACATATTTCTGATATAATACGCCATCATAAACTTTATTTTGTCTTCCTCAGAATCAAACTCACATTCTAGCATTTTTTTTATATTAGATACACGATAAACAACTGTATTTCTATGCGTATACATAGCATCTGCAACTCCTTGTATACTTCCATTACATTTCAAATACCATTCCAAAGTTTCTACATAGTTACTATTATGCTTTTCATCATATTCAATTAGGGGTCTAAGTGGTTCTTCTCCCATTTCCTTTAATAATCTACCATCATCTAAAGAATATAGTAATCTATATATTCCCATTTGGTCAAAATGAACTAAATCTAACCCTTTATTTTTAGCCATAGTTATAGCTGACTTTGCTCGCTTATAACCTGCGCTTAAATTAGAAATATCAATTACCTTACTTCCACTACCTACATATATAGGTACATCAGGCATTCTTTTTCTAGTTCTTTTCACCATTCCATCAATGATTTCATCAAAATCCTTTTTGGAAACATCATTCATTACCAATACAAAGTTTGAATCGTAATAAAAGAAACTACCATTGTGCGTTATATTTTCCAAATATATTTGTAATCTGTGACTAAGCTTACGTCGCTCTACTGTATCCATTTCATCCAATCCGTCTGTAGTAAATAATACCACTTGAAATTCACCATCTACATCAAAATATGGCAATAATTCTTTTCTATATATTTCCTGATTATCTGGTACTTCTATGGCATTAATCATGCTACGAATAATTTGTTCATCTGCACTACCTTGTAAAAATATTCGAATACTTAAATCTTTAATCATATCAACTAAATATATTTCCCAAGGCACTGTAATTAATGGAAAATCATTTTGGTCGCAATATGTAATAATTTTTTCCGAAACTTCCAATACATATTCTCCTGTGTTGACTACCAAACCTGCCGCATGTTTTTTTACCAGCCTTTCCACCAAGCCTAACATTTTCTCTTCTGTATCAAATCCCAAACCAGTAGTTACAACTAATTCTTTTCCTGAAAAATTATTAATTATAGCCGTATCTTCAATCATCAAAACCCAACTAATTGAATTGGACCATCCTTTTTTTCCTCCTATCAATTCCATTTTATATCGCTCTTTTGATAGCACTAACATATCTTCTATTGTAAATCCCAAAACATTTACCTCCCTTTTGCCCATCTTTTTCAAATATTTATTCTTTTGATACGAATTATTCATTTCTCAAGTTTTTTTTCTGATGATATTATAACATTTTTCGTACTGACAGTACATATTACAGGTAATAATTTTAGTATTTCAGTCCATTGGAAAACTATTTATATTTGATATTATGATTATAAGAAAAGAACAATAAATGCCAAAGAAAATGGCAATTAATTAAAAGGAGGCGTTTTTTATGACAAACTTATTTTATGAAGATTACAAATTAAATATCCAGGATCAACATATTCCATGCTGGTTTCGTGAAGAACGCTATATGTATTGCGAGCCAGTTATCAAACACGCAAAACATACTTTTAAATCTCTTATGAGTAAGCTAACTTGCATTTTTTTATAATATAGAATCCTAACTAAAAAAACTACCTGATTTAGGTAGTTTTTTTATATCATATGAAGACATTGCTCAATTGAAGTAAATTCCCTGCTCTCATGAACATTTTTAAATCATCTAAATATATAAATTATAAATTATCGCACTCAGGGGAAAAAGGAAGCACGAACAAAGTGAGTATTTACTTTTTCTGGTGCGATACCGACAAAATCAAAAGTGTGGCAGCACGACAGATACAAAGTATCTGGATTTTGGAGGTAAAAGAAATAGAAAACTTAGAAGTTGTAGAATTGCTTTTGGGAATATAGATATAGACTTTTCATTTCCATTGCAGACGCGTTTTCACTTGATAAATACGTAACA
>CAYOMP010000225.1:0-3623 GCA_964405075.1 uncultured Lachnospiraceae bacterium
AAATAAAAGATTATAAAAAGTATCGTAGCTACTACTGTGGCATATGTGGAGCATTAAAAGATAATTTTGGATTAATGGCAAGAATGTCGTTGAACTTTGATATGACATTTTTGGCAATACTGTTAGATGGAGTATATGAACCTTCAAAAGAAGAAATAGACAATAGATGCATTGTTCATCCGGTTCAGAAACACAAAATGGTAAAAAGTGACATTGTTGACTATGCAGCAAAAATGAATGTAATGTTGACATATTATAAAATGTTAGATGACTGGAATGATGATAAAAAGGCAACAAGATATGCATATGCAAAAACTTTGGAAAAAAGGTGCAGAAAAATATCAGATGAGTATCCACAAAAAGCAAATAGAATAAAGGAAAATCTTGATAAATTATCTAATTATGAATCAGAAAACATAAAGGATATAGATTTAGTTGCAGGTAGTTTTGGAGAATTAACTGCCTGTGTATTTGAATATGAAGATGATGTTTTCAAAGATAACCTTAGCAAAATGGGATTCTATTTAGGCAAATTTATATATATTATGGATGCATATGATGATATAGAAAAAGATATAGAAAAGAAAGAGTATAATCCATTTGTAGATATTTATGCGCAAGAAGATTTTGATGAGAAGGTTAAAGAATTATTGACAATGATGATGTCAGAATGTGCCAGAGCATTCGAAATGCTACCTATTATAGAAAATGCAGACATTCTTAGAAATATTATTTATTCTGGAGTTTGGGCAAAATATGAACAGATATATGAAAAAAGACATAAACAAAAGTAAAGGGGAAGTGTATGTATAAAGACCCATATACAGTGTTAGGAGTATCTCGAAGTGCTTCTAATGATGAGATAAAAAAAGCATATAGAAATTTAAGTAGAAAGTATCATCCGGATGCAAATCTAAATAATCCAAATGCAAGTTATGCTGAAGAGAAGTTTAAGGAAGTACAACAAGCCTATGACCAGATTATGAAGGAAAAAGAAGGTGGAAGCTCAGGAGCATATGGATATGGAAATTATAGTGGCTATGGAGAAGGAGCATTTGGCGGAAGATATTACAGACAGTCAAGTGAGTCGTATTCACAAGAGGATATAAGGCTTAATGCGGCAGCTAATTATATAAACAGTATGCATTATAAAGAGGCTCTTAATGTGTTAAACAGTATTGAGAACAGAAGTGCTAAATGGTATTACTATAGTGCATTAGCAAATCAGGGAATTGGTAATAATGTTACTGCAAAAGAGCATGCAAGGACAGCTGCAACTATGGAACCTAATAATATGCAGTATCAAATGTTTTATAATAGATTTGAATCTGGTAATCAATGGTATGGAACAATGGGAAGAGAATTTACAACGTCTACAGGAAGCATTGGTGGTTGGTGCTTACAGATGTGTTTATTAAATCTTTGTTGCAATATGTTTTGCAGACCATGTTAGTTTAGGAGGGATAGAAAGTTGTATAATTCTATTCCTCCTTCCTTTGTATTGTCTATATATAATCAAATCCGAAGAAATTAAGTAAGCCATTATATATAGCATAAGCAAATTCGTATTGTCTGGTGGACAGCTTATAAGCATCACTTGGGTTAGTGATATAGCCTAGTTCTACAAGAACAGAGGGCATGTAAGTATTTCTTAGTACATAGAATGTAGGAGCTGCAAAGACACCATTATTCTGCATATTTAATCGCCTAACGATTTCTGAAAGAATATCTTGAGCTAAGTAGTAGCTTTCAGAATATAGGGAATATACATATGCTTCACTGCCATGTTGATTGGGATTGGGATTAGCATTGGTATGCAGACTTATGAAGTAATCAGCCGGCCAGCTATTTGCCAAATATACTCGTTCTCTTAAACTGCTATTATTATTGGTACCAAGAACCGTAGTAGAACTAGGACGTGAAAGACGGGCTTCAAAACGGGGATCGGCATTTAAAATATATGAAAGATATAAACCAACCATATAAGTAATATCTTGTTCAAATAATCCATTACCTTCTGAACCACTGTTGTGGTAGCCACTAGGATTATGACCTTGATCAATGAAGATTTTAATTGGCATTTGTGTAATCCTAAGTCTTTTTAATTATTATATTCAATAAAAGTAATATAGTGATGAAACTATAACTTTTATCTTAATTTTCAGTAAAATCAAAAAAAATACAAATATAATTTGATATACTCAAATATAGTAAAAACCTATTGAAAGAGGTGTATTATGAAGGAAAAAAGTAGAAAATTAGTCTTGATTAGTTATATATGTTGTATTGTCATTATTGTTTCTTTTATCAATTACGTTTCGAATGTTCTAGAAGTTGATGAAGAAAGAATAACAGAAGAAGTGGTAGAGTTATCTAATACCGGATGGGAAGTTATGGAACACAATGGCATTAGAAGTATTGATATAGGGAATAAAGAAAACAAAGCTTTGCCTGTAGATAATACAGGGAAAATAGTATTAGCTAATGAGTTACCAAGGACGTTGAGAGAAGGCGCAACTATAAGTTTTACATCATATCATCAGAATGTTGAAGTTATTGTTGATGGAAAGGTTATTTATAAATATGGAAGTAAAGAAAATACTAATTTTAGCAAATTATCAGGTTGTACTATAAATGTTTTTAAAATACCTAAACAATATGCTGGTAAAAAGATGCAAATATTTCTAACTAATACCTATGATTCAAAAGAAGGATTTGTGCCAGAATTTTATATTGGAACAGAAACGGCACAGATAAAACATATTTTGAAAGAATGGTGGTTTGGAATAGTACTTACTATAGCAATTGGAATATTAGGTATTATACAGATTTTTCAGTGGATTGCCACAGGATTAAAGAGGAGGGATATTAGTAAATTATATTTAGGGTTATGTGCCATAAATCTGGCTATATGGTTTGCCTGTGATATGCCGATATTTGGTTTTATTTTTGGTAATTCAATAGAAGTTATGTATTGTAACTATTTGGCATTGATGATTTTACCTGTGATGGTAGCTTTATTTATTGAAAGTGTATATAACGGAAAATATAAATATTTATTTAGAGGAATTCAGATTATTTCAATTATTAATTTCCTGATATGTATTGGGTTACAAATGTATGGAATGTATAATCTGAAGAAATTGTTAATTACGACACATACAATAATTATTATTTTAATAGCTATTTTGGTAGGTACATATTGTTATGAGAGGTTTATACTGCGAAATAAGTTTTTTATGCTGGAAAATAAGTTTTTACGATTTTCTAGTGTTTGGGTAGTAGTGACTGCAATAATAGATATTGCAAGATATTATTTTAATTATTTTGGTGATTCTTCATTTTTTATTAGAATTGGTTTGTTTGTATTCTTAATTGCAATGTTTTCCAGCATTAATAATGCTTCAACGGAAATAGAAGCCATTGTAAAAGAAGCTGAAAGATATGAAAAGCTAGCTTTTACTGATTTGATGACTGGTTTATATAACAGGGCGGCTTATGAGGAAGCCATAAATGATATAGAGCAGAGAATTAATGCGAATAGAAACAGCAGTGTAGGTATTGTACTGTATGATGTAAATGATTTGAAACTGGTAAATGATTCTAAAGGGCATAAGGCAGGA
>CAYOMP010000226.1:0-3609 GCA_964405075.1 uncultured Lachnospiraceae bacterium
AATTATCGCGGCGCTCGTCGAAAACCTATGTAAACATAATTTTCTCCTCGTTGCTGGCGTAAAAAGACGAAACAAGGTAAAAATCTACATTCTTACCTTGTCTCGTCTATCTCTCAATATCATATTTTTGAATACACTTTTAAATTTTTAGTATCCAAGATTTTCTCCTACCAATATTACCTTGATTTTCTTTGGTGGACGTGAAATTCTGGTTACAGTAAAATACGCACAGATTGAATCTGGTTATTTACAGTTTGCACAACTTCCATTTACCTTACATGGTGTTTTTATATCAAATCTTTGAGCATTTACCGGTGCTGCTGACATTCTGGCTCTAGCCATTGCATCTTCTACTGTTTTTGCCATTTTATTCATTCCAGCTATTACTATAACATTTTTAGGTCCATATATCATAGCAGCTACTCTATTACCAGTACCATCAATATTAATAATTTGTCCATCTTCACTAATAGCATTAGCACTCAGAAAATAGTAATCACTAAAAAATGCCTCATGAGCTATTCTATCCTTTTCTTCTGGTGTTGATGCAATATCTCTATCTAACACCTCATAATTACCTTGGTGCAATTTTTCCTTTAGCCCGATTTCAGCTAATGTTGAAGAACCACCCCATGATACCTTGCTGCCTTCTGGTGTCAACTCTAAAGCCTTAGTCAATGCTTCTTCTTTTGTAGCACAATAATATGCTTCAAAATGTCTGCTTTCCAGCTCCTTAATAACCTTCTGTGCCAATTTCTCATTTCGCACTTCTATTGGTGTACTAGCACTAGTCTTTTTTTTCATCCCTAAATTCATCTCAAAACCTCCTTAGTATAACTTTATTTACTCCTTTTCGTCTCATTATAGCACTAAAATCCCAAGATGTTCTAGTAAAATTTTAGTACCGATTAGTATTAATATAATTCCACCGGCGAATTCCGCTTTTGATTTATATTTTGTTCCAAACACATTTCCTATTTTAACACCTAGCATAGATAATACTAACGTAGTCACACCTATAAATGATACAGCTGGAACTATTCTAACCTGCAAGAACGCAAATGTTATACCTACCGCTAATGCATCTATGCTTGTAGCTACTGCTAATACTAACATAGTCTTAACATCTAATGAATCATCTGCCTCTTCTTCATCTTTACCTAACGCTTCTTTTATCATATTAAATCCAATAATTCCAAGTAATACAAATGCAATCCAATGATCAATCGCTGTTATTTTACTTTGGAACTGAACGCCCAGTAAATAACCAATCACAGGCATTCCTGCCTGAAATATTCCGAAATATAAACCTACAATTGCTGCCTTTTTAAATGTAATCTTTTTCATTGCCAAACCTTTACAAACAGAAACAGCAAAAGCATCCATAGATAATCCTACTGCTAAAATAAATAATTCAAATAAACTCATAACATTCTCCTTAGTTAAAATACTATTTTTATGATTTGCCACAGAATGCCAAATATAATCAGCATTCTGGAAGTTTTTTACTGTAAAGTACTCATACTCTTCTATCAGGCTATTTTACGAAAAGAAAAAGACCTATTTGCAGTACACTAATACCGCAAATAAGTCTCATTATTTAAAGTAAAACCAGATAAAAATTTATCATTATGTTGACTTTACTACGTTTAAAACCTTAAACGCCAACTACTCCCTTATCAAAAAGCTATCAATAAATCGATTTTAACTAATTGATACATATTTGTCAATAATATTTTTTTATTTTTACAATATTTCAAATAATCTACTCATTGGCATATAATTTTACAATTTCTACAATTACATTAGTACAGATATCCATGCCTTCAACTGTAATATGTTCATATGGGCCATGGTAGCAATATCCACCAGTGCTCAGATTAGGACATGGTAGTCCTTCATAGCTTAATCTTGCCCCATCTGTTCCTCCTCTAATTGGAGTCTCCTTTGGTTGTAATCCTTGTGACTGAATTGCCTTTTTAGCATTTTCAACTAAATGAGGATGTTCATTAATAATCTGAACCATATTACAATACTGCTCTTTATAGATTAGTTCTACTGTTCCCTCACCATATCTAGCATTTATAATCTTTTCAATATGTTTTAATGTAGTTTTTCTTGCCTCATATTTTTCCTTTGAATGGTCTCTTACTATATATACTAATTTTGCTTTTTCTACTGTACCTTCCATTTCAATTAAATGGTAAAATCCTTCATAATGTTCAGTATCTCGAGGTGTTTCTGCATTTGGTAGCATACCATTAATTTCCATTGCAACAATTGATGCATTAATCATCTTATCTTTTGCTTCACCTGGATGAATATTAAAGCCGTTGATTACAAAAGTGGCTTCACCTGCATTAAAATTCTCGTATTCTATTTCACCCTCAGCTCCTCCATCAACTGTGTATGCAAAATCTGCTCCGAATCCTTTTATATCGAAATGATCTGCTCCACTGCCAATTTCTTCATCTGGTGTAAATCCAATACAAATTTTACCATGAGGAATGTTATTATTAATTATAGTTTCACATGCTGTAAGAATCTCTGCAATACCAGCTTTGTCATCAGCACCCAAAAGTGTTGTTCCATCTGTTGTAATAAGTGTATATCCTTTATATTTCTTTAAATGTGGGAACTGCTCAACACTCAATACTCTACCGCTGTTTCCCAGTACAACATCTTCTCCGTTATAATTTTCCAATATCTGTGGCTTAACATTTTCACCTGAAAAATCAGGTGCTGTATCCATATGTGAAATGAAGCCAATAGCTTTCTTACTTTCATAACCACTAGTTGCCGGAATCACGCCATATACATAACAATTATCATCAACCCTTACTTCACTGATTCCAATCTTTTTCATTTCTTTTTCAAGAAAATAAGCTAAATCAAACTGAATCTTAGTTGATGGACAAGTTGTAGAATCTTCATCCGACTTAGTATTAATCTTTACATATTCTAAAAATCTTTCAAAAGCTTTCATTATTACCTCCATAATTACTAAAAAAGGTCCACCGGACCTTTTTGTCGTATGCTTGGCAACCCAAAAAGGTTATACTACAATTACATAGTATAACCCTTTATCTTTACAATAAGCAACTATTTTTTACTATTTTCTTGCTATCGTATAATCATAAATCAACTTTTTATCCTTAATGATATCTTACGCCTTTTGCTGTCTCACTTTTGCAGCTACTAATCCAACTGCAAATACAGTCACACCGAAAAGTAATAGTATTCCATAGTATTGAATAATCTGTGTTGGTACTTCCATTCCATCCTTCAAAAGATTAATTTCATCAATTGCTTTTACATACCAGTATGTTGGTAATAATCTGGATATTCTTAGTACGCCTTCACTAAACCAGCTGGCAGGTACGAATACTCCACCTAGAAAACTCATAGCTAAACCTAATGTATTTCCTATCATATTTAACGCATTTTCAGTATTAACAAACTGTACTGCAAGGAATGTAAAAGCTAATGCAATAATTGCAAACAAACCTGCATCTATCATTGACAAACTTCCTCTTAAAGAGAATGTATAATCTGGGAATAATACTGCTGATATTAACATAAACAAAACATAACAGATAACAAAGTATA
>CAYOMP010000227.1:0-3572 GCA_964405075.1 uncultured Lachnospiraceae bacterium
TTCTTGCAACTGACCCTGATGCGGACAGATTAGGTGTATACGTTAAAGATACAAAATCAGGAGAATATATTACTTTAACTGGTAATATGTCAGGATGTTTATTAGCAGATTATGAATTAAGCCAGATGAAGGCAGTTAATGGTTCATTACCATCTGATGGAGCATTAATTAAAACTATTGTAACAACAAATATGGCAGATGCTATTGCTAAATATTATGATGTTAAATTAATTGAAGTATTAACAGGATTTAAATTTATCGGTCAGCAGATTCTTGGATTTGAAACTAAGGGTACAGGTTCTTATCTGTTTGGATTTGAAGAAAGTTATGGTTGCTTAATAGGAACTCATGCAAGAGATAAAGATGCTATAGTAGCTACAATGGCTCTTTGTGAAGCTGCGGCATATTACAAAACACAGGGCAAGACTTTGTGGGATGCTATGGTTGATATGTATGAAAAATATGGATATTACAAGGATGACATTAAATCAATTACTTTAAAAGGTATCGAAGGCCTTGAAAAAATCCAGAATATTCTCGAAACATTAAGAAATAATACACCTGAAAAAATTGGTGAATACGAAGTATTATCAGCTAGAGATTACAAAGCAGATGTTATTAAAAACTTAAAGACTGGAGAAACTACTACTACAGGACTTCCAAGTTCAAATGTACTTTACTATGATTTAAGTGATGATGCATGGCTTTGCGTAAGACCATCAGGAACAGAACCAAAGGTTAAGTTCTATTATGGAATTAAGGGTACTTCTCTTGCGGATGCAGATGAAAAATCAGCAAAATTAGGCGAAGAAGTGTTAGCAATGATTAATGCAATGTTATAGGAGATAGTAATGGGTAAATACACATTTGAAGAACTAAAGGGAATAATTAAAACACTTCGTTCAGAAAATGGTTGTCCTTGGGACAGAGAGCAGACTCATGATAGCTTGAAAACATGTATGATTGAAGAGGCGGCAGAATATGCTGCCTCTGTGCGTATAGCAAATAAAACAAATGATTATACTAATATGTGTGAAGAACTAGGAGATGTGCTGTTACAAGTGTTGATGAACAGTGATATTGCCGAGGATATGGGACAATTTACATTAGATGATGTTATTGATGGAATCAGTGAGAAAATGATAAGAAGGCATCCTCATGTGTTTGGGGATGTTGAAGTATCAAATAGTAAAGAAGTGTTAGTTAACTGGGAAGAAATTAAGAAAAAGGAAAAAGAAGACCAGAAATGGATAGAGAGTCCATTAAGAGAGGTGCCAATAGAACTGCCGGCTCTTCTTAGAAGTACTAAGGTACAGAAGAAGGCTCTGAAAATATATGAGAATAACAAAGAAATTAAGCTAGAAGATTTATTAGAGGATTTAAAACAATGTGTTAATGGGGTAGGTGAACAAGATATTTCAGCAAAAGAAATCGGGAATATTTTAATAAAAATAACGAAAATATGTGCTGTTTCCAAAATAAATCCAGAGCAGGAATTGGTAGATGAGTTAGAAAAGATGATAGAAAAATATGAATTGATACCATAATGTACAGTAAGTCAATGGAAAATGTAACAATTATTACTGTGCAAATACGGGAAAATGCCCAAAAATGCGAATATTTAAGGAATTTTCTTGACAAATGCCTGGGAAACGTATATAAATAAAACTGTATCAAGCAATCTTTTGAAATGCTTGTAAAAACGATGGTTGTATAAATATATAACAAAAACTATAAGAAGAAAATTAGAGGAGGAGTTTTTCCATGAACAAAGCAGAATTAGTTGCAGCAATCGCTGAAAAAACAGAATTATCTAAGAAGGATTCTGAAAAAGCATTAAAAGCTTTTACAGACGTAGTAGCTGAAGAATTAAAAAAAGGTGAAAAAATTCAGTTAGTTGGATTCGGTACATTTGAAGTTGCTGAAAGAGCAGCTAGAGAAGGTAGAAATCCTCAGACTGGTAAAGTAATGAGTATTCCAGCTTCTAAAGCACCTAAGTTCAAAGCAGGAAAAGCTTTAAAAGAAACTATCAACGCATAGTTAATAGTAAGGAAAAATAATGAAAGCTACTACATATTGTAGTAGCTTCTTTTTAGTTACAGGAGGAAATATGAGATTAGATAAATATTTAAAAGTTTCACGTCTTATTAAAAGAAGAACTGTAGCAAATGAGGCTTGTGATGCAGGAAGAGTATTAGTTAATGGAAATGTGGCAAAGGCATCAGTAAACGTTAAGGTTGGAGATGTAATAGAGATACAGTTTGGTAACAAGTCAGTAAAGGTAGAGGTTACGAATGTTGTTGAAACAGTAAAAAAAGATGAAGCGCAAGATTTGTACAAATATTTATAGAATAAATTTGATTTCCCTTTAATATAATTAGTATAGGTTATATTAGGGGGATTTTTTATGGAAGAGAAAACATATCAAAAATCGCACAAGGTAATTATGAATAATAGAAAAAGCGGAATAATTAACGGAGTCAAGGATGTTATTTCCTTTGATGTGGCGGAAGTGTTATTGGAAACGGAAATGGGAATGTTACATATAAAAGGAAAGAATTTGCATATCAGTAGATTAACCTTGGAAAAGGGAGAAGTAGAGTTAGATGGTATAATAGATAATTTAGTATATACAGAGACAACGGATATAAAAAAACAAGGAGAATCACTGCTTGGCAGGCTGTTTAAATGATTAGCCAAACAATCATTTTTGAACTTGATTTAGGGATTTACTGCTTTTTTTGTGGTTTTTTTTTAATTGCCTCTTATGATTTGCTGAAGATTGGTCGATACATCATCAGACACTCTTATTATGCAGTAGGAGTTGAAGATATAATATATTGGTCAATAGTTGGCTTTGAAATATTTAAAATATTGTATTCAAAAAATGATGGAATATTAAGAGGATATGCTATTGGTGCTATGTGTTTGGGAATGGTTGTATATAATAACATTTTTTCTAGGAGAATAGTACCGAAATTGTGCGAATTTCTAAATTTTTGTAAAAAAAAGATGGGTTTTTTATTCAAAAGATTGAAAAAACCTTGAAAAATTGATAGAATTGGCGTATAGTGTAACGTACTCTAAAACAATAGAAAGGCGGTGGGAAAATGAGGTCATCAAGACGAAGAAAAAAGAACAATAGAGCAGGAATGTTGTCTATAGTATTTGTTGTTTGTACTATGGCAGTTGTTATGCTTGTAAAGTGTCATGATTTGCAGGCTAAGACGACCGCATATTCTCAACGTATTGAAGTTTTGGAAAGTGAAAAAGAGACTCAGTTGGCTCGCCAGGAAGAGCTGGAGGAATATGCTAAGTATGTGCAAACAAAGAAGTATGTAGAAGAAGTTGCCAAAGACAAATTAGGCTTAGTGTATGAGGATGAAATTATTTTTAAGGCAAAAGAATAAAAAATATATATTATTTAAAATAAATATTGAAATTATACAATTTGTTATTGACAATTGGGTTACAGGAATGTATAATAGTTTTTGTTGTGGCGAAGTAGCTCAGTTGGCTAGAGCACACGGTTCATACCCGTGGTGTCAGGGGTTCAAATCCCTTCTTCGCTA
>CAYOMP010000228.1:0-3530 GCA_964405075.1 uncultured Lachnospiraceae bacterium
AAGAAAATGAAAATAATACATATAAAATAGATAATATATATATTTTGAATAATGAAAACAATAGATTAAATTGCTTTTGGAATAATAAATATATATCTTTTAAACTGGCACAAACCGAAGATGAGATGACAAATAAAATAGCTGATATTATATTTGAAAATGGAATGGTTACTAAGCTTAGCATAAAAGATGACAAAATTTCAGGTAAGGTTTTATCTATTGGAACAGACTTTATAGAGATTGAAGAGTACGGGAAAGTACCTATAATTTCTGAAATGAAGGTTTATAAAGAGTATGGAAGCTTAGAGGAAAAAAGTAAGAAGGATATTCCTGTAGGATATAATATAGCGGAGTTTGTTGTTGCAAATGAGGAAATAGTGGCAGCTTTTCTGATGAAGGATTTAGTTGTAGAAAATATTCGTGTTTTAATAAAAACAACTAATTATACTAGTAATTGTCATGAGAAGGTTGAGATTACCTGTGATGGCGAATTTGTTGTTAAGTATGGAGAAGAAAAGAAAGAATATCAAAAGGGCGAATGCGTGGTTTTTGACAGGGATGACGAATGTTTTCAAGAGGGACGTGTATACATTCAGCCTAAGGTTATGTCAAGTAAGCTACAGTTATTAAGTATTGAGAGAGCCTGTGGTAATCCCATGTACAGAGGAAATATGGAATTAGTTATGACAGATTCAGGAATTAATATTATAAATGAAGTAGGGTTGGAAGAATATTTGTATTCGGTAGTTCCAAGCGAAATGCCACAGACATATGAACTTGAAGCATTGAAAACTCAAGCAATTTGTGCCAGAAGTTATGCCTATAATCATATTTTGGCTAATAATTCATTTGAATTAGGTGTACATGTTGATGATAGCGTTAGCTATCAGGTATATGCAAATTGTAATGAAGTACCAAGCACTACAACGGCAGTAAAAGACACATATGGCGAAGTAGTCCAAATGGGTGATGAGGTTATAGATACTTACTATTATTCTACGTCATGTGGCCATAGTGGAAATGGTTCGGATTGGATTGATGTAGAAAAGAATCCAGAAGTAAATACAGACTATTTGATTGGCAGGAGCTTGGGGGAAGAGGAGATTACCTATGATTTATCAGATGAAGCTCAATTCTATGAATTCCTAATAGAGTCGAATTATAAAGGCTATGAATGCGAAATGCCATGGTATAGATGGAGTGTAACTATTGATTTGACAAGTATGTCTAATACATTAAATGGCAGACTAGGCAAAATAAGTGAAAGTAAACCGGATGAGATTCTGGTTAAAAATAAAAAGGGCGAATATGAGTCAAAATTTGTTAATAACATCGGAAAAATTAAAGAAATCAGACCAATTCATAGATGTAAAACAGGTATGTTAACAAGTATTGAAATTGTTGGTGACAAGAATAGTATTAAGGTATTGGGAGAATATAACATTAGATATTTATTGGCGCCATTATATGCAACAATTACAAGGGATAATGCAGATGTTGTTGAGGGATTCGACTTATTGCCAAGTGCGTATATGTTGTTTAATCCTAATTATAAGAATAAAAAGATAGAATCATATACATTTTGTGGTGGTGGATATGGTCATGGTGTAGGTATGAGTCAAAATGGTGCTAATGCATTGGCGCAGATTGGAATGAATAGTACAGATATTATTAAATATTTTTATTCGAACGTGGATGTAAAAAATATATATGAAGATAAATGATGAAATTAAAAATGCTTAAATTATATTATGGTGAAAACGGAGGAAGGAGAAAAGTATGAAGAAAATAGCTATTTTTTTTGAGTTCAAGGACAAATTACAGGAACATCATATTAGTGCATACGCAGCACAGACGGCATATTTTCTTGTGCTTTCTTTTATTCCGTTTATTATGCTGCTGTGTACATTGGTAGAGTATATTCCTACAATATCCAAATCTTTAATGTTAAAAATTGCTGTAGATATATTGCCTACGGAAATTGATGCCTTTGCTATATCAATAATTGATGAAATGTTTGAAAAATCTGCAGCAATATTACCTATTAGTGCTATAATTACCGCTTGGTCTGCAGGAAAGGGTGCTATGGCAATTACCAGAGGTCTTAATTGCATGAATGAGAATAATATTACTATTGGATATATTCGTGATAGAATTAAAGGAGTGTTTTATACAATTATATTTGTATTTTCTATCGTATTGGCATTGATAGGAGTTGTATTTGGTAATAACATTTTAGTTCTGGTTGAAAAACATTTTCCGTTGCTTGAAGAGTTGATTAATGTAATTCAAAGCTATAAAAATTTTGCTGTTACCGGGATTTTGATTATTTTGTTTACCATTATGTTCAAATATATGCCTAGTGGTAAGGTTAGGAGGAAGATTCATCATTTACCGGGAGCAGTTTTTGCAGCGATTGCCTGGACATTATTTTCTTATGCATTTTCAGTTTATATTAGATTTTCGGCAGGATTTTCCAGTATGTATGGTAGTCTAACTACGTTAATATTGGTTATGATGTGGTTGTATATTAGTATGTATATTATGTTCATAGGAGCTGAGATTAATTTATTTTTTGAAGACGAAATTAATTATTTATATAGAAAAATAAAAAGATAGAGTTGAAAAATGATAATTATTGAACCGACTGGAAATGTTGAAGATGCTATCGAGAATATGCAATTAAAAATGGATTATTAAAAGAGATAGAAGATTCAGTTTATTGCGGTAGCATTTTTTTAGTTGAAATTGGAAATATTTCTTGACACTTGTGTTAATTATGCTAAAATAAAAAACAGTAAATGAAATATTGCAAAAACAATGAAGGTGACTGTTTTTACAGAAGATTTAATTATTTGCTTTCAGAGAGAGGAAGTCGTCGGCTGTAAGCTTCCTTAAGATTAAATGGTTATTGAAATTTCCCACCGGAGTTTTATCTTTGAAATAATAGTAGGAGATAACGTGAATACGCGTTAAGTATTTGAGTGCAGACTTGCTTTTAAAAGTTTGAAACTGGGTGGTACCACGGATTATTATGCTTCGTCCCTGATTATAGGGATGGAGCTTTTTTAATTCCTAGGAAAGTCCTCCTATGAATTAAAAAATGGTCCGCAATGGATGGCACTTACGCGAAGATGTAGAATGTCGTAAACGCCCCCGCTCGGCGCGAGAATGTGCTTGGCACATTCTTTGTTCTGAAATTAGTAAAGATGATTCTTTGATGTTGTTTTTGAAAAATATTTTAATTATTAAATAGATATAATATTCAGATATGTTTGTTAGAAATGGCAAACTATAAGGAAGGAGAAAAATTATGAAGGAAAAGCTTCAAGCAATAAAAGAAGAGGCATTAAAGAAAATTCAAGAATCAGATACACTTGATAAGTTAAATGAGGTCAAAGTATCTGTATTGGGTAAAAAAGGTGAACTTACATCTGTATTAAAAAGTATGAAAGATGTTGCACCTGAGGAAAGACCAATGGTGGGACAGATGGTTAACGAAGCCAGAGCTGCTATTGAAGAGGTTTTAG
>CAYOMP010000229.1:0-3287 GCA_964405075.1 uncultured Lachnospiraceae bacterium
AACATTTTTTGTTCGCTTTGTCAAGTACTTTTTTTATCTTAAGTTGACAACATTGGATGCGCACGCTTTTGCAGTAGATAAATGCCGCAAAATGCGACGCAAAAGCGACGCAAGAATGTGCTAAGGCACATTCTTTGTTCTTATACTTATATTAAATTATAAAAAAGTTAAATAAAAAAAGATTGACTTAGATATAACTCTAGGGTTTAAAATAGTGTAAAAAGAAATTTTAAAGGAAAATTTAGGAGGGTTTATATGTATCAGGCAGATAATAAAAGATATGAAGGTATGGAGTACAAAAGATGTGGTAGAAGCGGAATTAAAATGCCAAGAATAGCATTAGGTTTATGGCATAATTTCGGTTCGGTTGACCCATATGAGAACCAGAAGGCGTTAATTTTTAAGGCATTTGATTTGGGAATTACACATTTTGATTTAGCTAATAACTATGGTCCACAACCAGGTTCGGCAGAGATTAATTTTGGAAGAATATTGAATTCAGAAATGAAACAATATAGAGATGAAATGATTATTTCTACTAAAGCTGGTTACACAATGTGGGATGGCCCTTATGGAGACTGGGGTTCTAGAAAGTATCTCATTTCCAGCTTAGACCAGAGTTTGAAAAGAATGAATCTTGATTATGTAGATATTTTTTATCATCATAGACCAGATCCAGAGACTCCATTGGAAGAAACAATGCAGGCATTAACAGATATAGTTAAGAGTGGAAAAGCATTATATGTAGGTTTATCAAATTATAGTGCAGAACAGACAAAAGCCGCTACTAAGATTTTAAGAGATAACGGAACACCTTGTTTGATTCATCAGCCACGCTATAATATGTTTAACAGATGGGTTGAAGATGGATTGTTTGATGTTTTGGAAGAAGAAGGAGTAGGTTCTATTGCATTCTGTCCGTTGGCACAAGGCTTATTAACTGATAAATATATTAACGGTATTCCAGAAGGCTCAAGAGCGACTAAGAGTGTATTTCTACACGAAAGTGATGTTACGCCAGAGGTTATTGATAAGGTGGTTAAGCTTAATGCAATTGCAAAAGACAGAGGCCAGACACTTGCACAGATGGCTCTTTCATGGGTTCTTAGAGGAGACAGATTAACAACTGCTCTTATTGGTGCAAGTAAGGTCAAGCAGATTGAGGATAATGTAAAAGTTGTTGGACATTTAGATTTTACACAAGATGAGTTAGATGCTATTGATAATATTTTGAAATAGGATATATTTACCTTTTATTACCTAGAAAAAAGTGGTATATTATAGAAAGTCGAGGTAAGAATCTTTAATAAGGGATTAGTGAAGGGCTAATAAAAGATTGCAGGAGGACTAACCAATGAAATTTAAGGATATGCCATATGAAAGGATTGACATAGAAAAGGTAAAGAAAGAATTTCATATATTAATTGATGAACTAAAGACAGCAAACAGCGGAGAAGAACAGTTTGAAATTCACAAGAAATATTACAAACTATTGGGAAATATAATGACTAATCAAACATTAGTAGAGATTCGTAATGCTATTGATGTTACAGATGAGTTTTATGAAAAGGAATTAGAATACTGGGATAAAGTCACACCAGAGATTAATAATCTAAAGGTTGAGTATTCTAAGACATTATTTGAATCACCATATAAAGCCTATCTTGAAGAAAAGATTGGCAAAGTAGCATTTAAAAATATTGAAATCAGTATGAAGGCTAATGATGAAAAGCTTATTCCATTAATGCAGAAAGAGAATGCATTAGTATCTGAGTATAATAAGCTTATTGCTACGGCAAAAATTGACTGGGATGGTGAAGAACTTAATCTATCACTTTTGGAAAAATATCTTAGAAATGTTGACAGAGATATTAGAAAAAAAGCATATGAAAAATATGCAGGTTTTTTTGAAGAAAATAAAGAAAAATTGGATGAAATATTTGATAAGCTGGTTAAAAACCGTACTGAACAGGCAAGGATTTTAGGCTATGACAATTTCTTAGAATTGGGATATTATAGAATGAATCGTAATTGCTATGATAAAGAAATGGTTGAAAACTTTAGAAAGCAGATTAGAGAGTATTTTGTTCCTTTTGTTGAGAAACTTCATGATAGAAGAAGAGAGAGATTAGGACTTGAGAAATTAGAATATTTTGATGAATTTGTATATTTCCTGAATGGAAATCCATGTCCTGTGGGAAATCCAGTTGAAATAATGCAAGCAAGTCAGAAGATGTATTCAGAATTATCACCAGAGACAAAGGAATTCTTTGACTTTATGAAAGATAAGGAATTATTTGATGTATTAGGTAGAAAGACTAAACATGCAGGTGGATTTATGACATACCTTCCAGACTTTAAATCACCATTCATTTTTGCTAATTTCAATGGTACTAGTGGTGATGTGGATGTTATGACTCATGAATGTGGACATGCATTTCAAGGATATATTTCGGGAAAAGATCCTATTATGGAACATGCTGATATTACATCAGAAACAGCTGAAATCCATTCAATGGCTATGGAATTCTTTACAGAGCCATGGATGAAGTTATTCTTTGAGGACAGAACGGATGACTATATTGCAATGCATTTAGAAGATGCAGCAGCTTTTATTCCGTATGGATGTATGGTGGATGAATTTCAGCATATAGTATACGAGAATCCGGATATGACACCTGATGAAAGAAATGCTGCTTGGAAGAAATTAAATGAAGAGTACAAGCCTCATTTGGATTTTTCAGGTTGTGTCCGCTTTGAAGATGGTGGGTTCTGGCAGAAACAGCTTCACATTTATAACTATCCATTATATTATATTGATTATTGTTTAGCTCAGATATGTGCATTCCAGTATAAGGTAATGATGGATGAAGATTATAAGTATGCTTGGGATAGCTATCTTAAATTGTGTAAGTTGTCAGCCAGTGGTTTCTTTACAGATATGTTAGAAGAGGTTGGTTTGAAGAGTCCGTTTGAAGATGGTTGCATAAAGGAAATTGTTGAAAAATTAGAAGAGAAGATTAAGTAATATATTTTTAAAAGAGAAATACTTATACCAGAAAATTATTTTCTCCAATCATCTTGTCATTATAAATATTTAAGTGATTGTCTTTTTTACTCAATTATTTCAAAAAATATACATATAATTGAATTAAACAAAATAGAAGAATTGATTTATTAATAATCATTTTAACTTGATTTTATTACTTCATTTATTTTATTAAAAAATCATTCTTACGCGAAATAATATTCTTAAATAAATATACAAAAGAAAATACATTATCATT
>CAYOMP010000229.1:3297-3520 GCA_964405075.1 uncultured Lachnospiraceae bacterium
AATATTCTTTTGAAAAGTATTTACAAAAGTGGATAATATACTCAATTCCAAATAGAATATAAATACAATTCATTTTTTAATAACAATTGATATATCAATATCACATTTAATATTTTAAAAGAATCATTTTTTAAAGAGGTTTCATTTATAATTAAAAAATATCAACATTCAATAGAAATAAAAAAAGAATCAAAAAACAATTTTTATATTAATAGAAATATAA
>CAYOMP010000230.1:0-3504 GCA_964405075.1 uncultured Lachnospiraceae bacterium
CAGTTGGTAGAGCAATTGATTCGTAATCAATAGATCGAGGGTTCGAGTCCCATCGGAAGCTTTAATTGTAAAAGTAGGTATAGAAAAGAAATAAATCTTAACATATTTGGTTAAAAATTATAACTTAAATAACTTTTTACCAAATACCTTATAATAAGGCCTGACCTCAGTTTTATTTTTAAATATGTTCCACTCCACATAATCCAAAATAGGAATTAATAACGTGAATAGGTAAGCCCAGATAAAACTAAAAAGTGGACAAATTTGTCCATTAATATTTCCCCAAAGCATTCTATAATCCCATATGTTATAATCTGAGTTGAGTGTTATACCTACTAGGTATTCTAACGTTGTACAAACACTAGTACAAACAAATATCTGCAACAAAAAGTCCATTTCATAAGTATACCTATCATTCAACAGCATAGCAATAAGTCCACAGATTCCAGCCAATAAAAACATACTCCAATGACTCATTCGTTGTTTATATATATATTCAATGATGAAATATATTCCACCTACTGATAAGAATACTAATGTACATTCTATGATACGCTTTCTAAATTGCTTTTCTTTCATAAAATACCACCTACATATGTTTTACAGTTCCATCAGAAAAAGTGACATCAGTCCCTTAATAAATTATATTAGAACAGATATCACCTAATTCTTTTTTTTTTCTTATTTAATTAAATGTTCAAATAAAGGAATAATATTAGAGGGTAATACTAAAAATAGTTTTTCTGCATTACAAATTATTGTAAATATAATGATTGAGTTAAAAGAATATAAAGAAAATATAAAAAACATTGAAATGTGACAAAAATGTGAATTTTTTATTGCATTTTTCTTTATTTTGTCTTACATTTAAAAAGTAGCAAGAAAAAACAAAAAAGCTAAAAAGGAGTGAAAGTATGAAGAATTTCAAAAAATTATTATCATTAACATTGGCTTTTGCTATGTTGTTATCAGTCTTTGTCATAAGTCCAATTAATGTAAATGCAGGTGGAGCTTTTGAGAAAACTTATACAACATATAAGAAAGCTATACCTAGTAAGTTACATATGTACAATAGTTCATTATCAAGTACAAACTTTAAAGTAGTTTTTACTAGTCCAGACTATGTAATATCTAACTTAAAAACTTCTTCAAAGAACTTAAAGGCTAAGGTTACATACACATCAAAGAGCAGTACACCAGATGAAACTTATGTAACAGAAAAATATAATGCGGATAAAAACCGTTATGAAGATGTTTATGTAAAGGATTCATATGGATATTCTGTTATTACACTTGCGAGTAAAGGATCTGATTATAAGGCAAAAGTAACTTTTAGTGTAAAAAATAAGGCAACAGGTAAAGTAGTAAGTAAACATACAGTTAATGTTTATGTTAATGATGATACTGCTTTCAAATCAGTAAAACTTGGTAAAAATCTTTTATACACTTCAGATGAAAATGCGTATGAAAATATAGACCCTGTTGTTACTGGTAATAAAGCTAAATTGACAGTAAGCTTAAATAAAGGATATAAATTAAAATCTATTGAATATTTTTCAGGTGAGTATAAGTCGGTTGTAGACTCTGACGGAGATACTTCTACTGAGCAAGTTTACAAGAAAGTAAAAAACAAGAAGAATATTACGATTAACTCAAAGAAAGATAAAGACAATGGATATTACGACTATGATAATAGCTATGACCTTGAAGATTATAATTATCATTACCACTATAAATATTCATATAGTCCGTTATTTTCTAATACAGTTATCCGAGTTACATATATTGATAAATATACAAAAGAAACTTGTGTAAGATATTTTTACGCTTATAAGCGTGTTGTTAAATAATGTAGGAGGAGCAAAGCATGAAAAATATGAAAAGAATTATATCATTACTAATGGCTTTTGTAATGATAATTACAATTGGCAGTTTTAGCTCACTATCAGTAAAGGCTTCTGATACAGCTGCTAAAGTATCAGTATATAGTGTGATTCCCAAAAAAGTACGTACTTATGTACAGAGCCAGAAAAGTCAAAACATTTATTTTGAACATTCAGGAGATAAGATTACTGATTTAAAAACTAATTCAAAGAATTTGTTTGCTAAAGTTACATATAAAAACGATCACAGCTATCTTAGTACTTATGAAAGTGAGTTAGACGGAAAAGATGTAACTTGGGAATGTTATGGTAGAGCACGTATAACATTTTATGCTAGAAAGGCTGGAACATACAAAGTAACATTTAAGATTAAAGACTCAACTGGCAAGAAAACTTATAAGTCAGTATCTATGACTGTATATGCAAGTGATGAAGGTGCTGTTAAGAGTGTAAAGGTTGGCAAAAACCTTCTTTATACTTCATCAGATAAAAAATCGGAATATAGCAAAATAAATTATTTAGCTATAGGAAAATCAGGAAAAATCTCTGTTAAGATGAATAAAGGATATAAGATAAGTGCTATTGAATATTACAATGGTCAGTCAAAAACTTTTGCAAATTCTGATGAATACTTGGCATGGAGCGATGCAGAGGAAAATGATTCCGAAGTTTCATACAGCGGAAATCTATTTTATGTTTCTTGCAAATATAATAAAGATAATGGAAAATATGTAGTACCAGTATTTTCAAAAACAAAAAATGGTAAGAAAATAAAATATAATACATCAAAGAATGAAATAAACGGTTTTTATACTACAATAGAAACTTATTCAGATGGTTATACTAAATATGAGCGTTCACCTATGTATACACCAACTATTATTAAAGTTAAATATATAGATTCTTATACAAAGCAGACAGGATATCAGTCATTTATAATGTATAGTACAGCAAAATAGAATACATTGATAACTTCAAAGGAAAAGTATTAAACGCATTAAAGCTTTCGCTTTAATGCGTTTAACATTTCTTTATCATCTGCTGAAACTTTTAAGGATTCTCGACATTTCTGAATAGCTTTATTATAAGTCCAGTTATCCAGATTAGATTCTAACAGGTAATCATATGTAGTATCTGGAAAATTAATATAAGCCATTGAAACCAACCATGCTTGAGCCATTTTTACATAATAATGTTCCATTTTGATTTTATCAATTCTTTGCAAACAAGCTGATACATAGCGATTATCTAAGTAATAGTTAATCATTATGACAATTCCTGTTCTGACTTGCCAAGGGTTCTTAGAAGTTAGAAGAGAATCAATATATACCCATATTTCTTCGGGATAATTATTAATACCCTTCAAACTTGTACAGAAACTATCACATATTGCCCAATTGTTTATTAGAACTGTAAAATTATCAATCCAATGGGTGTATTCCATAAATGTTATATCAGAATAACCAATAACAATACCTTTCATCATTATTTCTTCATAATGATTAGTAGTGCATAGTTCAAGAAATGAACGCCAATTTCCTTTGAGAATTTCCTTGGCGAGTTTTCTTAAAATAGGCATTCTAACACCTATCATTCCTTTAACTCCAGGTAATAATCCTAA
>CAYOMP010000231.1:0-3420 GCA_964405075.1 uncultured Lachnospiraceae bacterium
CCCACCATCTTTTCCTTATTAACCGAAATTGTGCAATCAAAAACTCAAAATAATTAATAGAGTGTTCCTGTTCACATAATAAAAATATTTCTTTCGATTTTCTGGTAGTTTCCAGTATTTTTTCTTCCTTTGCTACTACGGCACTCTGCTCCTTAAACTTCCGAAGTTCTTTCTCCAACTCCATTATTATCCTCCTTCCCAAGCAGTTGCTTTAATTCTTCTTTTGCCCTTCTCAGCCGATATTTGACTAAAGGCAAATTAATTTGCAAAATATCTGCAATTTCTGTAAGCTTACATTCCTGAAAATAGAACAGAATAATTACTTCCCGAAGTTCCGGTGAAAGTTCATCCAAAGCATGTTCTATATAAATTTTTGTTTCTGTCCTCTCCATCACTTCGCTAGAACCAATTTCCTGTTCCAATACATCTCGTTCTACTGGCATTTCTTTTTTCTTCTTTGCTATGTTTTTACAAAGATTTCCGGCAATGGTATAAAGATAATTTTTTGTTTTTCCCACATGATGATAGGATTGTAAATTGCTAAAGAATTTGAGAAAGGTTTCTTGCGTCAAATCTTGTGAATATTCCATATCAAAACAATGATACCTGCAATATTGCAAAACTTGCGAATAATATTTCCGGACAAACTTCTCAAAGGCATCTTCATTCCCCTGTTTCATTTTCAGTATTAAAAGAAAATCATCCACAATATCCTCCTTTCCCATATCTGTAATGTTATAAACGTTTATTCCATTCTAATATGGTAACTATTCAGAGCCATGCAAATTTACATTCTGTGAATGCTTGTATTCAAACAGAATTGTAAATTTATTTGGCGAATTAACCACATGAGCAAAAGATAAGCTGTGTAGCAGCGTTTTTGCGAATGGGGTTCTGAATAGTTACCTAATATGTATAACAACTCATCTTTGTCAAAAGATAGTCTGACTATGAATTTTTTTGCAAAATTTCTGTTTTTTCATAATTATCATTATACATCCAGATACTACGACACCTTATAGAGTTAATAAAATCTTAATATGATATTCTAAACCAATTTAAAAGAGATTACACATTGTACCGCCCTCAAAAGTTAGACCTAAAATCTAACGATTGGAGGTCGACACACATTTCTGTGTAATCTCTTAATTACCTAGTTAATTATTACTCAGCTATCATTTTCATAGCTTCTTCTTCAGATATTTCCTTGTATAAATCATAATATGGACTTTCATCATTAAAGTACTCCATTAATACTCCACTTCTAACCCACTCACCATTTTTATATTCATATTGAAGTCTTCCGTTACACTTTACGACTGTCCCTCTACGCCTATTATCAATCAATGTAACATACTCATATTTTGCTTCGTCCACATTACTTCACCTTTCCTATATCTTTTTGAATTGTTAGTTTATCTGATAATTGCTGAACAATGCATCATTTTTGGCGGTGCATTCAACATTGCCCGATTAACTATCAAATTAATTATCTTGATACACTCTATCAAATACCATTTGAGCTTCATCACCAAGCTTACTTGGAAAACCATCTTTATCCATAGTATAAATAATAACATCATCTATCGCATCTAATAGCTTGTTTAAGTCATCAATGCTTTCACCTTTCAACAATGTTTCTGCATTTTCCACATGCTTTAATATAAACTTTTTATCTTCGTCACTTATCTTAAACATAAACCTTACCCCCACTGGTCGAACTTGTATCAAAGTATTGGTATCTAGATTAAAGCTGATAATAGCCTTAATTGCAGTATATTTTATAGTTTCTCTCTTATTTTAATTTACCCTGATTTTATCAAATTCTGTAGATTCTTTCAATTTTTTCTCCATATCTTTTAAATTAATGCCTTGTCTTTTTCCTTTGATATCGCCTTTGAAGTTGAACAATGAACCATTATGGACGGGTTTTTCAACATAGAACGTTTGGAAAAATATAAGAAAAAATTCAATTTCGAAAGAAAATTTTTATACCAAGAGCAAGCTGAAAAGGTACCACTTTTATCTCTTTAATGTTATAATAATTATAACAAGGTGGTGATGATTATGTTTGGTTCGATTTTAAAACTATTAATCTATCCTAAAATATGGGATAAATGTTATAGACATATGGAAAAGAAAAGAAATGAAAAGAAATTTACTGTTGCAGATACAACTCCGGCGTTTTGGATAGGTGGGGCAATAGGAACTATAATATTATTGTTGGTGTTTTAGATTAAGATAAGTAGATTGTATGAGGCGCTTCGAAAATTCGAAGTGAGAATGTAAACAAAACTACCCACATCAATAAACTTTATTCCTTATTAATGTGAGTAGTTTTAATAATTAATTCCAATTCTCCCTATGCATTTTGGGCTTTTGTCATCTTTCTGTTTTTAACCTTTTTATTTCCAATTCCTTGATTTTCTGTTTTTCTTAAATCATTAATAAATGCCAGAATTGTACAATATCCTCTAACCAGCACTCCACTTAATAGCACACCACCTAATATATCAGTAAACCAATGTACTCCTGATAACATCCTTCCAATTACAGTTACAATAATAATTCCATAAGATATCACTGTTGCTATTTCTCTTAGTTTTTTTGCTGTAATCATTCTCTTAAACTGCATTACTGCTGTAGACATTATGCAAATAACAAGCATTGTATGAGACGATGGGAAAGATGCTTCCAATTCGCCATCTACAATAATAGGTCTGTAATTTACTGCAAACACTTCAAAAAAGGTATATGCGATTATCATAGTTGCATAAAAAAATCCTAATACAATTATTTCTGTGTCAACTGCCTTAATACTTCTTCCTTTAATAAGCTGCACTAATCCAACCACACCAAATCCAAGCATAACCAATATGGCAACAATACCTAACACCTCGGTCACATTATAAAAAAATGTATTTTCCCCTAATAGTTCTTTCAAAAAACCATTCAATATTGCAAATCCTATTTCTGAATCCTGAGGTCCTATTGGTCTTACATCAATTTTCTTTAACCCAATTATTAAAGCTATAAATAATAAACCTAATCCCATAGTTTCAAATAACATTATATTTTTCTTTCTTCTTTCTTGCATTTTGCTTTCCTCTTTTCTCTAACAATCGTTTATTGTTCCATTCATATTGTCTATTTTTTACTTCTCTTTTATAGTTTCATTGACTTGCAAAACATAAAAAGAGCTTAAAACGACTTTTCTAATTTTTCATATTTTCATCGACTTTACTAAATTCATCTTTTAATCCTTTGTTCTTTTCATAATCTGTTCTTCTCCCTTCATTTCATTTTTTACCTTTAAATTTTTGCTTCTTCAAAAGCTTACATCTATTTTTTGCACAAAAAAAGAAACTAAACGTAACCTTATGTTACTTTTAGTCTCTTCTTGTTTTTTCTTGTAAATAC
>CAYOMP010000232.1:0-3415 GCA_964405075.1 uncultured Lachnospiraceae bacterium
TCTTTTCCTCCATTACAGAATACTGCCATCTGCATGGGTGAGTACAAGCGCCTTGATTAGCATCTCTGCCTGTAAAAAAATTACTCAAAAGACATCTTCCTGAATAGGAAATACACATAGCCCCATGTATAAAGCTTTCTATCTCCATGTCCTCCGGTATATTATCTCTAATTTCCTTAATTTCTTTTAAGGATAATTCTCTAGCACTAACAACTCTTGTAGCACCCATTTTATACCAGAACTGGTATGTTCTATAATTAGTATTATTAGCCTGTGTACTAATATGCACATCTATTTCCGGGCATATTTCCTTAGCAATTGTAAAGATTCCCGGATCTGAAATAATCAATGCATCCGGCTTAATCTCTTTCAATTCTTCAAAATATTTTGCAACGCCATCCAAATCATCATTATGACCTAAAATGTTAGCAGTCACATATACCTTTACATTATGGGAATGTGCGAACTCAATCCCCTCTTTCATATCTTCTTTTGAAAAATTCTTAGCATTCGCTCTTAACCCAAAAGCCTCGCCACCTATATATACTGCATCCGCTCCAAAAACTACTGCAACCTTTAAAACTTCCAAGCTACTAGCCGGTATCAATAATTCTGTTTCTCTCATTTTAATCCTACTTCTTTCCAATCTTAACACTAATTGTTACGCCATCACCTATTGGTAAAACTGTTGTTCTAAACTCATCACTATGTGTTATTTCATATAAATATTCTCTCATTCTCGAATGAATAGTTCTATTTCTCCTATTCACAGCGTACTTAGATTCAACAATATCTCCATCCTGTAATACATTGTCAGAAACCAGCACTCCTCCTGTTTTCAAAAGGCGATTAGCATCTGGCAAAAAGTTAATATATTGCCCTTTAGCTGCATCCATAAAAATAAAATCAAACTCATCCTCTAAATTGGACAGTATTTCAAGAGCGTCACCTTCTAACAATGTTATTCTGTCCGCCATATCCGCTTTCTTAAAATTTGCCTTTGCTATAGGTATTCTCTTTTCATATTTTTCTATTGTTGTAATTTTACATTCAGGATTACTATAAGTCCCCATTAATATGGAAGAAAAGCCAACTGCCGTTCCTATCTCCAAAATATTCTTTGGGTTATTCATCTGAAGAAGAACCTTCAATAAAGTTTGTGTTTCCTTCCTTATAATTGGTACATAATCTTTTAGTGCTTCCTTTTCAATCTCCTCTAAAACAGGCGTATTGCCACGTTCTAAAGAATTTATATAAGCTGTAAGTCGTTCATTTACTATCACTGATTATTCCTCTTCTTCTGATTCATCTTCCTGCATAGTTAATACTGCCACCATTTCTTCCGGTGTCATTGAAGTATTTAGCGTATAATCACCTGGTTTAATATCTCCACTATAATTAAAAACCTTCATCTGTATCCAAAATACTTTTTCGTCTTTTATTAAATGCTTCGTCTTTAATAACTGTGCTATGTCCATATCAGAATATCCATCAACAATTGTCAAAACCTTATCTATTCCAGGCTCTTCATCAATTGTTTCCTCTGAAAAAATAGAGTACCCAAAATTATACGCTTCCTGGCCATATTTATATAAAACCATTACTACCAAAGCCACCACTATAATCTCAAGGGATACGCTTATTATAGTCCCTATAATTTTTCTCCCACTCATTTTTGGTACATCCTCCGCAAATTCCTAAAAGCCTAATCTTAAGTCTAACAACTCAACAATGCTTCTATTTATTTCCTGCAGCATTCTACATAATGCCGTCTCGGCATTTAGGTATTCAATAACTATACTTTCTTTCCTAAAATCATTGTACATATTCTCGATAACCTCATTTTTTTCATAGGCATCTTCATTATTAGCAGCTGTCTGCAATTCATAGCTTAGTTTTCTAAATTCTTCCACTTTTTTTGCTAACTCCGGTTGTAGCTTTAATTCTTCTTTTGCATGGATATATTTTTTAAACTCACTGCTCATTTTTATAGCCTCAAGCATACAATCACATTTTTCTTTTACAGCTGCATCAATCATATTATACCTCCATGATAATAGGTAAAATCATAGGATTTCTCTTTGTTTTTTTCCACAAATAGTCACCAAGAGAATCCTTGATTACATTCTTAATCTTGCCCCAATCTGTAACATTTTTTTCCAAACAAGAATCCAATGCGTCTGCAACAACTTCTCTTGCTTCATCCATAAGTGTTTCAGATTCTCTGACATAAACAAAACCTCTAGAAACAATATCCGGTCCTGCTAACACCTGATTACTATATCTTTCCAGTGTTAATACAACTATCAAAATACCATCTTCAGCTAATCTTTGTCTATCTCGTAGTACAATATTTCCTACATCACCAACACCCAAACCATCAACAAGAATAGCACCTGTTGGAACAGTTCCAACTACCCCTGCGCTTTCTTCACATAATTCAAGCACTTCTCCAGACTGCATGATAAAAATATTTTCTTTAGGTATTCCCAAAGTTTCCGCCAAACCTGCCTGGGCTTTCAAATGCTTATATTCACCATGTACAGGTATTGCATATTTCGGTTTTACTAATGAGTATATTAATTTAATTTCTTCCTGGCAGGCATGTCCCGATACATGTGTATCCTGGAAAATAACTTCTGCACCCATTTTTGTTAAATCATTTATAACTCGTGTAACTGCTTTTTCATTACCTGGTATAGGATTCGAACTAAAAATAACTGTATCACCTGGTTTTATCGATACTTTCTTATGAATATTAGCCGCCATTCTTGACAATGCAGCCATTGATTCACCCTGACTTCCAGTAGTAACTAACACTATCTGTTCGTCTGTATAATTTTTCATCATTTCTATATCGACAAGAGTATTATCCGGCATATTAATATAACCCAACTCAATAGCTGTAGTTATAATATTTACCATACTACGACCCTCAATTACTACTTTTCTTCCGTATTTGCATGCTGAATTTATAATCTGCTGCACACGGTCAACATTGGATGCAAATGTAGCAATAATAATTCTTGATGATTTATGTTCTGCAAAAATGCTGTCAAAAGTTTTACCCAAAGTCTTTTCTGACATAGTAAAACCTGGCCTTTCTGCATTGGTACTATCACACATAAGTGCTAATACACCCTTTTTACCAATTTCACCAAATCTTTGTAAATCAATAGCATCTCCAAATACTGGTGTATAATCAACTTTAAAGTCTCCTGTATGAACAACTATACCAGCTGGCGAATATATAGCTAATGCTGACGCATCTGCAATACTATGATTAGTTTTAATAAACTCAATTCTAAATGCGCCCAAATTGATAGACTGACCATGTTTTATAACTTTTCTTCTTGTTGGTTTAACAAGATTATGTTCTTTTAGTTTATTTTCGATAATACCCATAGTTAGTTTT
>CAYOMP010000233.1:0-3365 GCA_964405075.1 uncultured Lachnospiraceae bacterium
TCCTTGAAAATATAAGGTTTATAAAAATAAAAAAGGTAGTTAAGTTGACACTACCCGTATGAGAGTAGAGGATAAGGTATGGAAAATTCCAAGGAAAATCAAACAAGGAATTTAAAGCAATGGGTATTAGTATCAATAGTATCGATTGTTTTTTTGCAGGCGATAATTCTTATAGGAGTAATAATTCTTACTAAGACGCCTGAAAATTTGGAGGAAAGTGCAGTACAGGAATTATCCAATCATGTAAAGACAAGAGGAAAAACGTTAGAAGACGGAATAGTTAACATGACAAACATTAATAATATGGAATGGAAAATAAGTAACAATGTTGATATGTTAGCAAAAAATAGTAACCAGAAAATATCAGAATATGTAAAAACATACGAAAACAGAAGGGATATTCTTGATTCAGCATTTTTTTGCGTATTAGAAACTATACGAAAAAATAAAGTTACGGATGGTTTTATTATACTTGAAACTGGTGATGAAAATATTAAAGACGTTATATATTTACGAGATTTGAATCCTATGGAGAATTCGGATGGTAATAGAGATATTTTAGTAATAGCTGGTTCTTGTGACACTTTGAAAAAAGAAGACATTGAGTTAGATAATTCATGGAATGGAAAGCTAAATATAACAGAAGAACACAATTTTTATAATATACCTTTTAATGCAGGAAAAGAATTTTTAAATCTGAAATCAACAGATATGGGGTATTTTAGCAATATTACGCAGCTTAACGAAAACGATATGCCTCACTTTTGTTATAGTATCCCTTTATTAGATGAAAATCATAATTCATATGGGGTTATTGGTGTTGGTATTACAGTAGAATATATGAAAACACTAATGCCAAGTAGCGAAGTAGATGAAGAAGGAAAAGCGACATATTGTCTAGGTAAAGCAAGTAACCGTGAAATTATGGACACCATTTTTGTTGAAAATAATGATTTTCAGTTTATGGAGAATGTTGGGAATCAGATAGCACTGAATGAGAGAAATTCCAAATTAGAGTTGTATGATGTGAAATCAGATAAAAATTGTAAATTAGTGGCGTGTTTATATGATTTCAAGATATATAATTCGTTGTCTCCATATGCAGATGAAGATTGGAATTTTTTTGCAGTTGTAGATAGGTCAAAGTTGTATAAGAATGTGATTAGGCTATATGTATCGGTAATATTTGCAATGTTGGCTTCATTAATAATATGTATAATTGGTGCTGTTAGGGTTGCTGTCAAAATTAACAGACCAATCGAGATGTTAATTACCGGAATGGACAAAATGTCTGTAAAAAATGGAAGTTTACCAAAAACAGGTATTGTGGAATTTGATGATTTGGCAAATGCAATTATGTATAAGAACAAGATTATATATGAATCAGGTTCGAAGGTGGCAGATATTATTGAATTGTCAGGAATAGATTTGGGTGTCTTAGAATATAGTAGTAATTCTGGCAAAGTATATTGTACGAAAAAAATGTTTGATATTTTTAGAATTGCACCTTATCCAACAGCGTGGAAAGATAACTATATTCCTAAGACAGAGATTGCAAAGATTTATAATTCTATAAAGAACAGAATAGTTCCTGATGAAACAGAGATAGGAGTGTACAAGTACACTTTAGATGGAGAAGAGCCTATATGGATAAGCATTCGTCGAGTTGGTGAATATGATGATGGAATATGTGTGTGTCTGGATGTAACAGATAGCATGTATGAAAAGGAGAAGATACGTCATGATAGAGATTATGATTTATTAACGGACTTATACAATAGAAGAGCTTTTACAAGAAAAATAGTTCAGTTAGTAGATGAAAATGGATGTAGTAATGGTGTTTTATCTATGTGGGATTTGGACAATTTAAAATATACTAATGATACATATGGACATGATATAGGAGATAAATATATCTGTATTTTAGGAGATGTTTTAAAACAAAGTATATGTGGTAAAAGTGTTGCAGCAAGATTTGCAGGTGATGAATTTGCATTGTTTGTGTATGATGCACCTGAAGAAGATATTATTCGTGCAATAGAAAACTTGCATAAGAGTTTGATTCAAAAGAAAATGCAAATGCCGGATGGAAGTTATATTAATGTTAGTGCTACAATAGGAATGGCTAGGTATAGTCAGGATGGTGGTACTTATGTAGAACTAATGAAATGTGCAGACTTTGCAATGTATGAAAACAAGAAAAGAGCTAAGGGAAATGTGAAACTATTTGATAGAAATAGTTTTATAAAGGATTATATCCTAGTACAAGGTGTTGGTGAATTAGGAAGAATTCTAGAGGAAGAGAGAGTCAGGTATGCATTTCAACCTATTATTTCTCTATCTGAGAAAAAAATATTTGCATATGAAGCACTGATGCGACCAATATCTGATATACTGAATAGTCCTGATAGTTTTCTAAGAGTTGCAGAGAGTCAATCAATGTTGGGAAGAGTAGAAAGGATAACCTGGTTTCATGCTATAGAGGATTATATTGAGAAAGCAGGCAGAGATTCCAAGATAAAGTTATTTGTTAATTCAATACCTAATCAGGAAATGACAAATAAAGACTTAGAAAAAATAGAAGAGTTGTATGGAGATATTTTATGCAATGTTGTTATGGAATCTACTGAAACCACAAAAATTGATGAGAAAATAGATAGAAAAAAACGGGAATTTTGTAATAAATGGGGTATAGAAACGGCCCTAGATGATTATGGCGCAGGCTATAATAATAGTGATATTTTGGTATCAAGAAAATATCATTATATGAAGTTAGATAGGAGCCTGGTTAAAAATATACATATGTCAGCATCAATGCAGACACTGGTAAAGGGTATGATTAATTATTCCCATGCAAATGGAATACGGGTTATAGCTGAAGGCATTGAATTAAAAGAGGAATTAGAAGTATTAATTGGACTGGGTGCAGATTTTGGACAAGGTTATTACTTTGCGAAGCCTTCTTTTAAATTAGTTGATGATAATGAAATAACAAAATTTTGGCTGTAAGCTATTTAGAGAAAATGGATGTTTCATAGTGGTTATTATGCTGTGGAATATCCATTTTTTATCGAATTGTATGCAAAGATTTTGCATGCAAATGCTTTTAGGGGAGATAATTCAAATATGAGGGAGTGGATAATTATTTTTAAAGATGAGAATAACCAATCTGAGTATTATCGAGTATTCGGCATAGTTGTTGAAAAACGAATGTATGTTTGGTAAAATAATGGGAGATTAAGAAAATGCTTAAGTAATGCTAAAGAAAATAGAAGAAGATAAAAGGAGCAGGGAAGATATGAAACAAAACAGAGTATATATAGCTATAGATTTGAAATCCTTCTATGCTTCTGTAGAATGTGTAG
>CAYOMP010000234.1:0-3351 GCA_964405075.1 uncultured Lachnospiraceae bacterium
TTTGGAATCAAATTCATCTTTTCTTTCTTTAAACATTCTCCAAATGTTTTTTACTTTACTTGGAATATTCTTAATAAAATCAACAATCCTTTTTATTATACCACATATTCTCTTAACTAGAGAAGTTTTTCCTCTGTCAGTATCCTTATCTTTATGAATTATTTATTTATCTGTAGTCTCTTTTTCTTTTTTGCTTTCTATTTTTTGGTTGTCTTCAATCTTTGTGGTTATTTCTTTCTCTATTTGATTATTACTTTCTTTATTTAAGAAATTATGTTCTTCATCAGCGCTTCTATCATTTGTTTTATCTATATCAACAGTCTCTAATGTAGCTTTCTCGTTACTTTTTTCTTGAACATCTTCTTTTTTTGCAGTAGGTCTTGTACTTTGCTTTTTCTCTGTTGGATGTAATTTTTCTTTGCTATTTTTCTCTTTTTTTGTTTTTAACTTAAGCAGAATACTTTTTATCTTACCCAAAAAATTCTTATATTGTTCTATAGTTATACCAAAAATTTTTATTTCAAACTCATTCTCCGGGAAGAAATATTTTCCATCTATCGTATGAAGCAACCAAAACACATTAATTTTGACTATAATATCCTTATCTTTTTTGACATATCCTTTATATCTTACTGGTACAAATAGTACACCTAGTAATACAACAATAATTAAGGTCAAAATAATTAATAATATTATTCCAATTACTTTTAATATCCCCATTAGTATATGAAGCATTTTTCACTCCTAAATTCTGTCTATATATTATTTCTTTCACATTTTGCAACTAAATATTCCTTTATTTCAAAACCATTTGTTTTTTCATATACTTCTTTCACAATCTTTGTAGCAACCTCTACTGCCTCATCATATCCACAGGCAATTCCCACCACATAGATTTCCTTTCTTGCAGAAGATATTTTTCTAAAATGTTTTTGTTTAAGCATAGATGCTTTAAAGATATCCAACAAATTGTGACCATTTGAAGATAGAGTAATCAAATAAACATTTATCATTCCAACATTATGCTTTACTTTCCATACTATTTCATATTTCTTTCTACTGGCACTATCTCCTACATATAACTTTGGATACCACTTCATCTTAACCTCCATAAGTCGCAACATTACTATTGTTTAATATTTTATCATATCAGCTTACTTTTTAACAGTAAATTTTATTGCACCTCTTTAATTTATATATTATATTCTATTATAGGCATTTGTTTCTATAACAAAATAGTTATAGAGTTTCCGCCTTATAATTAATTCTAACATTTCCTATGAAAGCATAATTTCATTTTTTATAGCTTTTATATTGCTAAAACACTGTAATTGTATCAAATCATTCAGTTATTATAGCATTCAAAACATAACCAATATTAGGAATGTTCTAGGTTAACTCATTAAATTGATATACAAAAAATTAGATTTAATATCACATAAACTTAGAGGTATATTATGAAAAACAAAATCATTTATATTACACAGAAAATTAATTATAAAAAACTCGCTTTTCGAGTTTCTCAAATTATCGCGACGCTCGTCGAAAACCTATGTAAACATATTTTTCTCCTGGTTGCTCGCATAAATAAGAATATAACACTACTGCTTATATCTGTATTCATTTTCACATTAATAGCCGGCTGTAATATTTCTACACCTAAAAAATTAACCCAATCTGATTTCTATTTTGATACAATTATTTCCATAACTTTATATAGTAATCAAGATTGCGAAAAAATATTTGATAACTGCTTTGCCCTTTGTGAAAAATATGAACAAATGCTTAGCAAAACAATTTCAACCAGTGACGTTTCAAAAATCAACACTTCTAACGGAAATACGGTTACTGTTTCTGAAGAAACTTCCTTTTTGTTAGAAAAAGCCTTATATTATAGTAAATTGTCAAACGGTAGTTATGACATATCAATAGCTCCTGTAAGTGCTATTTGGGATTTTAAAAATCAAGATACTCCTTCAATTCCAAATGCTGATGACATCGAAACATTATTAGAATATGTTGATTATAAGAACATCCATCTAAATAATACCGAGGTAACTTTAGCCAAGCCAAATGTAGCTATTGACTTAGGTAGTATTGCAAAAGGTTATATTGCAGACAAACTTCAAGAATATTTGTCTACCGAAAAAGCAATCACAGGTGGTGTTATAAATCTTGGTGGTAACGTTTTAGCTTTTGGTTCAAAGCCAGATAACACTCCTTGGAATATCGCTATTCAAAAACCATTTGGCGAACAAAATGCACCAATAGGTTCAATTACAACATCGGGAATATCTGTAGTATCTTCAGGTATATATGAACGTTATTTCAAAATCAATAATTCCATATATCATCATATATTAGATACTACTACTGGATATCCAATAGATAACAACCTATATCAAGTAACTATAATAACTCCATCTTCTACTGATGCTGACGCTTTAAGCACAACATGTTTTTCTCTTGGTTTAGAAGAAGGATTAGCCTTAGTTGAAAGTTTAGAAAACGTAGAGGCAATTTTTATAGATTCCAATTATAATATTACAAAATCATCTGGCATCGACTCGTTATACAATTTCAAGCTTTATGAGTAATTATCAGAAAAGTGTCTTAAACATATCCTTTTAATAATTTTTTATATACTATCCCCCTTATTTATGATATAATTTAAAAATATATCATAAATAAGGGGGACCAACTATGCAATCAAATAATTATATTTCAGATATTACTGAAGAAATTCTAAATCTCGCAAAACTCTGCGAAGAAAACAGCCAGATTGATCCTGAATTATACACTAAATACGAGGTAAAAAGGGGACTTCGCGACATAAATGGTAAAGGAGTTCTAGCTGGTTTAACAGACATAGCAGAAGTTCGTTCATATATTGTTGATGATCATGAAGTTAAACCTTGTGAGGGAAAACTTTTCTATAGAGGAATAGATGTAGAAGAAATCGTTAAAGGTTTTATAAAAGATGACCGTTTCGGATTTGAAGAAGTTACTTATCTTCTTTTATTTGGTAATCTGCCTACTAAACGTCAGTTAATAGATTTCAATAATATTTTAGCCAATTATCGTACACTTCCAACAAGTTTTGTACGTGATATCATTATGAAAGCGCCTAGTCAGGATATGATGAATACTTTAGCAAGAAGTGTTCTTACTCTTTATTCTTATGATGACCGTGCTGATGATATTTCCATACCAAACGTTTTAAGGCAATCACTTCAACTTATAAGTCTTTTCCCATTACTTTCAGTATATGGATACCATGCATACAGCCATTATCACGATGGAAATAGTTTATATATTCACGCACCACAACCTGAATTGTCTAATGCAGAA
>CAYOMP010000235.1:0-3312 GCA_964405075.1 uncultured Lachnospiraceae bacterium
GACAATATGTCACAAAATACCAACAAAATGTCATTGGTGAACAGACAGCATAAGGATAAACTGTTTAGAATCATATTCAATGACAAAAAGGAACTTTTAGGATTGTATAACGCGTTATCTGGTAAGGATTACAAATCCACAGAAGATTTGGAGATTGTAACAATAGATGATGCTGTATTTATTGGAATGAAGGATGATATAGCATTTATCATAAATGACTATGTTAATCTTTATGAACATCAAAGTACATTTAATCCCAATATGCCACTGCGAGGTCTGATATACATAGCCGATATCTATAAGGGATTAATAGAAGACCATAGCATATACTCAAGCAGATTAGTAAAAATCCCTAATCTAAGATACATAGTATTTTATAATGGAATTCAAGAAAAGGAAGATAACGTAGAATTAAAGCTGTCAGATGCATTTGTTCATAAGGAAGAAAACTCGGATATAGAAGTCGTTGCACATATGATTAATATTAATTATGGGCACAATGAAGAACTGATGAATAAATGCCAGAAATTAAAGGAATATGCAATATTCGTACACAAAATCAGAAAATACATAAATGAAAAATATACAATAGAAGAAGCAGCTAAGAAGGCAATAGACGAGTGTATAAAGGAAAATGTATTGAGGGAAATATTACGAAAGGAGAGGGAAAGAATAATGAGTTCAATATTAAGTGAGTTTGATATAGAAAAATATGAGAAGGTAATACATCAAGACGGATATATTGAAGGTGTGGAGGACGGAATAGAAAAAGGAAGAGAAGAAGGTATCAAGGTGCTTGTGTCATTTTGTAAGGAATCGGGATTGACAAGAGAAAAGACACAGGAACAATTAGAAGAAAGGTTTGAAATATCAAGAGAATTGTCGTATATGTATATTGAAAAGTACTGGTAGTAGTATGTAAACGGAACCCAAGAAAAAGAGGATAACGTAGAATTAAAGCTGTCAGATGCATTTGTTCATAAGGAAGAGCAGTCGGATATAGAAGTCATTGCCCATATGATTAATATTAATTACGGACATAATGAAGAACTGATGAATAAGTGTAAGAAACTAAAAGAATATGCAATATTTGTACATAAAATCAGAAAATATATAAATGAAAAATATACAATAGAAGAAGCAGCCAAGAAAGCAATAGATGAATGTCTAAAGGAAAATGTATTGAGGAAAATATTAAGAAGGGAGAGGGAAAGAATAATGAGTTCAATATTAAGTGAGTTTGATATAGAAAAGTATGAGAAGGTAATACATCAAGACGGATATATTGAGGGCGTTGAGGATGGAAGGCAAAGAGGAATAGAAGAAGGGATGCAAGAAGGTTTACAAAAAGGCAGAGAAGAAGGCATAAGGGAAGGAATCAAAGCACTTTTAGGACATTATCAAAAAAGAGGAATCTCAAAGGAGGAAGTAATAACAGAAATAGCCGATATTTATAAAATAACAGAAGGAGAGGCAAATGCATATATTGAAAAGTACTGGGAATAGTGTGTGAAAATGAAACTAGATTAAAATCTGTTTTAATTTATAAAAGATATAACGATAATAAGGAATAAAATACGTGGGGTAAGAGATGAAATTATATGAGAAGATAAATGAAAAAAGTACATATGTAATAGCAGAAATGTCAGGAAATCATGCGGGTGACAAGGAACGTGCTAAGGAAATAATATATGTAGCTAAAGAATCAGGAGCGGACTGTATAAAGATTCAAACATATACACCTGATACAATAACAATAGACTGCGATAATGAATATTTTTCAATCACAAATGGGACATGGAAAGGCGAAAATCTATATCAATTATATGGAAAGGCATATACACCATGGGAATGGCAGGGAGAATTAAAAGAAGTAGCGGATAAAGCGGGAATAGATTTTTTGTCTACACCATTTGATAAAACTGCTGTAGATTTTTTAGAAGGTATAGGTGTCGATTTTTATAAAATTGCATCTTTTGAATTGGTGGATATTCCTCTAATTAGTTATGTAGCATCGAAAAATAAACCAATTATTATGTCAACTGGTATGGGGACTATTGGCGAAATAGAATTGGCACTATCAACTATAAGGAAATTTCACAATGATGTCGTATTATTAAAATGTTCTAGTGCTTATCCTGCTGTTACAAATCAGATGAATTTAAAAACTATGGTAAATATGAGAGAAACTTTTGGAGTACCAACAGGGTTGTCTGATCACTCTATGGGTTCTGTAGGAGCAGTTGCAGCAGTAGCACTAGGAGCATCCGTTATCGAAAAGCATTTTTGTTTAAGTAGAGAAATAGAGAATCCAGATTCTTCCTTTTCTATGGAACCAGCAGAATTTAAGCAGATGGTTGAAGACATTAGAATGGCAGAAAAAGCAATTGGGAAGGTAGAATATGGCGTAACAGAACAAGAAAAAAGTAGTATAGTTTTTAGAAAGTCTATTTTTGCAGTTGAAAATATCAAAAAAGGTGAGATTATTACAGAAAAAAATGTAAGAGTTATTAGACCTGGATATGGTTTAGAACCTAAATACTATAATCAAATTATGGGACAATTAGCATTAAAAGATATTGAAAAGGGAACACCAATAAAGTTTAATATGTTGGGTAGGGAATAGTATGAGTAAAATTTTGTTTTTATATAATAATGAAAATGCATTGAAATTGTATAATCTCTTAAGAGAAAAGAATGCAAATATTGTTCTTTTTTCAGAAAAAATAGACATAGAATATTTGAAAAGTGATAAGCCAGATTTTATTATTTCATATACATATAGATATATCATAGACGAAGAAGTGATAGAATTTATGGAAGATAAAATTGTGAATTTGCATATTTCCTTTTTGCCTTGGAATAGGGGGGCAAGTCCTAATTTTTGGAGCTTTATAGATAATACACCTAAAGGGGTGACAATCCATTTACTTGAAAAAGGTTTGGATAAAGGACGTATTTTGCTTCAAAAAGAATTGATATTTGATGAAGATATAGAAACATTTTCATCAACGTATGAGAAGCTAAATGATGAGATAATTAGCCTGTTTATGGATAACTGGGATAAAATATTAATGGGTGACATTCTGCCTATGCGACAAGAAGGGGAAGGTAGTTATCATAGTGTGAAGGATTTTAACGTATTTACGGAAAAGAACAGGATAGATTGGAATATGACAATATCTGAATATAAAAAGAATATTATAATAGAATAGAAAAGTATTTTTTGGTATTAAATATTATCATAATGCATATATTGTAAGCGCTAAATAATAAGGTGTCTAGAAATACCACCTAATAACTGAAATAATG
>CAYOMP010000236.1:0-3288 GCA_964405075.1 uncultured Lachnospiraceae bacterium
AGTTTGATATAGAAAAATATGAGAAGGTAATACATCAAGACGGATATATTGAAGGAGTCGAGGACGGTATAGAAAAAGGAATCAAAGTGCTTGTGTCTTTTTGTAGAAAATCTGGGCTGACAAAAGAAAATACAAAGAAACAGTTAGAGGAAAGTTTTGAAATATCAGAAGAATTGTCGGATATGTATATTGAAAAGTACTGGTAGTAGTATGTAAACGGAACCCAAGAAAAAGAGGATAACGTAGAATTAAAGCTGTCAGATGCATTTGTTCATAAGGAAGAACAGTCGGATATAGAAGTCGTTGCACATATGATTAATATTAATTATGGGCACAATGAAGAACTGATGAATAAATGCCAGAAATTAAAGGAATATGCAATATTTGTGCATAAAATCAGAAAATACATAAATGAAAAATATACAATAGAAGAAGCAGCCAAGAAGGCAATAGACGAGTGCATAAAGGAAAATGTATTGAGGAAAATATTACGAAAGGAGCGCGAAAAGATAATGAGTTCGATATTAAGTGAGTTTGATATAGAAAAGTATGAGAAGGTAATACATCAAGACGGATATATTGAAGGAGTCGAGGACGGAATAGAAAAAGGAATAGAAAAAGGAAGAGAAGAAGGTTTGCAAAAAGGAAGAGAAGAGGGAATTAAAGAAGGAATCAAGGTGCTTGTGTCATTTTGTAAGGAATCGGGATTAACAAGAGAAAATACACAAGAACAATTAGAAGAAAGGTTTGAAATATCAAAAGAATTGTCGGATATGTATATTGAAAAGTACTGGTAGTAGTATGTACAATGAGGTATAAGCTAAAGCCTAGTTTTTGAATAAGAAATGAAAGACACAATTACGGCGCAAAGTACATGAAAAATAAAAAATAAATAAAAAATATTAAAAAAAAATAAAGAAACGACTTGACACAGTACTATAGTACTGATATAATTTCAAATGGCTAGAACGAACGTCAGAAATAACATGTCTTTTGTCTAACTTTTTTCTATAATCACCTTGTTAATGTCAGAATAATCCAATGAAAAAGGCAATTGTAATTAGTAAAATAATATCTATAGGAATACAATGATGGTATTTTAGGATTTATAGTATTCTTTCTAAAAATAAGCAGTTAGACAAATTTATTGACACTAATTTCTTTTGTGGGATGCGAGGGAGCTAGAGTGTGAAAGACAAGGTGATTATGGAATTGTCTCTAGTATATTAAAAGTGAAAAGACTTATATATAAAAGTAACAGGTGGTGTTACTTTTTTTGCTGTGAGATAATTTTTATTTTCTATATAACATAATGAACCTTAGCAAACTGGAGCGATGATTACATCAAAATCTAAAAAGCTAAATTGCCAGTGTAAAGTATTAACTAATCTTAATAATGATGTATCTTTTCTAAATCATATGAATAATTCTTGAATGTCATAGAAATCCCCAAAATAATTGTTAAAAAATAAGTTTTTTGAGTACAAAATACTTATTAGTTTATCTGAAACAGAATAGAAAATTTTAGCAAAGTTATTATTGACATATATATCGTACTGCGATATTATAACAGTATCGCGGTACGATATATCGCAGTGAAAAGACTAAAAATTAAAGCTTTTATAAAACCACTGATAAATTGCTTATTTTTTATAAGGAGGAATACTATTGGACGCACATATAAAAAAGGTATACGTTCCAATGACGGAAACAGGTTTTTACATTTTACTATGCTTAAGACAGCCAAATCATGGATATGGTATTGTTCAAATGGTAAAAGAAATGACGAATAATGATATTGTTTTATCGCCGGGAACTATGTATGGAAGCTTATCGAAAATGGAAAAAGATTCTTTAATTGAATTTGTCCGTGAGGAAGAAAAGAGGAAAATTTATAAAATTACTTCTTTAGGCGAAGAAGTATTGGAGCTTGAGTTTAAAAGGATTGAGCGGTTATATAGAAATATGAAGGAGAGGGTATGAAAATGAAGGATACAAAGAAAGAATTTAAATGGTTTAGTATTTCAGATTATGATAAAGAACAAGAATATCTTGGTGAAATGCACAAAAATGGGTGGAAATTGAAAAAGATAGCGTGGCCTGGCATTTATTGCTTTGAAAAATGTGCTCCGAAAGATGTTGTATATCAATTAGATTACAACCCAGAAGGAATTAGCAGTAAAACAGAATATGTAAAAATGTTTTCGGATTGCGGCTGGGAATATTTATTTGATTTTGTGGGATATAGTTATTTTAGAAAAGAAAGCGATAATATGAATGGTGAGGAAGAAATTTTTTGCGATGATGAATCACGATTGGATATGATGAAACGAGTTTTTAAAGGGCGCGTAGTTCCTTTGATTACTATATTTTTTGGCATTATAATTCCGCAGTTATTTATGCATACAAACCAATCTGGGGAGCATTTTTTGGGTGATTTTTTGACCATAACTTTTTTTGTTATGTTTATACTATATTTAAGCATTTTTTTCACATACGGCTCGCAGTTTTTTAGATATGAGAGAAAATTGAAAGGTGATCAGTCGCTTTTTTGGGTAAAGTATATTGCTCTAATTGTATTAGTAATATTATTATTTCTATTGGCAACATTCAGTATTATTCAGAAGTTTGGATGGTTGCTTTAATGATTTTACTGAATTAATGAAAAATGTGTGAATTTCCAGCTTACAAGGGCATTCACAAAGAATATGATTGGTACAATATATAGATAATAGGTAAAAGTTGTAATACAATTTTTGGAAAATCTTTTGGGTAATCTGTATACTAAAATATAGATTCATTCGTCAAAATGACATACAAAAATAAAACCAAAAAGGTTTTCAAGCAGTTTTGCCAAGGACCTTAAAAAATATTTGGGCAAAAATGGTATGGTGCAAAGTTCAAGCTTGGTTTATACTAACAACAGTTAAAACGAATTAAAGTTTTTTAATAATATTAATTTATTGCTAGGAGGACAAGTAAATGGCAAGTTTATCACTTAAAAATATTTACAAAATCTATCCAAATGGCTTTGAAGCTGTTAAGGATTTTAACTTAGAAATCGAAGATAAAGAATTCATCATCTTCGTAGGACCATCAGGATGTGGAAAATCAACTACACTTCGTATGATCGCTGGTCTTGAAGAAATTTCTTCAGGTGAATTAAAAATCGGTGACAGAGTAGTTAACGATGTAGAACCAAAAGATAGAGATATCGCAATGGTATTCCAGAACTACGCTTTATACCCACATATGACAGTATATGATAACATGGCATTTGGTCTTAAA
>CAYOMP010000237.1:0-3277 GCA_964405075.1 uncultured Lachnospiraceae bacterium
TTGAAGTATGAATACGTCCGCCACTTTCTGTAGCTGGAATACGCTGTACACGATGTACACCACTTTCATATTTTAATACAGAATATGCACCACTACCTGATACCATAAATGTTACATATTTCATACCACCAATACCAATTTCTTCTAATTCCATTGTTTCAATTTTCCAACGTCTGCTTTCTGCATAGTGCACATACATACGATATATTTCTGCCGCAAACAATGCAGCTTCATCTCCGCCGGCACCTGAACGAATTTCCACAATAACGTTTTTGTCATCATTAGGGTCTTTTGGTAAAAGTAAAATCTTAAGTTCTTTTTCTAATTCTTCGATACGAGCCTTAGATTCATTCAATTCTTCTTTCGCAAGTTCTCTTAATTCTTCATCGCTTTCTTCTTCTAACATTGCTAAACTATCTTCCACATTCTGTTTAGCAGCTTTGTACTCTTTGTATGCTTCAACTATAGGAGTCAAATCGCTTTGTTCCTTCATAAGCTTTCTAAAACGATTCTGGTCTTCTGCTACATTAGGCTCATTTAATTCATTCATTATTTCTTCAAATCTGGCAACCAAGTCTTCTAATCTATCAAACATTTCTTATTCCTCCATTTTTACACTAATTTACCTGTTACTACTCTATCTAAACCAGCAAGGTCCTTTACTACCCTTACTTTCTGATATCCTGCTTCTTTCATTAGGGTGGATACACTTAATCCCTGATCATGACCTATTTCAAACAACAACATACCATTTGTTTCTAAATATTTCTTGCTACTATCTATAATATTTTTATAAAACCAAAGTCCATCTTCCGTTCCATCAAGTGCCATCAGGGGTTCGTATTCTCTAACCTCAGGCATCAGTTCATCAATTACCCTTGTTGGTATATATGGCGGATTTGACACTATTACATTGAATTTATCTTTTACATTTGCAAATAAATCAGAATTAATAAACTCTACATCCACTTCATTTAATTTAGCATTTTCTTTTGCTACTTTCAACGCCTCTACTGATAAATCCACTGCTGTCGCTTTTATAGTTGGATTTAATTTTTTCAAACTAATTATTATACAACCTGAACCAGTACACATATCCAACACCTTGTCATTCAAAGCTATATATTTATCTGCTTCCTCTACCAAAATCTCTGTATCTTGTCTTGGTATTAAAACATTTTCATTTACCTTAAATGTATATCCCATAAATTCCTGATATCCGGTAATATGTTGTAAAGGTATTCTCTTTTTTCGTATTTCCAGAACTCTTTCATATTCTTTTCGTATGTCATCTGAAGCTTCTTCAAATCTGTTAAGTAAAAAAAATGTTCTGTCAATCTTAGCCACATATTCTAACAAAAGCCAGGCATCTATTTCAAATTCCGCAATATCAACATCACTTAATGTCTTTTCTCCCAGCTTTAACATTTCCTGATAAGTCATGCTAATCTTCTCCCGGTGCTATTTTTTCCACTAATTCCTGTTCCTGATTAGTTTCTTCATTAATAAAAGCCTTCCAATCAAAAACTGCCTCAACCGATGCAATAGCAACCTCTATCATATCATCATCCGGTTCTCGTGTTGTCAACTTCTGTAATGCCAATCCTGGTTTACTAAAGAAAACCACTATAGGATTTTCACTACGTCCTGCCAATCTGATAAATTCGTATGAAACACCTGCTATTACCGGTATTAACAGTAATCTTATTGCAACTTTTAATAGTCTTGAATCTACATTTATAAAAAATCCAAAAATAACACTTATTATTACAATAAGCAGCATAAAGCTTGTTCCACATCTTTTGTGCAATCTAGAACTCTTTCTCACATTTTCCACATTTAGTTCTAAACCACACTCTATGCAATTAATACATTTATGCTCTGCGCCATGATACATATACACTCTCTGTATATCCTTCATTAAAGCTATTAGCGCTATATATGCAATAAAAATTACTAATCTTAATATTCCTTCAATAGCTGCCATAATTATTCTTGAATCAATAAATTTTCCCAGCAAATCAGATATAAAATATGGTAATAACATGAATATTGCTATTGCAAGAACAACAGATAATGCCATTGTACATCCCATTACAAATTTTTCAGCCTTATCTTTAAAAACCTTTTCTATAAACTTCTCTGTTTTTGATGGTTTAACATCTTCCTCTTCTTCAAAAAAAGTACTTGAAAAAGATAATGCACTCATTCCCACAGAAAGTGAATCTATAAAATTAAGTACTCCTCTTATTAAAGGTATATTGTAAAGTTTCTTATTAGAGGTAACTGCTTTAAAATCAGTTACTTGAACTTCTATATTATTATCCGGCTTTCTAACAGCTACAGCGTACTTGTCTTTATTCTTCATCATTACGCCTTCCATAACTGCCTGTCCACCAATTCCTGATGTTCTCATATAACCCCTCCTGGATTAAATAGTTAGTGTTTTAATACAATTATCATACTATAACGCTATCAACTCAAGACTAAATTCATGAGTGTTCTTCATTAAAATATAAACCTATTATATTTATCTTTATTCACGTAACATTTTTAATTCATAGGAGGATTTTCCTCGTATGAATTAAAAAAATAGGTTGAGATTTATGAAAACCCCAACCTTATCTTCAACACTACTATTTGTTATCCATACCGTATTTACGATTGAACTTATCGATACGGCCACGAGCTGAAGTAGCTTTCTGCTGACCTGTATAGAATGGATGACATTTTGAACAAATTTCAACGTGGATACTTTCATTTGTTGATCCTGTAACGAATGTGTTACCACAGTTGCAAGTTACAGTAGCCTGATAATATTCTGGATGTATTCCTTCTCTCATTTCTTTCACCTCACTAAAATATTCCTATAAAAATTGGTTGTACCAATCCCGTTCTCATAAACAGCTTCCTCATTATATCACACATAAGATATCTATGCAAGTCATTTTTGCATACAACTAAATTTTTATAATGAACATTCTATTTATATAATCGATAACGAAACCTGATATAAGATTCCTTTTATATTAATTTAGTTTTTCTAACCATTTGAACAAATTCCTCATTGTTTTTGGTTTTAGCAAACATATCTAAAATTTTCTCAACAGCTTCATCGCTCTTCATTCCGTTAAGAGCCCTTCTCATAATGTAAACTGCTTCCTGCTCATCCTTACTTAGCAGTAAATCTTCTCGTCTTGTACTTGATTTTTGTATATCAATGGCTGGAAATACTCTCTTTTCAGATAACTTTCTATCTAATACTAATTCCATATTA
>CAYOMP010000238.1:0-3262 GCA_964405075.1 uncultured Lachnospiraceae bacterium
AAAATTAAAAACTAAAACATATGATGTTCCAATTGAGGATATAGAATTAAAGAACATTCCACGCGGATACTCAGCCACTATTATTTCAGTGGATAGTGTTAAAATTGCTGTTAAAGGATTGGAAGATGCAATAGAAAATTTAAAGGAAGAGGATATAAAACTTTCGGTTGATTTATCAAGGGTTGGCACTGCGGGAACGAAAACGTTGACTATTGGAGTGACATTGCCGGAAGAAAGTGGTGTTGAGACAGTGGGCGAAGTTACTGTTAATGTGGTTGTTCAGGTATCTCAGCAAATAGGAGATAACAATTAGAAGTTTAGGTTTTAATATATAAATTTTGGAGGAAACTATGGGTAGATTATTTGGAACTGATGGAGTTCGAGGAGTTGCTAACAGTGAATTAACGATTGATTTAGCAATGAAATTAGGGCAGGCTGGAGCTTATGTTCTTACAAAGGAAAATGAACATAAACCTACTATTATTGTGGGTTGTGATACTAGAATATCAGGCGAGATGTTAGCAAATGCATTAATGGCAGGTATCTGTTCTGTTGGTGCTAATGCAGTTTATTTAGGTGTTTTACCAACACCTGCAATTGCATATTTAACAAGAAAATATAAGGTAGATGCAGGTGTTGTTATTTCGGCATCGCATAATCCGGTAGAGTTTAATGGAATTAAGTTTTTCAATTCAGAAGGTTATAAGTTGTCTGATGCATTAGAAGATGAAATAGAAGAATTAATTGCTAACAATATGGAAAATGTTGCAATGCCTACAGGTTCTGGAGTAGGTCGTATTGAATATAAGGATGATGCCAGAGATGCCTATGTAAACTATGCAAAATCAGTAGTAGATTTAGATTTAACAGGAATCAAGATGGTTATAGACTGCGCAGAAGGAGCTTCATATTACACTGCACCTAAAACATTGAGAGAATTAGGTGCTGAGGTTATAGCCATTCATACAGAACCAGATGGAACAAATATTAATGCCAACTGTGGTTCAACACATATGGAAGAGCTAAAAGCAAGAGTAGTTGCAGAAAAAGCAGCCCTTGGTCTGGCATTTGATGGAGATGCAGACAGATTACTGGCAGTAGATGAAAATGGTAAGCTGGTAGATGGTGACGAGTTAATGGCTATTTGCGGTAATTATATGATGCAACAGGGAAAACTTAAGAAAGATACAATTGTTGCAACTGTAATGAGTAATTTAGGCTTTATGCTTATGGGAAAAGAAAAAGGAATTAATATTGAACAGACTAAAGTTGGTGACAGATATGTTTTGGAAAGAATGCGTGAAATGGGAGCCAACATTGGTGGAGAACAGTCTGGACATATTATTTTCCTGGATGAAAATACAACAGGCGACGGATTGATTAGTGCATTACACTTATTAGAAGTAGTAGTAAATACAAAGAAAACTTTATCAGAATTGGCTGCTGTAATGACAGTAATGCCGCAGGCATTAGTTAATGCCAAGGTTCCTACTCATAAGAAAGACAGCTATATGGAATATAGTGAAATAGCAGATGCGATTAAGGAATTAGAAGATAAATTTGCCGGCGAAGGAAGAGTGTTAATCAGACCTTCCGGAACAGAACCTTTAGTTCGAGTTATGATTGAAGGTAAAGACCAAAAAGTAATAGAAGAAGAAGCGGTAAAATTAGCGGAACTTATAACAAAGACAATGCTATAATACTTGTTATATTTTGGGAAAGATGGTATAGTAGACACCAAAGCGTATTACAATTAGTGGAGGTATTACAAAATGGTTAGTCAGAAAGTTGTAATTAAAAACGCTACAGGATTGCATTTGCGACCAGCAGGAACCCTTTGTAAAGAAGCAATGCAGTACAAATCATTAATTACATTTAACTATAGGGGAAACATTGCCAATGCAAAAAGTGTTTTGAGTGTTCTTGGGGCATGTGTTAAATGTGGTGATGAAATAGAATTCGTTTGTGAGGGCGAAGACGAAGAGGAAGCGTTAAAAGCACTTGTAAGTGCAGTCGAGGAAGGACTCGGCGAATAGAGAGTATAAAAAGGAATGATTAGGATGGGGCTAGAATAATTAGCAATAAGTTGTTTATTTTAAAAAATTACAGTGTGATCTATCGACTCTGTAGTTGATGCAATTATAAAAAGAATATTGTGATTTTCTAATAGGATATGCAAGTGGCATAATTGATATGTTTTCATAAGTATTTAATAATCAAAGCGATTGCTTGAGAAACTCACAATAAGTGTTTCATTAGTTAGCATAGGCAATGATAGAATCTTATGTGTAATAGTGAAATACAGTCATAACAAGGATAAATGTAAAAAACATGCTTGTGTATTTTTAGCGAAGTTTTAGAATTCTTAAAGTATGATAGCATTAATTAGGAGGAATAGAGATATGTTGAATTATAAGAAATATAAAAGAGTACCAGTGGTTAATTATCCAGAGAGAGAATGGCCAAATAAGGAAATAGAAAAAGCACCTATGTGGTGTAGTGTTGATTTACGAGATGGGAATCAGGCACTTATTGAGCCAATGGTAGTAGAAGAAAAGATTGAGATGTTTAATCTTTTAGTAAAATTAGGATTTAAGGAAATTGAAATAGGATTTCCGGCAGCATCTCAAATAGAATTTGACTTTTTAAGACAGCTTGTGGATAGGGAATTGATTCCTGATGATGTTTCTGTACAGGTTTTAGTGCAGTGTAGAGAACATTTAATTGCCAGAACATTCGAAGCGTTAGAGGGAATTAAAAAAGCAGTAGTACATATTTACAATTCTACTTCTACATTACAAAGAAAAGTAGTATTTAATAAGGATAGAGAAGAAATTAAGCAGATTGCTATTGAAGGAACTAAGCTTGTAAAGAAGTATGCTAAAGATTTTCCAGGAGAGATTATTTTGGAATATTCACCAGAAAGCTTTACAGGAACAGAGCTTGATTATGCTCTTGAAATATGTACAGCAGTGCAGGAAGAATGGGGACCAACACCAGATAATAAGTTAATTATTAATCTTCCTGCAACAGTTGAAATGACAACTCCAAATGTTTATGCAGACCAGATTGAATGGATGAATAAACATTTCAAGGATAGAGAAAACATTATCTTAAGTGTACATCCTCATAATGATAGAGGAACAGGTATTGCGGCTACTGAATTAGCATTACTTGCAGGGGCTGACAGAGTAGAAGGAACATTATTTGGTAACGGTGAAAGAACAGGTAATGTAGATGTTCTTACAATTGCTTATAATAT
>CAYOMP010000239.1:0-3240 GCA_964405075.1 uncultured Lachnospiraceae bacterium
TTAGGAACTTCGATTGATGTTATTTTTGCCAAATCTGATGCCGAACCAGCAACTGTTACTGTTTCCGGTGAACACACCGTTTCAACAAATCCATAATCCGCATCAGGTGTTCCTATAACTCCGAAACTTAAATCAATTGTCTTTGTTCTTAACATATCAATACTTACTGCAATATCACTTACTCTATATTTAAGTCTTGTAGACTCAATAATATCTCCATCATTATCATAAAACTTAGGTGCTAGTGTATTATTATAAGTTGTAGTTAAATCAGATACATCTGCTTCAACAACGACACGACTAATCTTATTAACCACAGATGCCGGTCCACTTACTTTCAAAACATTTGGCGAGCATACCACATCTCCAACAGCATATCCTTCCCCTGGTGTTCCAGTTGTGACTGCTGATATTGCAAACTGTTTTGAAGCAGAGTCTTCTATGCTAATCTTAACTGTCTTAATCTTAGGAACAATTTCTTCAATATATGATGTATATTTACTACATGTAACCTCAATTGGTACAGTGTTTGCAACTACCATTTCTTTCATATCTGCTTTTGCAACAAAATCTGAGCTTTTTAATGATTCCAAAACAGAACGATTTGCTGTAACAGTAACCGAAATGTTATCACTATCGTCAAGAACATCATATACCTTCCCTTGACTTGTAATTGCATCTATATTAATAAGTTCAACTTGAATGTTTGAATAGGTTGCTGTAGTAACCGGGTCAATTGTATTAACTACTAATAGCCATAATATGATAGCAAATATTGCAGATCCAATTTTAAGGCCTAAATTATGAGTTATTCTTTTTCCCATCTTTTACCCTACCTTTCCATTTTTTGAATCTCTTGCTATTATCACTATTTTTCTTCTGTCTATAGAATAGTTTCCCTTTTAAATAATCCGGGTCAACGTTTCTTGTTAATTCTCCATTAGAAGCTATAGATACCTTTCCTGTCTCTTCCGATACAATAATTGTAATGGAATCTGTAACTTCGCTAATACCTACCCCAGCTCTATGTCTGGTTCCCAAGTCCTTACTTAACTTGTTGTTATCAGACAAAGGCAAATAGCATGTTGCCGCAGCAACTCTGTTGCCTCTTATAATAACTGCTCCGTCGTGTAATGGAGTATTATGTTCAAAAATGTTTATCAATAGCTGACTTGAAACTACTGCATCAACATTAATTCCTGTACTTTCATATTCACTTAAATTAATCTCATTTTCAATAACTATTAACGCACCTGTACACACACTACCCATTTCAAAAACTGCTCTGGTAATTTCATTTACAGTTTTATCGGAAAAATCATTATCTGTTATAGACTCACTTCCGGCAAAGATAGGCTTAAGAATATTTTTTCTACCTAACTGTTCAAGAGCCTTTCTAAGCTCTGGCTGAAAAATAATGAACAGGGCAATGATACCTACATTTACCGTTTTAGTTGCAATCCATAGAATCACATCCATTTTGCATATAGATGCAACAAGAATAAATAATAATAGAAAAATAATACCTTTAAAAAGCATCCAAGCTCTGGTATTTTTTACCCACAGCATAATATGATACACAATAAACGCAATAATAAATATTTCTACTAAATCAATAATTGTTATTTGAGGTATTGATAACCAATAAAAATACTTATTAAAAAACATTTCTATACTATTCATTCTCTCACACCCTTTCCAAACATAATTCTATCTGTACTATTTCAATATTTTTAATTCATTCTCTAAATCTATTTCTTCTGTTCTGGATAAATTCGTTCTTTTTGTCTTTTTCTGCGAATTAATTCTCTTAACTTTCTTATCTTTGGAAGTTATACAAACCTTTGGAACTGCTTTTACATAATAGTAATATTCATCATCCTCAAACTGTACATGCTCTGCTCTTGTATAATCCACATCAAATGCCATAAACTGTATAAACAATCCAATTACAACAGAAATCGCACTTCCAACTAATAATGTCACAAAACTACCAGTAATATTTAACACATAATCGCCTATTAACATTACTAAAATGTTAGTTACGGCACCAAATGTAATAGCTATGGTCCATGAATAATCAATCGATAAACGTCTAATGGTATACACCACAATTGTTGTCATAGCAAAAGCCAATACCGTAATAAGCATAACCTTATTATTAATAAGACTATCTACCAGATAAGTATATGTCTGCAACATATTACTTGCCTCGGAATTACTCATAATAGATGTATTTTGTTTTACCGATTCCATTAAATAGTACATTATAACCCCAAAACTAACAGGTACTGCTGAAAATGGAGTTCCTAATAATCCTGCTGCTATAGGTATAACATACGGTACCTTTAATATAAAAGCAATTGGCATCAGCACCACATAATAAGCTTCTTTTGGTGATAATCTATAATACAATAGAAACATTACCAGAATTAATGCTAACGCAACCACAGCTACAGGCAAAGACACTGCATAAAAATGTCCTATAATAAATACTGCTGCAAATAACAAAATCGCATTAACTGGTAAAAAAGAACATGCTAATGCAACCATTGCAACTAATGCCATATTTGTCAATTTTGACATATAACCAATATTTGTATTAATTACAATCAATGTAACCAGTGCCAATAAAAATTTAATTACCGGCAATATAAAAACTTCGTTTTTAATAAAAAAACTCTTTATCTGTTCTCTAAATTCTATCAACCCAGTCATATTATCTTCCCCTTCCAAATGTTGTATTTTCTAAACGTTGTTCTTCTTTTTCATACAACTTACTCATTCTTTTAAGGTGTCCATAATATGTCTTTACTTCTTTCTTCGCCTTACTATACTTATAACTAAATACCCCATAGGAAATTATCATATATGCACCTAAGCACAGTAAATAATATTTAATAATATTCTCAGCCAGTAGCACTAAGTTAATTTTATGAATATTTTCAACAAAAAAATCTGCCTTATAGAATACCCACAACGCTACCACTATTCCATAAGCAATCGTTACACTAATTGCAGATTTTAAAAGGTTAAAACTCACATAATCTATTTTAAAATACTTGCAAATGGAAATACTCTTTTTTCCTTCTTTTGCATCAAAGGCTGCCATCTTTGTCATCAGCCTTATTCTGTCTTCATTTAGCATATGTCACCTCTTATTTCAAAACAATAAGTATCACTTTATTATAACATATATCATATCTTCTGAAAAGTTCAAAAGAAAAAAACATTTTCAGT
>CAYOMP010000240.1:0-3221 GCA_964405075.1 uncultured Lachnospiraceae bacterium
AAATCGATATAAAGCTAACTCTGAAAAAATATAGTGCTAAATCCTAAAGACGGGACGTCAGATACAAAGTATCTGGATTTTGGAGGATCACATCGACTACTTATAATTCCTTGACCAAGTTTAAATATGTGATAAAATATATATATATTAAAAATGTGTAAAATGTAGAAAATGGCGGGAGTACTTATGGAAAAAATCACTTTAGATTTGGGTAATGACGAAATAGTAGCAGTATCAAGAGCGTTAGCGTCTGAAGTTAGAATTGATATATTAAGATTATTATGCAAGGAACCTTTAAAGGTTAATGAAATAGCGGATAGATTAAATATACCAGCATCAACAGCAGCACTTAATGTAAAGGTTTTAGAGGAATCAGGACTTATTAGGTGTGATTTGCAACCAGGAATTCGTGGTTCCATGAAGGTGTGTTATAAGGCAGTAGACCAGATAGATTTGTCTATAGAATATGATGAGAATCAGGGAAAGAGCGGTTGTGAAGTAATAAATATGCCTATAGGTAATTATGTTGACTATAAGGTGGTTCCTACATGCGGTATTGTTAATGAAAAGGGATATGTAGATGAAGAAGACGAACCGAGAGGATTTTACAATCCGTCTAGAATTACAGCACAGTTGATTTGGTTTGGAGCAGGATATTTAGAATATAGATTTCCAAATGCCGCAATTAAGGGAAAAGGTGTAAAAAGTGCGGAACTTTCATTTGAATGTTGTTCTGAAGCCCCAGATTATAATTTGAATTACAAATCAGATATTACAGTATGGATTAATGGTATAGATGCAGGTACTTGGACATGTCCTAGTGACTTCGGTGGCAGAAAAGGTAAATTAAATCCTGACTGGTGGCCGGCAAAGAATACACAGTATGGTAATTTAAAGAAATGGAAGTTAAATGAAAAAGGTACATTTATAGACAAAACAAAAGTTAATGATTTGACAGTAGAGGGTTATTGTTTGCCTGACAATCCGTACATATCTATAAGAATAGGTGTAAAAGAGGATGCGGTAAATAAAGGTGGAGTTAACATATTTGGAGATTCATTCGGAGATTATCCGCAGAATATTGTATTGAAATTAGAATATTAGGTATGATTTAATAAAGTAAAAGGGGACTTGAAAAGTCCCCTTTTACTTATGCTTTGACAATTGTACCGCATTTACCAAGAAGGCCCTCTTTTGCCTTTGAAAGGTGTGTTATTACAACACGTCTATCAGGATTTCCTTCTACGAATTCCACTGCAGCCTGCATCTTAGGAAGAATAGAAGTAGCAGGGAATTGACCATCTTCAATATATGTTTTAACTTCGTCAGCAGTAACATTAGTAAGAGCTATTTCGTTTTCTTTTCCATAATTTAAATATATATTTTCTATACCTGTTAAGAAAAGAATTTCATCTGCATCTAACATTTGAGCTAATTTCAAAGTTGCATAGTCTTTTTCAATAACAGCACTGGCGCCCTGTAAACGAGTGCCTTGTTCAAGAACCGGAATACCGCCTCCACCACATGCAATAACGATTTGACCGGCATTAGTTAATGCTTTAATAGCGTCAATTTCATAAATATCAATTGGTTTAGGTGTAGCAAAGATTCTGCGATAGCCACCTTCAACTTCTACTACATAATTTCCTTTTTTTACTTCTGCATCAGCTTCATCCTTAGTAAGTATTCTACCAATAACCTTAGTAGGATTATTAAAAGCCGGATCAAAAGGGTCAACACGTACTTGGGTGATAATAGTACTTACAGTTTTAAAAATGCCTCTATTTAACAATTCTGTTCTGATAGCATTCTGTAAATCATATCCAATGTATCCCTGGCTAAGAGCTCCACAGACTGACATTGGTGCAGCAGTGTAAGCAGGATGTCCCTGGCTAAACTCATTCATAGCCTTGTGAATCATACCAAGCTGTGTTCCGTTACTGTGCGTAATAACAACATTGTGTTTTGCTTCTACTAAATCAGCAATTGCAATAGCAGCCTTTTTAACAGCGTTTTTCTGTTCTGGAAGTATAGCACCAAAGGCTTCGCGGCCTAAGGCTACAACGATAGTTTTCTTTTCCATACTAATTACCTCATTTCAATATATAAATATATAAATTAATTTTTTTATGTAAACTAATTGTCTAATAAGTATGAATTTAATATATCATATTTGTTTATAAAAAACAAAGAAAATAGAGTGAAACTTGTGAAAAATCAATAAAAAAAACCTTTGGAGCATAAATTAAAGAAAATTAAAAATTAGATTCTGTAAAATGTATATGATAAATAACATTTGTATAGAATAATAGCAAATTGAAAACTAAAAATGGAGGAATATTATGGATTATATAAAAGCTTTTGTAATTGGCGGAATAATATGTGCTTTAGTACAAATTCTTATGGAAAAGACAAAATTAATGCCAGGAAGAATTATGGTATTGCTAGTAGTTACAGGAACAATATTAGGAGCAATAGGAGTATATCAACCTTTTGTAGAGTTTGCCGGAGCTGGAGCTACAGTACCATTATTAGGGTTTGGAAATGTATTATGGAAAGGTGTAAAAGAAGCCATAGACCAGAATGGATTTATGGGAATATTTATGGGAGGATTAACATCAAGTGCAGTGGGAATATCTGCGGCATTGGTATTTGGATATTTAGCTTCCCTCATATTCGAGCCTAAGATGAAAAATTAAAAAGTAAAAATATATATGAAATTTCATATAAGAAGAAATTTCATATATATTTTGCAAGGATGCCAATGAATTTAAGTAGGAAATATGTAAGCTTACGTTTATTCGAATCTTGAAAAAATAATTATATTTTTTCATCAATGGATTTATAGAGTTTTTTCTCTTCTGATATATCATCTGAATCTGGTTGTATGGAAAAAGAGTTGTTATTGTTTTGCTGTTCTAACATTTCTTTGGTTTCTGTTTGGATATTTTGCCCCTCGTCTTTAATTGCTTCCATTATAGCAGCAGCTATTAAATCATTTGCTGGTGAAGATTCAGCAGTTGCCTGAAAGCTCATAGCCATATTCATGGCTTCACTAATAGTTTGCATCTTGGCTGTATCAGATAGAGTGGATTTTAGTTTCTGTTCAAGAGTCTCACGATATCTGGCAGCCTGCATTGCTTGTAAATACAGTTGGTAATCAGTTTCCTTTAAGTAATCTATCTCTTCTTGAGACACTTCCTTACCTGTTGCTATTTTTT
>CAYOMP010000241.1:0-3213 GCA_964405075.1 uncultured Lachnospiraceae bacterium
TCCATAATTTTTACTCCTCCCTATTTACCCCATATTGTCCACTACTTAAGTGGTAACTCGTTTTATATTTCTTTCAGCATAGCCTGGCGTTTTTCTCCTTCTGTTGGATGAGTCATATTAAACTCATACAAACGGTCAAGACATTTCGTCTGCCACTCCATAATTTCTTCATCACCAGGCAAATATAGTTCACCAGTGTGCATTCTTTCTTTCATTGTACTCATTATATACCCCCCTTTGTGGATTTTTGACATATTTGTATTATATAACATCAATACATTATCATCAATCTGGCGTTTTTATCCTCAACTTTATCATCAGATTTTATTCAAATCTCCAAGTCTTAAAAAGAGGGATCAGTGCATCAAAAAAGACGGGCAACGACAAATGTCAAAGTCCGTCTTTTAATAATATTATTCCTTTTTAATTGTCTAAATTAGTTCAATAAGCACAAATAATCAACACTTTATCTTAATTTTCATTCATCTTAGCTAATTTAGCACTTTGGTCGCCCTCACGGAACGAATGCATCTTTGATTATAGGCTCGGAACGAATGCATCTATGACATAAAAAGGCTCGAAACATGTACCTCTACGCATTATCCACGGCATAAGAACTATATTTTGGTTACTTTCAGCACCCCATTCCACCCCAGCCCACACCATCTCCATTTTCTTATTACTAGCACATGCTCAAAATACTCCCACCATTTCCACTTTCCTCTTTCTTCTATTAGTTTTCTTCTTCGCTTCTTGCTTGGATGTTCTTCAATTTCAATATTTCTTTTATAATATTTATAAGCTACATTTTCCTTACTAATTTTTTGAGTGGAATCATCTTCATATTGTACTTCCGCATCCGTCAACCAAAAATTAACAAGTGCTTTTCTTCCACCACTAACATAATCAACTGCTATCCTATCCGCTTTAAATTCCGCAATTTGCCCCCAGTATCGTTTATCACACATAATTCCACCAAATATCCAATCAAACAATAATAATATACTACCTATAATTACAAAAAACGTTGCTTTGCCTGCTATTGCAAACAAAAATATCCCTGCAAAATAACACCCTAAATAAATTAATATCGAAAACAGCAAACGTTTTTTTAGTAAAATCTCGTCTTTATAAAAAACATGTCCTAGTTCATGTCCTATTGTCACCAAAAAAATCCTTTTAATATCATCAATTTCCATAACAACTTTCTTTTCATCTGCCTCATCTTTCTCTAACATTTTACGTAATTTGGTTATAAATTGGCTTGTTACCGAGACTTCCCAAACTCCATCTTCATTCATTTTAGCAAAAGCGTTTATCCTATTTTCTTCAATCACATTAAACCTTACATTATGAATGTTTAACACACTACATATATGCTCGACCTCCTCCTTTATTAAGTCATATTCTATATCCACAAATACAGGTTCCTTTTCATTTTCTCTTTTTTTGAATCTATTTTTAACATAATCTATAAGCAAGATAACAACTGTAAATATCGCTATAATTCGCTTTATTATTTCATTCTGCTCTATGTATCTTTCTCCCCATATAAGCAACGCATATATAGCTATTCCCATTATCACTACCCATATCATTGCAACTTTTTTCTTAGCTGTCCATTGTATATCTATAATCTCATCTTTTCCAATCTCTACTATTCTGGAGCTTTTTTCTAATGGTACAAGCACTTGCTTAATATAGACTTCCACTATTTCAACATAGTTTTGTGTTTGTTCTTTCAACTGCTTCACTAAAAAACCTACAATAACACTAAAAAAAACAAACATCATAAATATACTATCTTTATTAGGCAAAATCATACTTATTATGATTGGTCCCAAAATAACAAAACACCCAACCCAAGCATTAATTAATATAAGCTTTCCAACATATTGTTTTATCCTTTCAATTTCTTGCCTTTTTTCCTGTTTATAATTAACTCTTAAAAATATGTTATTCTTAATTGTAGTTTTATATTGTATTATTAATTTAATAGTTCTTCTTAATATTCTATCTGCACCATTAGTTTTTAAACTTATTTCCTTTTTTATTATCAATTTGTACCAAAACCATACTATTATTATCTCTATCACATATCCAAACAAAATCATTTCTATTTCCCTACCTTTTCTTTTGCAAATTTATCCACTTATATTCTCAAATTCTAATTCCCCCGAATTCGGGGGAATTAGAATTATTTTAAATATAAATGTTCCTCTTGCTCTTCTAAGATAATCATTTGATGTATCGCAATCTCATTTAATTTTACCAATCGCTCTTTCTGCGGCAATCCATCCTCAATAAAAACCGCGTTCAAACTTTCAAGATTCGTAAGACATATCAATTCATTTACAGTTGCATAATCTCTGATGTTCCCCTTTTTTTCCGCATTCTGTTCTCTCCATTCCTTGGCCGTTTTCCCAAATAGTGCAACATTCAGAACATCCGCTTCCGATGCATACACAATAGCAGTCTGTTGTTTAGTCACCTGCCTTGGAATTAATTTTTCCTTGATTGCATCAGTATGTATCCGATAATTTATCTTAGCCAACTCTCGCTTCGCATTCCATCCTATCTGTTTTTCTTCATCCTTCTTTAGTCTTTCAAACTCTTTTATCAGATATAGCTTGAATTTAGGCGAAACCCAACTTGCAAACTCAAAGGCAATATCTTTATAGGCATATGTTCCTCCATATCTTCCTGCTTTTGCTACAATTCCTCTGGAATTTGTTCTTTCTACCCATTTTTTAACAGACATAACAAATCGATTTAATCCCGCCTCCTGCATAATATTGCAATATTCCTCATAATCAAACTGTTCATTATACAATTCTTCCCATATCCCTAAAAATTCAATTGTATTTTTATTTCTTAGCCACTTTTCTATTAAAACAACACCATTTTCAATATTTCTCACCATATCTGTAAGAGATATATAATCTTCTTCCTCAAATTTTATTACTTGTATTTCTGTGTCATTAACCAATATTTTTCTCATTGTTTCTCGCCCTCCCCAAACTTTTGTTCTTAATTAATTGTATCACGCTTAACGCATAATCACAAGAACATTTGTTCTTTTATTGTTAAAAACGAAAATCACATTCAGATAGGCACTTAAATGTATTTTTAAATTCCAGTTGGCAAGAGTAAATTCCAGTATCATAGAAATTACTTCTGCACATATATATTTGCCATATTGTCTTTGATAAT
>CAYOMP010000242.1:0-3180 GCA_964405075.1 uncultured Lachnospiraceae bacterium
CTAAATAGGAAGTAAAGGCAGCCAGTATTTTGTGTTTTGGAAATAGCTGGCCAATACTAATACATACATATGATGTTAATAGTAGCGATAATATCGAAACTACAAACAGAATAACCAGTGCTATAATAAGTTTTGTTAAATCAAATTCAGAGTTAATTCTTAATGAGTTTATAACATCTAATATTTCTGCAAAAATGTCAGATGTAAATAAATTCAATGATTTGAAAACAAAAAATATTGATATTATACATAAAAGGGAATCAATTAAACACCATACAAAACCAACGATTAGTTTTGAAAGAATAATCATATAAGGCTTAACTGGAAGTGTAAAAGTAAGATACCCTTCATCTGTAAACAAGTTTTTATAAAAACGTACAATTAAAAATATTATTGTAGCTGTGGAAAGAGCTATTAAAAAGATAAAATATATAGCAAACATAATAGAAGCAATAGGAGAGGTTTCTATATCAAAACCTGCTACATTAAAGCCTATACATTCAATAATTGTAATAAAAATAATTACACTATGTATAAGCAACAAAATTCGTGCTACAGTGTTAAATTCATGTCTAATTAATTTACCTAACATCTAAACACCTCCCTAAATAAAGTGTCTACAGATTTATTCTGATTGAAACGAATATCTTCAACTGAACTATGTAATTTTATTTCACCGTTATTAAGAAAAATTACGTCGTCCAAAATGTTCTCAATATCTGTAATTAAGTGAGTAGATATTAAAATAGAAGCATCTTCACTGTAGTTTGATATTATTGTATTTAAAATATAATCTCTGGCGGCAGGGTCTACACCGGCAATAGGTTCATCTAAGCAATATAATTTAGCATCGCGACTCATAACTAATATAAGCTGAACCTTTTCTTTTGTCCCCTTTGATAAGGTTTTTAATTTACTTGATGGATTGATATTTAATCTTTGTAGCATTTCTAAAGCCTTGTTCAGGTTAAAATCTTCATAAAAATCATTAAAGAAATCTATGACATTTTTTACATTCATGGAATTATCCAGATAACTTCTTTCTGGTAAATAAGATATTTGCTTTTTGGTATCTATGCTTGGATTAATACCATTAATCAATATTTCACCGTCAGAAGGTAATAATAATCCATTAATAAGTTTAATAATTGTACTTTTACCGCTACCATTTGGACCTAATAAACCGGTAATTTTACCAGGCTCGATTCCAAAACTTATATGTGACAAAGCAGTATGAGTACCGTATGCTTTAGAAACATTTTTGAATTCTAAAAGGTTATTCATCTTTGATTCCTCCAGCAGCTTTTTGAATAAGAGCAAGAGCCTCTTCGTTAGAATAGCCAATACTATTCATTTTTTTAAAGAATGATGCAATTATGTCAATAGCTAATTGATTTCTAATTTCATTAATCATATTTTGATCCTCCGTTATATAACGTCCGCTAGTTCGCTGCGAAAACAACAAACCTTCTTTTTCAAGCTCTGCAAGAGCTTTTTGCATTGTGTTAGGATTGACAGATGCCTCGGTGGCTAATTCTCTAACTGATGGTATCTTACTACCAGCTGGATATTTGCCAGAAATTATATCTGTTTTTATTTTGTCTATAATCTGTGAATATATAGGTCTATCTGAACTAAGTTCCCATGTCAAATGCAAATCACCTCTATTCCTTTTGTTTTAGTACAACTGTACTATTTTAATAATACAATCATACAACTGAGGTATGTTATTGTCAAGGTGATAGTAGAAAAATGTAATAAATTAAAGTATTCGTAAGAAGTTTTCACGTTGACATAAGTATTAAAGGTAGAATATAATCAAAGTATTGAATGGTTTATACATATATACACAAGATATTGTATTTTAAATACTTTTTATTTATGAGATAAAGTAGATATAAATATATATATTGATAGAGTAAAGATAAAGTTTGGGAGGATAAAAGATGAAATGTCCATTTTGTAACAAAGAAAATACTCGTGTAATTGATTCAAGACCGGCAGAAGAGAATAACTCAATAAGAAGACGGAGAATGTGCGATGAATGTGGTAAAAGATTTACAACTTATGAAAAAATTGAGACAATCCCATTGATTGTAATAAAAAAGGATAATAATAGAGAACAGTACGAACGTGCTAAGATAGAGGCAGGAGTATTAAGGGCTTGCCATAAAAGACCGATATCTGCTAATCAGATAAATAAATTAATTGATGAAGTAGAAAATGAAATTTTTAATATGGAAGAAAAGGAAATTCCAAGCTCACTCATTGGCGAAATTGTAATGAAAAAGCTTAAGGATTTAGAAGCCGTGGCATATGTTAGATTTGCATCTGTGTATAGAGAATTTAAAGATGTGAATACTTTTATGGACGAGTTAAAGAATATATTGAATTCTTAGGAGATATATGAGTAATACAAGAATTAAGATTTGTTATAATGGCAGTGGTTTCAATGGATGGCAACGACAGAGAACAACGGCTAACACTATACAACAGCATTTAGAGGAAATAATTGAGAATGTTTTAGGTGAGCCGGTTAAGCTTATTGCCTCAGGGAGAACGGATGCAGGTGTGCATGCATTAGGTCAGGTGGCTAATTTTAGAAGTAACAAGGATATTTCTGACTATGATGAATTTGTTAGAGAGGTCAACTTACAAACATCAGATAATGTGAAAATAGTAGAGGCACAAAAGGTGGCAAATGATTTTCATAGTAGATTATCAGCTGTTCAAAAGACATATGGTTATAGGATATGCTTATTAGATAAAACTAGAGTATTTGATAGGGATAGAATGTACCCATATGGTCAAACATTAGATATTGATTCTATGAGATTGGCTGCAAAAAGCTTATGTGGTGAGCATGATTTTAGAGCGTTTTCTTCTGAAAAAAATAAAGATAAATCTACAGTTAGAAATATAAAAAATATTTCTATTGAAGAGAATAATGGAATGTTGAATATATTATTTACAGGGAATGGTTTTCTGTACAATATGGTAAGAATATTAACCGGGACGTTAATTGAAGTAGGAAACGGCAAAAAAAAAGTAGAGGATATAGAACAAGCTTTAATAAGTAAAAAGCGAATGGATGCGGGATTTATGGCACCAGCCTGTGGATTAACATTAATTGATGTTTACTATAATTGACCGAGCTCTTTAGAGCGAGGGATGCTTCTT
>CAYOMP010000243.1:0-3154 GCA_964405075.1 uncultured Lachnospiraceae bacterium
CTAGCACCTGTTCCGATGTCACCAGCCGGTACATCTGTGTCAGCTCCGATATATTTGAAAAGTTCTGTCATAAAGCTCTGACAGAAAGCCATAATTTCTCTGTCTGATTTACCCTTAGGATCGAAATCAGAACCACCTTTACCACCACCGATTGGAAGTCCTGTAAGTGAGTTTTTGAAAATCTGTTCGAAACCTAAGAATTTAATAATTCCTAAATTTACTGAAGGATGTAAACGAAGTCCTCCCTTGTATGGTCCAATAGAGTTATTAAACTGTACTCTGAAACCTCTGTTAACCTGTACCTTACCCTTATAATCTACCCAAGGTACTATGAACATTACCTGTCTATCAGGTTCTGTAATTCTTTCTAATATAGCTTCTCTTCTGTACAATTCTTCGTTTGCTTCTACAACTGGTCTTAATGACTCAAGTACTTCATTTACTGCCTGAATAAATTCTGGTTCACTTCCATTTTTTTTCTGAACTAATTCAAGCACCTCATCAACGTATGACATTTATTTATCCTCCTTAAAATTAAATATACAATACCAGACAATTATCAGTTTTCTATTTTTTTGTGGTCTAGTCCCGAAAATCATTATAGTAATTTACCACTTTAAAGTCAATAAATTTTTGCAAATTTTTTTAGTTTTTTTTGAACACTCCAAATTTACCAACCCCCCATTATTACTGAATTTGTCTGTAGTGGTACTATTTACGACCACTCCGCCTTTTTTGTTACTTAATTATCAAATCTGTCTATAGTGGTACTTTTTGCAACCACTCTCTGTTTTTTATTACTTAAAATCTGATATTTAATTTATGATTTAACACAAATCATTTGTAACTATAGTCATGGATAAATAAACTTTCTAATCTGACGTAGGTACAATCTCCATTGTAGAATTATTCAATCGACAATATAGATTTTCATCATTGTCTTCTTTATAAGTCTCAAATATTCCCACAACCTCTATATACTCCCCCTGTTCAGGATATTCTTCTGGATAAATATGGCTTCCATCCTCCCAGATAAATTCTATTCCCTGTGCACAGCATGCCATAGCATCTTCAATTATCACATACTGATAATATTGCTGTGTAGGCTCATACCAAACACTATTGTATATCCCCCTCATTTTTACAGTTTTACCAATGTATGCATCAGGTTCCATCATCATTTGATACACTGTAGCATACACCATATCTTCACCCATTTCAGTTAAATCATAATCCACACCCTCCGAATCTGTTGTATTTTCCAATAATGTATCAGATATACCAATGTCTTTTCCCCCAAGTTTGGCATTCTCTAATTCATATGACTCACTCTGCAAATATTTACTACCTTCACTGTTTTCCCCAACATTTTTATCTATAATAGTATTATTTGTATTTTCCACACAGCCCATTAATGTAAATATACCTATTCCCAGTAAAATCCCTTTCACAAACTTTCTCATGTCCCGACTATACCTTTCAAAATCCTTCACGTTCTATTCAAAATCAATTTCATATTTTCCCAATACTCTTTTTCGTTTACATTCTTTTGTTTGAAAACATTACATATCTTTTATTATTTTTATTCGATAAACATAATTTTCAAATTCTCCATAATAGCTGCTATTTTATTATTTTTTCAACAACGGTGCATATAGTAAACACAAATATATTAGCTATTACTATCGTTGAGCCTACTGGTGTGGATGCCAGTATTGATATTAACATTCCAACTAATGAACACATTACTGATATAATTGCCGAAATAACAACCACTCCCTTAAAATTCTCACATATTCTCATAGCCGATAATGCTGGAAAAATCACCAATGCTGATATTAACAACGAACCCACCAAGTTCATTCCAAGAACAATGATAATGGCTATAATTACTGCTATTAATAAGTTGTATCTGTCAGCTTTTATCCCTGTTGCTTTTGCAAAATTCTCGTCAAAAGTTACCGCAAAGATTTTATTATAAAATAAAACAAACAATGCAATTACTATTATAGAGAACGTAATACATACAATCACTTCACTCTTAGTCAGAGTCAAAATAGAAGTCGAACCAAACAATGTACTGCACACATCTCCAGATACATTGGCTGATGTTGAGAAAACATTCATAACCATATATCCTACTGCCAATGCTCCAACAGATAGCATAGCAATAGCCGCATCCCCTTTTATCTTGGCATTTTGACCATTTTTCAGTAGGAAAATAGCTGTAATTATTGTTACCGGCATAACCAATACAGTATCGTTTGTCAAATTTAAAATCGTTCCAACAGACATTGCCCCAAATGCCACATGAGACAATCCGTCACCAATAAAGGAATATCTTTTTAAAACTAACGTAACACCTATTAAAGATGAGCATAATGCAATTAATACTCCCACTATTAATGCATATCGTACAAAGGGATATTCCAAGTAAAACATAAGTTTAGTTATTACCTCTTGCATTACACTTCACCTCCTAAATGTCCAAACAGCCGCCATGCATCACTTTGCAAATAGTCCTCTGTAGTTCCGTAGAATAATTGCTGTTTTCCCATATGAAGTATATGACTAGAGTAGTCAATTGCAGCCTGAATATCATGTGATACCATAATAATTGTAATTCCACTTTCATTTAATGCTTTTATCAACTTATAAAAATCTAATGTCACTTTAGGATCCAAACCACTAACAGGTTCATCCAAAAGTAATAATTTAGTAGTGGCACAAAGAGCTCTGGCTAATAGAACTCTTTGCTGCTGCCCACCCGACAAATTCCTGTAGCTTTTATGACGAAGCTCCCATATCTCCATACGTTTCATATTCTCTTTTGCTTCTTCTTTTTCTTTTTTAGTAAAAATGGGCATTTTACCACATTTAGCTAAGGTTCCTGATAGCACTATCTCCCATACAGAAGCTGGAAAATCTTTTTGTACTACTGTCTGTTGTGGTAAATAGCCTATTTCATACGGCATCAATCCTTCTCCGTATTCTATTTTTCCCGAAATAGCTGATTGTAAATGTAACAAAGTTTTCATCAATGTACTTTTTCCTGCTCCATTTTCACCAACCACACATAAATAATCTCCCTTGTTCACTACAAACTGAAGATTCTTTGTAACTACATTTCCCTCATATCCTAATGTTAAATCAT
>CAYOMP010000244.1:0-3143 GCA_964405075.1 uncultured Lachnospiraceae bacterium
TTCCTGCTGCATTTCCTCAACTTCAATTTCATCACTTTTAGCAATACTTCCACCTACAATCTTACGCAATCCCGGAATGTTATCAATTCTATTATTATGTTGAGCCAGCCATACTAAAACACCTAGTGCTGCTGCTGTCGTAAATAATGCAATCACTCCATATACACATATTGTTATTTGCAACCCCGCACCATCTAATTCAGCAGTTGCTTGTCCTAGGAATTCTTGTAGCTTTGCGCCACCTTCATCACCATACATTTTCTTAAATACAATTTCATATAATTTAATTAAAAACACACTATTTCCGTTAATAATAAAATGTGCAATCATAGATGAGAAAATACTTCCAGTCGCTTCAATTAGAAGTGCAAATACAATTCCAAGTACAAATGCATATGAAAACTGATTAAAATTCAAATGCATTAATCCAAATAGTATACCGCTTAAAACCGCTCCATAAATAACGCCTTTCTTTTTGTAATTGTGATACATTGCTCCTCTAAACACAAATTCCTCAAAACAGGCTGGTGTAACCGCCACTAATAATACATTCAAAATAAATGGTACATTTATTAATTCATTAGACAAACTCTGAACCGCATTGTCTGTGAACAACATTGAAATAGCATTTATAAAGGTAACCAATGGCATTATTAAAAACGCGAAAAGAATTCCCATCAATATGGTAGAAATGTCAATTTTTCTATAAGAAATATATTTGAATGGATTTATTTTCTTGATTGCAAAATATATTAATGTAGGTACCACTATCAACATTTGTGTAAAAAGTATACTACCTGCCATATTATTCAAAAATGCTGGTCTCCATATATTTAATAGTGCTACCACCGCTAAATGTATAACAATTAGTGCTAGGAATAGATAATCTGCTTCTCGTACTTTTTTCATACTGTCCTCCCAGTGGATTTATTCTACTTTTCTCTTTACTAATCCATATAATGTCTTCATCAAAAACTTATTATACAATTATAATTAATTATTTTATAATTTGGCACCAAACACTCATAATTTATTTGGCAACTGCCATAACGATAAAAAGCCTCCACTAATGCAGAGGCTTTTATGTACATATGTTCAATTTAGCCATTAATCATAAAAGAAACTAATTTATCAATGTCCTCTTTCTCATATGCGATAATTTCTAATTCAGCAATTTCTCCATCTGAAAAAATATTTGCCATTGAAACATACTGTGAAAGTTTTGACTTAAGGTTAAGTCTGTCACCTTCTCCAGTTACTAATTCTACACGTCCTACACAGCTGTCAACTACACTAAAAAACTTATCTACGTCTTTGATGTTTTGTACTTTCACAAAAACCTCTCCTTTCAAAATTATTTTATTGCAATTGCTTCAACTTCTAATAATACATCCTTTGGAAGTCTTGCAACTTCAACGCATGATCTGGCTGGAAAAGTACCAGTAAAATATTTTGCGTAAATTTCATTAATTTTTGCAAAATCATTCATTTCTTTTATGAATACTGTTGTCTTAACTACATTTTCCATATTTGTTCCAGCTGCTTCTAAAAGATTCTTCATATTTGCAAAAGCCTGAGTAGCCTGTTCTTCTACCCCCTCTGGAATTACACCTGTTTCTGGTACTACTGGAATAACTCCAGATGTATATACCATTCCATTCACTTCAATGGCCTGTGAATATGGTCCAATTGCTGCTGGTGCCTTGTCTGTACTAATCTGTGTCTTTGTCATTTTTATAATCCTCCTCAAATTGTAAGTTTTCTATTTATTTATCTTTTTAATCGCTTTATCAGTAATCTCTACTTTACCCTCTTTTAAGAGTCTACCGACTGCACGCTTAAAGGCATTCTTACTTAATCCAAATTCTCTATCAATTACTTCCGGTGATGCTTTATCCGTAAATGGCAATACACCAGCATATTCCTCAATGACCTTCATAACTAATTCGCTATCTGCATCCATCTGTAAATACGCTTTTTCTCTAGGTGAAAGATTCAATTTACCATCTTCTTTTACAGAAATAACTCTTGCTTCAACTATATCACCTATTTGGTATGCACCATGCAATTCCTTTTTAGGTATAAGAGCTGAATATTTATCATCTACGGCAACAAACGCTCCAAACTGGTCGCTTGTTTCGTATATAACACCTTTTACCTTATCATCCTTGTTATAAGGAGAATCCTGACTAAGATATTCATATACGTTCATTGTAGCACACAATCTACTACTTTTGTCAATGTACATAGCTACCAATACATCTTCACCTTGTCTAACTTTTCTAGTCTGCTGTTTGAAAGGAAGTAATAAGTCCTTTTCCAAACCACAATCCAAGAACGCTCCTATCTTAGATACTTCTAATACCTTTAATCTGGCAACCTGTCCCACCTGAATCTTTGGCTCTTTTACAGTAGATATCAATCTATCCTTAGAATCCCTATAGATAAACACATCAATTGTATCAGATATGTCTATATCTTTTGGAACCTGCTTGATTGGCAATAATACCTTTTCATCTGAATCCATACGTTCAGCAAGGTATACACCAAAATCTACTTTTTTTACTACTGTTAATAACTGTCTTTTTCCTAATTCTATCATTATTTCCTCCGTTTACTGAATTCCTTAATTGAATTCACCGTGCTTGTGTATGTTAATGTTTCATTAACCTATTTTTATATTCAATAATGTTATATACTAAAAAATGAATTCTTATTTTTCTATTTCTTTTACCTCCAAAATCCAGATACTTTGTATCTGGCGTGCTATCGCACTCTTTGATTTTGTCGGTATCGCGCCAGAAAAAGTAAATACTCACTCTGTTCGTACTTCCTTTTTCTTTGAGTGCGATAAATTCTTTTCCTATACACTCATCTCATTACTATAATCACGAGTGTCCTGCATCAAATTATAAATTGTACTGTAGCATATATATTATCGTCTGTATCATTTAATGTAATAATATACTCATTGTCATTTTTAAATACCTTTGGAACTATTTCGTCTCCTAACATAGCTGCCTTTTTGTACTCTACTCTGATTTCAGAAATACTAACATCATCGTCCAAATATTCTGCTGCCATCTGAACATACTGCCCATTATTTACATGATTATTAGTATCAAAATTAATCTTTTTTATTA
>CAYOMP010000245.1:0-3125 GCA_964405075.1 uncultured Lachnospiraceae bacterium
AAAGGTGCTATGGGAGTAGCATTACTTGGCGGTATTGGAGCAATAGCAGGTGTTCATGGTAAAAAGAAAAAAGAATACCTGATTGCGATTGAATGGAAGAGTGGTGAGAAGTCACTTATCCTAATTGACGATGAATATTATAAAGTGTTGGTTAAGAGTATGTTTTAATTGTGTATGTTATACAAAACTAATGTTCTGACTGTTAACCTTATTTATATATTAGTATAATTTTCCTATATTATACTAAGGAGGTACAAATTATGTATACATTTAAAATTACAGATAAAAATGGTAAAGCAGAAGAGTATTGTCATATTATAAAAGCATGTTATACTATGCCTGTTCCTGATGCAAAAGAAACGGTTATAGAAGGAGAAACATTATTTACTCATAGATATAAAACTTCTTGCGATTTATACTTATACTCAGAAAATGAAGCTTTTACCATTTCCAAAAAGAATATTTCAATTATTCATGTTGTAAAGGAAAATTAATTTGATTCTCCCCACTCAATCGTAATTTCAGGATTGAGTTCGGGAGATTTTTCTAACTCTAGTTTTTTAATATATTCAATAAATGCTTTTAATTGTTCAATTTCATCAATTTTAATTTTAATGTTTAATTTTATTGAAATCACCTACTTTCTAAAAAAATATTAATATTAAGGAGAAATATTATGAAAAATACACAAAACATTGCAAGTTTAATAGCTCAACTTGAATATGAAATTGGAAGAGAATGCTTTAATCCAAATTCGTATGATGGATATACAGGAATAGAAGGTCTTGGGTATCGGTATCCTGTAAAAGTGTATCAAAATGAGAATATGCGTAGTTATCGTGGTAAGATTAGTAGTATTTCTCCATCAGAAGTACATACCATGAAGTATGTGTTTGGCTCAAATCATTTGTTCGTTGGCAAAGGAATATATAATATTCTTTCTATGCTTGAACAAAGGTATGGATTGGATTTTGATAAGATGGAAGAGGAATTAGGGAAAGATTAAGAATATTAAAGTAAAAAGAGCAGGAGATTAGTTCTCTTGCTCTTTTTATTTCTTTTAGTTATTTAACAGCTAAAATGCTGTGCCACTTCCTTCATTCATAGTAATGTCCTCCTTAATTATAGTTAGTTGTTGTCTGCTGTAAGTTGTACATTTACAATATAGTATATGCATTAGCGTTTGTCAAGTTGCTTATTTGTTTTCGACTACCGTTCCCTTATTGCTCAAATTTCTGACACCATTAGCAAATAAATCTTCATCTTTAACCGATCTATTATACCATATTTCATATAATTCGATTATATTTGTAAAATATTTTGAAGGAGACAATGGATTCTTAGAGGCAATATTGTAATACAACATTTGGACTAAATCAATATATGTTTGATGCAATGATTTATATACAACTGTTTCGTCTGCTACATTGTGTGTGAAATGTAAAGCAAAAAATTCCATATTATTTAATACCTTAGCAATAAAACTTCCAAAAAATGTTGATATTATCTGAGAATTTGTTTCTGAATATATATGTGTAAAATCTTGATTATTATAAGATTCAATAATATCTTTATCAATTCCTAAATTATATATCGAATTTGCACGAATAACAACATCAAAGAAATTATTGCTTGATTGAATTTCTTTTAACTTATCTTTATCGTCTTCTGTAATGTATTCAGCTAATTCTTTGTTGTCAAAATGTTTTATTTTGTCTTTTTCAATTTTTAAAAATATTGTTGAGATATCGGAATTATTATAAATATAACGGATTGCTGCCATATAATGTAAAATATTATCTTTATAATACTCAGATAAATCAATTGCTTTCTGAACACATAATACATCTATATTACGCCTACTATCAACATAGGATAAATAATATTGCCAAACAGCAATTACTACACCACTAATTACAAAAACCGAACTTACAATTTGAGATGTATAATATAATAATTCTATCAGATTCAAATTAGTTGGTTTAACCAAAACAATAGAGACTAAGATAATCATTAGTAAAGAAAATAATATAATTGCTATTGTCATAAATTTTCTATGATGTAATACCCAATATTTATATTTATCTATTTTGTTTTTCTCTGACATTATATGTACCCCCAATTATCAATATTTTTTACATTATATACCAATAATCGACAGAATACCATCAGAACATATGTTTATGTTATATTCGAGAAAACAATATAATCCATCACAAAAGAAGAGTAGCCGGTTGGGCTACTCCTTATCTTTGCTACAGTTCACCATATCCATTACATTCTCAAATGTTAATCCTTTAGAAGTGATCAACTCGTCCAATTCCGCAAGTCTATTTTGGCGAATCTGTTCTTCTAGTTCTTTCTTAGTTTTCTTCATCTCTTTGAGAGAACTTTCCATATTTTCAATTTCAGTTGTGAGTTTTGCTAGTTTTTCTTCTAACGTATAGGATTTTCTACCTCTTGCCATTCTAATACCTCCACATTTTAATTATTACCCTCTTGAAAGAACGATAGTACAAAGTGCTGAAAAATGCAAGAAAAATCGTATGACTGTATTCGACAAAAGTCATATTTTGCATTTTATTATTTGTTAATATATGGTAGAATAACACCAAGCATGATGCGATTATATGACCACATTATAATCCGTTGCTACGGCTAATGCTTGGTGTTTATACCATGTGGGAGTGCCAATGTAGAATAGGCACGATTCGGAAATAAATATTCAGGTCATTCTGACCAATACAATTTCCCCAATGTATACGAAATTTCTACAGAAGGGAGGATAGAATTGTTAGAAGTTCTAACACAATTTTTAAAAGTCTTAGGCTGTGCTGGAATGTGTTACTTTGGATGGTTAGCTCTCAAATTAGTAGTAACGATACTGATTTGTAGACATCCTGAACTCACCAATGAGAAAGTAAAGTACATAACCGGAATGATAGCAAAAGACAAGCACCAATCTAATTAATTTTATTCTTTGTATAAGCCATTAATATTTATTTTCCTTTTATTCCATTAACAGCACTCTGAAATATGGGTGCTGTTTTTCTATGTTTTGCAAATACAATATGTAGCATGAAGTTGATAGAACAATACTATATATTGTAGTATAAATACCATGA
>CAYOMP010000246.1:0-3071 GCA_964405075.1 uncultured Lachnospiraceae bacterium
AAATTAGAAAAAAAGTAAAAATATACTAAAGTTAATTTTGTTTAGCTGATTTTTGGGCAAATTCGGCATTTATTAAAGTTTTATAATCTGTTTTGGCATCTAATTCGCCAGCTTCCATTAAGATATTTTGAAGCAAGGTAAAACTGTCCTCTTCGAAGACTAAATTGTCCTTCCAAGTATCTTGTTCCTTATAACGATTTACAATTGCAGTTATTGTATCTAAATCTGTGTCTTTAAATTGTGGCTGAATGACTTTGGCAATTTCTTCGCTAGAGTGGGAATTAACGTAATCTAAGCCTTTTTGCAAAGCGTTTGTAAAGGATTGAACAAGTTGTGGATTGCTATCGATAAAGGATTGTTTCGCACTATAGGCAGTATATGGAACATAACCAGAATCAGTACCTAAAGAGGCAACTACATATCCTGCACCTTCTTTTTCAAGAAGTGTAGCAGAAGGTTCGAATTCCACACTGAAATCTCCCTGACCACTGGAAAAAGCGGCAGCAGTTGAACCAAAGTCGATATTTTGAATAATTGTTAAGTCTGTTTGTGGATTGATATTATTTTTCTTTAGAATGTATTCAAATACCATTTGTGGCATACCACCTTTTCTACCGCCTAGAACAGTAGTATTTTTTAACATATCCCATGTGAAGTTTTCTATAGGCTCCCTAGACACAAGAAAATTACCGGCACGTTGTGTTAATTGAGCGAAGTTTACTACTGTGTCTGAATTTCCTTGAATATGCGTATAAATGGATGCTTCTGAACCCATAAATCCAATATCTGCTTCATCAGAAATTAAGGCAGACATAGTTTTATCAGCTCCAAATCCTGTTACCAATTCCAGGTCAATACCGTATTCTTCAAAATATCCTAGTTCAATTGCCACATATTGTGGGGCGTAGAATATGGAGTGTGCTACTTCGTTTAAGGTAACCTTTTCTAAGGTTTTGTCAGATGAAGCGCCACATCCTGACAATGTAGGAATGACTAGAAACATAATCAGTAATAAAGAAAATATTTTATTGAAGGTTGAGTGTATTTTATTCATAATACCTCCCAAAAAAAATTATGTTATAATATATGATATGTATAAAATATGGTGACTATTAAGTATATGAGAAAAAAAGCATAATTAACAAAATAAAAAATGTAATGGATAATGTTATAATTCAAAGGAACCTTTTGAAGAAAACTTCATAGGAATAGAATAGGAGGTTATTATATGAATATAGAAGTATTAAAAGGAGCATTTATTCCTTTTATAGGAACTACGCTGGGAGCGAGTTGTGTGTTTTTTATGAAGAATAAATTAAATGAAATGGTGCAAAGGGCGTTAACTGGATTTGCGGCCGGAGTTATGATTGCTGCGTCTGTGTGGAGTTTATTAATTCCTTCTTTGGAGCAGGCAGAGGGAATGGGAAAATTATCGTTTATACCAGCAGTGGTAGGATTTCTATTTGGAATGGCATTTTTACTATTGTTAGATCACATTATTCCCCACTTGCATATGAATAGTGATAAACCAGAGGGACCAAAGAATAAATTGCAAAAAACAACAATGCTGGTTTTGGCGGTAACTCTTCACAATATCCCGGAAGGTATGGCAGTGGGGGTAGTGTATGCGGGTTTGGTTAGTGGAAATGGAAGTATAACATCTATGGGAGCCTTGGCACTGGCATTAGGTATAGCTATTCAGAATTTTCCGGAGGGAGCTATTATTTCTATGCCACTAAAAGCTGGAGGGGTTTCAAAACAAAAGTCTTTTGTATATGGAGTATTATCAGGATTAGTCGAGCCTATTGGGACAATAATTACCATTATGGCTGCCAGCCTTATTTTGCCAGCGTTACCATATTTGTTAAGTTTTGCAGCGGGTGCAATGATTTATGTCGTTATTGAAGAATTGGTTCCGGAAATGTCTCAAGGCGAGCATTCAAATGTGGGAACCATTATGTTTGCAATTGGTTTTTCAATAATGATGATACTGGATGTTACATTGGGATAAAAAAGTATTGCTATTTTGAAAAAATAGTGTATAATATTTTATTAGCTATAGTTTTGAACTAATCATTATCGATTCAGATATTAAATCCCAACATGTTTTTGAAGTAAATAAGGAGTAATTATGCGAGAAAAATACGAATCATTATCGCTTGCTGTGTTGAAAGATGTTGCAAAAAGTAGAGGGTTGAAAAACATTTCTACATTAAAGAAAAGTGAATTAATCGAAGCAATGCTTGAAGCAGATAAACAAGATATGCAGGCAAAAATAAGTGACAATGTGGAAGAAACAATTGAAAACGACAAGAATGTAGACAGAAATCAAAGAACTGATAAAGATGATAGACAGTCTGAAAAAACAACTGAATTTGATATGGAAAGACTTGACAGTGGAATGACTGCCAATGGAATATTGGAAGTAATGCCGGATGGATACGGTTTTATCAGATGTGCTAATTATTTGCCAGGTGAGAACGACGTATATGTATCTCCATCACAGATTAGGAGATTTGGCTTAAAAACAGGAGATATTCTGACTGGTAATACAAGAATTAAAACTCAGGCAGAGAAGTTTAGTGCATTACTATTTGTAAGATCTATTAATGGATACCCGGTAATGGAAGCTATTAAGAGATGTAACTTTGAGGATATGATACCAATTTTCCCTAATGAGAGATTAAAATTGGAAACAACTCAAAAACTTACAGCTATGCGAATTATGGATTTGATTTCACCTGTTGGTAAAGGACAAAGAGGTATGATTGTTTCGCCTCCTAAGGCTGGTAAAACAACATTGCTGAAACAGGTAGCTAATGCTATTAAAGAAAATAATCCTGATATGCATATGATTATTCTTTTGATAGATGAGAGACCAGAAGAAGTAACAGATATTAAGGAGTATATTGAAGGTGATAATGTTGAGGTTATCTATTCAACCTTTGATGAACTTCCAGAACATCATAAAAGAGTATCAGAAATGGTACTTGAAAGGGCTAAGAGATTAGTAGAACATAAAAAAGATGTAACAATTCTTTTGGATAGTATTACAAGACTTGCAAGGGCAT
>CAYOMP010000247.1:0-3066 GCA_964405075.1 uncultured Lachnospiraceae bacterium
AATAGGAACATTAATTTCCTTTAATATATATGGCAACGCACCAATATGGTCTTCATGACCATGTGTAATTACAAAGCCTTTTACCTTACTAATGTTATCTTTCAAATAAGTAATATCTGGAATAACTAAGTCTATTCCAAGCATATCATCTTCTGGAAAGGACAAACCGCAATCCACAACAATAATACTGTCCTCAAATTCAAAGGCAGTAATATTCATTCCTATCTGTTCTAAACCACCCAAAGGAATGATTTTCAATTTTGAATTGTTAATGTTTTTCAAAAAACGCACCTCCGCTAATATTTTTCCGCACATTATTCTTTTATTTTGAGCAAACTCTATTTGCTAAACATTCATTGCAATATCCGTATAACTTCACTTCATGATCCATAACTTTGAATGATGCAGTATCCCATATTCTGTCTTCTAACTTCTCCAACAAGTCATCTTCAAATGATGAAACTTTGCCACATTCTAAGCATATCAAATGATGATGATGGTGTTTTTTTTCATCTGAATCCATTTGTCCAATTTCATATCTAACAAATCCATCATCTAAATTAATTTTATCTACTAAATGTAATTCCAGTAGTAATTGTATAGTTCTATAAACAGTAGCCAATCCTATCTCCGGATTGTCCACTTTTACCAATTCATATATTTCTTCTGCCGTTAAATGTTTATCTGGTGAAGCAGATAGGACTTCAAGCACATGTATTCTTTGATTAGTAACTTTTAATCCTTTACTCTTAAGTATTTCCTTGAATCTGTCTCTATCCACTGACATCCGTCTTCACCTCTTACTGCAATCTTTTAGAATAAATGCTATATATTTTTACAGTCATATAACTGTATTTACCTTTTATTCAAACTCAATATCTTCAAGCATTTCCGCAAAAATCTTGGCAACTGCCTGTAATTCATTATCGTCTTCAACAATTTCATAAATCGCTTCTGAATCTTCTGCCAAAGACAAATCTTTTAAAATGAGAGCCTCTGAATCTCCCTCTTCTTCCTCTGTTACAAGTATATAATTAACACCGTTGATTTTAGTTTCTTCCAAAACAAAAAACTCAACCATCTCATTATCAACTAAAAATTCTATTTTGTCCATTTTTTCTCCTAACCAATAGAGTCCAGATAGCCTTGCAAAATAAATACTGCAGCTATCTCATCAACATACTTTCCTCTATTTTCTCTTCTGACGCCACATTCCATTAATGTTCTGTGAGCTTCTACTGTTGTAAGTCTCTCATCCCACATTATTACTGGTATCTGGCATCGTCTTTCCAACGTTTCTTTTAATTCTAATGATTTTTCTGCTCTTTCACCCAAAGTGTTATTCATATTTTTAGGAAATCCCAAAACAATCTTTTCCACCTGATATTCTTTAACTAATTCTTCTATACGCACCAATGTTTGACGAATCTTATTCTCTTTATCTCGACGAATAATTTCTATCCCTTGTGCTGTAATGCCCAATGGGTCACTTATAGCAACACCCATAGTCTTTGAGCCGTAATCCAAGCCCATTATTCTCATATATTTTCTCCTAATAATTATTCCCAGGAATGATTATTAATATATTCCTTTAATACTTCTTCTACTAATTCATCACGTTCAACTTTCATAATAAGGCTTCTAGCATTAAGATGGCTAGTAATATATGTAGGATCTCCTGACATAATATAACCAACTATCTGATTAACCGGATTGTAACCTTTTTCTGACAATGCCTGATACACTACCTTTATTACATCTTTCACCTGAATAGCTGGTTCAGCTTGAACTTTGAAATATTGTGTATTATTTATATTCTGCATTTCATCACGTCCTTAATCAAACTTTATACCTATTCTAATATAACTTATTATAAAATTCAATGAATTATTTATTATTTTTGTTTTACATAATTCTGCAAAAAGCCTTTTTTGCAAATTCTACTCTGCAAATAATACCCCTTTTGCTATTCTTTTTACAACCTTAACTTTCATGATTTTATTTGATAAATCTTCTTCATTTTTAATTGCTACTTTTACATATTCTTTAGTATGTCCAATTTGATAAATTTCATTTCTAATTTTTGAAGATTCTTCTATTAGTACTTCAACCTCTTTACCAATAAACTGATTTTCAAATTCTTCAGACTGTCTGTCAGCTAACTCAATCAGCACGCTGCTGCGTTTAGTTTTTTCCTGTTCATCAACCTGATTTTCCATAGTAGCAGCTCTGGTACCTTGTCTCTTTGAGTATTTAAATACATGCATTTCATAAAAATTAATTTTTTCAAGGAATTCTTTTGTAGTTTCAAATTCTTCTATTGTTTCACCTGGGAAACCTACTATTACATCTGTCGTTATTGCAGGATTATCAAAATACTTTCTCAGCAATTTGCAGCCTTCCAAATATTCATCAGTTGAATACTTTCTATTCATTCTCTTTAATGTTTCATCGCATCCACTCTGTAATGACAAATGGAAATGTGGACACATTTTATCCAATGAACCAATTGTTTTAGCAAATTCTTCTGTTACTATTCTAGGTTCCAAAGAACCAAGTCGGATTCTCTCTATTCCCTCTATATCATTTACCGCCAAGATAAGTGATAATAAATTTTCATTTTCCAAGTCCAATCCATAAGAACTTAAATGAATTCCTGTAAGAACAACCTCTTTAAATCCTTTTGCAGCCAAATTAGTTACTTCCTTGATAACATCGTCTTTTTTACGGCTTCTAGCTCGTCCTCTGGCAAAAGGAATAATACAATAACTGCAAAATTGATTACATCCATCCTGTACTTTTATAATAGCTCTTGTATGTTCAATAGAACTTTCCAAAAATAACCCTTCGTAATCATTTGTGTGATTAATATCTATAATAGTTTCTTCGTTTTTACCTTCTATGAATGCCTCTAAAATATTAACCAAATCCTTTTTCTTATTGTTACCAATTACAATATCAACACTTTCATCTGCTTCTATTATATCCTTTGATGCCTGGGCATAACATCCAACAGCAACTACAATTGATTCTGGATTCATTTTCTTTGCCTTGTGTAACATCTGT
>CAYOMP010000248.1:0-812 GCA_964405075.1 uncultured Lachnospiraceae bacterium
ATGTGTGTGATTTATTTCTTTGTAATTAATTATATAATTTCTAAAAGATTGAATTTAGACTAAAAAAATCTAAGTAACGTCATACGTTACTTAGATTTTTTTGCTAAATACCCAGCTGAGTAATCTGCTTTCAAAAACTTACCTATTACTTCTGCGATAATTTATAAAATACACAAAGTGTATTTTGAAGTTTACTCCATTTCTATAATAATTTTCTAATTCCATAATCGATGCATTTGTGCCTCTGCTTCTGTTTTTTGCATTGGTGCTAATTCATCTCTATATACAATTACATATAGAACAATTGACAAGAAAAATGCTGTCAATACATCAAACATTGAATGCTGTTTCAAAAATACAGTAGATAAAATTATTGAAGTCATTAATATAAATGATCCACCTCTTATAATCTTATTGTCCTTTAATTTTTCCGACTTAGCAATGGCAATATGTGTTCCTATCGAATTATAAACGTGAATACTAGGGAACAAATTGGTCGGTGTATCTGTATTATATAAAAATTTAACCATATCTACAAAAATATTATCTCTAGCAAATACCTCTGGTCTTAAATGGTGTCCGTTAGGATACACAGTAGATATTATTAAAAAAATCGTCATTCCAGAAAAAAGGAAAATGCACATTTTGTAATAGCTTTTAACATCTGTAAAGAAAAAATACATCAATGTAACTGCTATATATGCAAACCACAAAAAATATGGCACTACAAAAAATTCGATAAATGGTATTTTATCGTCAATGTCCATGTGCACTATATTGTAACCTGATACTATATGTTTTTCCAAAAACAT
>CAYOMP010000248.1:822-3040 GCA_964405075.1 uncultured Lachnospiraceae bacterium
AACCAAGGTAAATAAATAAAGCCATATAACAATGTCCACCCATGCTTATACCTACTTATAAAAGCCTTCACAATAATGCCACCTTTCATAATCCTCTTACTACAAACACACAAATTATAACACAGTAAAAATGCATAAACAATAATAATTTGTCATCTTAAGATTTTTTTAAATTAGTTGTAAAAATAGTCTTTCTTAGCACCTATTATTACCATATTTAACTATTATACTCCTTTTCTATTGCCAATATGTTACTAAATAAATAGAACTTTTCTACATAAATTTTGGTTCTTTCTCCTAAAAAATATTTACTTACACCTTATATGTCTTTTCCAACCGTACACTTTATGATATATTAGTAGAAATAACAAATAAACATATGAAAGGACCTTTTGCTTATGAAAAAGAATCTTATTGTTGGTCAGTCTGGTGGACCTACCGCAGTTATAAATTCCAGCCTTTACGGTGTATTAACTACAGCCCTTGCTTCTAAAGAAATTGAAACAGTATATGGTATGGTTAATGGAATTCAAGGCTTTCTTAAAGATAATATTTTAAACGTAACTACAGATATTAATAGTTCTGAATTAGAGCTTATTAAAACTACTCCAGGTGCTTATTTAGGCTCTTGCCGTTACAAACTTCCTGAAGATTTAAATGACCCATTCTATCCAGAAGTGTTTAATAAATTAGCTGAATTAAACATTGGATATTTCTTATACATTGGTGGAAATGATTCAATGGACACTGTAAGCAAAATGTCTCGCTATGCAAGCCAAACAAATAGTGATATCAAATTTATTGGTGTTCCAAAAACAATTGATAATGATTTAGTCAATACAGATCATACTCCAGGTTTTGGAAGTGCCGCTAAATATGTAGCATCTACTGTTCGAGAAATATCAATGGATGCTGCTATATATGATACACAATCTGTAACAATAGTTGAAATAATGGGACGCCATGCCGGATGGCTCACTGCTGCAAGTGTTCTAGCAAGAAAATCAGAGTTAGACAATCCACTCCTTATATACTTGCCAGAAACTAATTTTGATGAGGAAGCTTTCTTAAAAAATATAGAGGCAAGTTTTGAAAAGAATAAAAACATTGTAGTTTGTGTATCTGAAGGCATTCATGATACAAATGGTAACTTTGTTTGTGAAAATGCAAATGATATTTTAGTTGATAACTTTGGACACAAAATCTTAACCGGATGTGGTAAATATTTGGAAAACCTTGTTAAAAACCGTCTAGGTGTAAAGGTACGTTCTGTTGAATTAAACGTTAATCAAAGATGTTCTAGTACCTGCCTTTCTCTTAACGACCACTTAGAAGCTGCTACAGCGGGTGTAGAAGGTGTAAAAGCTGCACTAAAAGGTGAAACAGGTATTATGATTTCATTCAAACGTACTTCCAACACTCCATATACCTTATCTTATGAATATGTTGACGTAAATAATGTATGTAACAAAGAAAAATGCGTACCTTTAGAATGGATTATAGATAATGGTACTAATATTTCAAAAGAATTTATCGAATATTGTATGCCATTAATTCAGGGAACTGTAGAATTACCATTTGAAAATGGACTTCCAGTATTTGCTGACCGAAAACTTTCTAAATAGAATATAATATACCTGCTGATTTGGTATAAGAACAATCTTTGTAAAATAAAAATTCTTAACCATTAAACGCACCTATTCGAATAGTGAATAAAAAACAAATGTCAGATTGTTTCATAATTATCCTTATGAAACCTATCTGACATTTATTTTTACTCTATATAATTAATTGTTCGTCTCATAAACTGCCCACAAGGCTACCCCCTAAAGTAACGGAGAGTTCTTGACACTACTATTTAAAATCCTACTTGGATAAATAAGATTTTAAGAATTTACCTGTATAAGATTCTTCTACCTGTGCTATCTCTTCTGGAGTTCCCTTGGCAATAACAGTTCCACCGCCTTCGCCACCTTCTGGTCCAATATCAATAATATAATCCGCTGTTTTGATAACATCTAAGTTATGTTCTATTACTACAACTGTATTTCCACCTTCTGATAGCTGCCTTAATATTTCCACCAGTTTATGAACATCTGCAAAATGTAAACCAGTAGTTGGCTCATCAAGAATGTAAATAGTTTTGCCTGTTCCTCGTTTACTTAATTCTGTAGCCAGCTTAATTCTCTGTGCTTCCCCTCCTGATAATGTTGTAGAC
>CAYOMP010000249.1:0-3035 GCA_964405075.1 uncultured Lachnospiraceae bacterium
ATTGCTCATAAGCTATATCTACAGTACTTCTACTAACCTGTAAATGATTAGCTAACGCTCGTGAAGAAGGCAACTTTTCGTTATATTGCATCCTTTCACTTTGTATCTCTAGCTTTATATATTCATATATCTGTTCGTATAGCGGCTTTTTACTTTTCGGATTTAATGCTATGGTTAATTCATTCACTTATTTCTTTGCCTCAATGATATGTTCTTTCAAATCACGTGCTTTTTCCTTAATATTATTCTTAGCAACACGTGATGTAATAACCTTAGAAACCAATCTTGACGCCATATCAAGATTGTCTGTTTCCCATGCAAGTGCTGCTAATAGATAATCTATTGTAGTTTCATCCATACCACACATTGGGAAATCTTCTTTAGAAACAGCAGTTACAAAACCATCATACGCATTCTTCAAGAAATCTTTTTCCTGACTTTGATACTCACCACACTTAGCGGCATAATCTGCATCTTCCGGATTGAGTTCTTCTCGCATTGCCCTAAGTAACCATGCTATTTTTAAACATATGAAAGCCTTTTCACTTGCTCTACATTTTTTAACTACAGAGTTAATTAATACAAGTTTATGTGTTTCATATGCTTCTTCATAAGATATTGTCTCTGATTGACTATCCTGTGGTTTGAAATTTCTACAAATCTTTTCTCTAATTAAGCTTAACTGTGGAGATGTTATTGTATTAAAGAATCTAGTCAATGTAGAATAACCACAATAAGGACATGATACTGTATCATATTTTAATGGGTCAACTCCCTGATACTTTGCTCTAAGGTCTGGATCTTGTCCTATTAATTTAGCTTTTCCTGTTCTAACTGTCTTAGATGTAAACTTTTTGTCACAACATGGACATTCATAAGATTTATCAAAAAGATAATCCGCTTCTGTCATTTCAGCCTTTGCCTCTGACTTTTGAGCCTCTTCCTTCTTCTTTTCTTCTTCAAATACGTCTACACCTTCTAAGTCGCCTAAGCCGAACTTATCTAAACCAGATAAAAAACCTGCCATTATAAATCCCTCCTATTTGTTTATTTTAAATGAACTCTTTAGTGACACTATTCTATTAAATACCAAATGCTCTGGAGTAGAATCCTTAGCATCTACACAGAAAAATCCCTGACGTACAAACTGGAAACTGTCGTATGCCTTAGCATTCTCAAAGCTTGGTTCCAAATAACAGTTTTTCAATACTGTTAATGAATTAGGATTAACATTTATTGTTCCATCTTCATTATAGACACCCTTTTCTTCGTCTACAATATTTTCGTATAAACGAACTTCTGCCGGAACAGCGAATGGTGCTGGAACCCAATGAATTGTACCTTTTACTTTTCTTCCTTCGAATCCTGAGCCACTCTTGGTTGCTGGATCATAAGTACAATGGATTTCAACTACTTTACCAGTTTCATCCTTTATATAGCTTTCACATTTAACAAAATAAGCCTGCATAAGTCTTACTTCATTACCTGGGAATAATCTGAAGTACTTCTTAGGCGGTTCCTCCATAAAGTCCTCTCTATCAATATATAACTCTCTGCAGAAAGGAACTTTTCTTGTTCCTAATTCTTCATTTTCAAGATTGTTAATAACATCTAAATACTCAACCTGTCCTTCTGGATAGTTGTCAATTACTAATTTGATAGGGTCTAATACAGCCATCATTCTTGGCTTTTTAAGTTTTAAATCTTCTCTGATACAATACTCAAGCATTGCATAATCAGCAGAACTCTGTGCCTTAGATACCCCACAAAGTTCTACAAATTTCTTAATAGACTCCGGTGTAAAGCCTCTTCTTCTAAGAGCTGCTATAGATACAAGTCTTGGGTCATCCCATCCATCTACTATACCATCTTCTACTAATTTCTTGATATATCTTTTACCAGTAACAACATTTGTAAGATATAATTTAGCAAATTCAATCTGTTTAGGTGGATGTGGATATTCTAATTCATTAACAACCCATTCATACAATGGTCTGTGATCTTCAAACTCTAATGTACAAATTGAATGTGTAATTCCTTCAATAGCATCTTCAATAGGATGTGCAAAATCGTACATTGGATAAATGCACCATTTATCACCTGTGTTATGATGTGTCATATGAGCTACTCGATAAATAATAGGATCTCTCATATTCATATTAGGCGATGCCATATCAATCTTAGCTCTTAAAACCTTTTCTCCATCGGCATACTTACCATTTTTCATATCTTCGAAAAGTTGTAAATTCTCTTCTACTGAACGATTTCTATATGGGCTTTCTTTACCTGGTTCAGTAAGAGTTCCTCTATATTCTCGCATCTCTTCTGCTGTTAAATCACATACAAATGCTTTACCCTTTTTAATAAGCTTAACAGCAGCTTCATACATCTGATCAAAATAATCTGATGCAAAAAATAATCTATCTTCCCAATCAGCACCTAACCACTCAATATCTTTCTTAATTGATTCAACAAATTCTACTTTTTCTTTTGTAGGATTTGTATCGTCAAATCTCATATTAAACTTGCCATTGTATTTCTTTGCTAATCCGTAATTTAATAAAATAGATTTAGCATGTCCAATATGAAGATATCCGTTAGGTTCTGGTGGAAATCTTGTATGAACTGTATCATAATATCCTTCTGCCAAATCTTTTTCTATAATCGTTTCTATAAAATTCTTGGAAACTACTTCATTTTCCATATTACTGTGTCCTCCTAAGCAATGCTAATAGCACAATACATCCAATTGTGCATACATATTAATATAATATCATAATCACAAAAAATGTAAAAGAGGTTTTCTAATTTTATTTATCTTACCTCTTTCCTCCGAAGCAAAAATGCACTCCAAATGTTGACATAACTGTCCAAACATTTGAAATGCACTTTAATTTACGTGAAGCAGCCCAAAAAATAATTTTCTTTAACCACCAATCTGTACTTCCAATCCATACTGACTGGCAACTATGGCTAACTGTCCCCGTCTTTAGGATTTAGCACTATATTTTTTCAGAGTTAGCTTTATATCGATT
>CAYOMP010000250.1:0-1398 GCA_964405075.1 uncultured Lachnospiraceae bacterium
AGGTGAAGCAAAGGGTGCACTCCATGAGTCAATCCGTGGCACTGACTTATTTATTATGGTTGATGTATGCAATTACAATCTCACATACACTGTATCAGGGCACGAAAATCACATGTCACCTGATGATCACTATCAGGATTTAAAGCGTATTATTTCAGCCGCAACCGGAAAAGCTCACCGTATCAATGTAATTATGCCTTTCTTATATGAAGGCAGACAACATAAACGTACAAAAAGAGAATCTCTTGACTGTGCTTCAGCACTAGAAGAATTAATTAATATGGGAGTTTCAAATATTATTACATTTGATGCTCACGATCCACGCGTTGCTAATGCAATTCCTCTAGAAGGTTTTGATAATTTTACTGCATATTACCAGTTCACAAAGGCATTACTTAGAGATGAAAAAAATTTAAAGATTGACAACGATCACCTTATGATTATCAGTCCAGATGAAGGTGCAATGCATAGAGCAGTTTACTTCTCTAATGTATTAGGAGTTGATATGGGTATGTTTTATAAACGTCGTGATTATTCTACCATTGTTAATGGTAAAAATCCTATTGTTGCCCATGAGTTCTTAGGAGATTCCGTTGAGGGTAAAGACGTTATCATTATTGATGATATGATTTCTTCTGGTGAAAGTATGCTAGATGTCGCAAAGCAGTTAAAAGAAAGAAAAGCAAACCGTGTATTTATATTCACTACTTTCGGACTATTCACTGATGGATTAGCTAAATTTGATGAGTATTATGAAAAAGGTTATATTAATAGAGTAATTACTACTGATTTAATTTACCGCACTCCTGAATTATTGTCTAAGCCATATTATTCAGAAGCAAAAATGGGCAAATTCTTAGCAACTATTATTGACAGTATGAATCATGATATATCAATAAATGCTGTACTTAGCCCTACAGAAAAGATTCATACATTAATTGAGAATTACAAAAAATCATCAAATTAGTAATTTTAATATCAAATTTATATAAAAAAATTGGAGTAACATTTTCGTTACTCCAATTTTTTTAGTACCAATTAATGGTTTACCTATAATATTTATTTTACAGAAGATTTATATTCTACTCCATCAATAATTACAGCATCATCATGTTCAACTGTAGCAATATAAGTTTTTCCTGTATTTAATACTATTTCATTTCCGTCATCATCATAATATCTAGTAGCACCATAATCTGAAGTCTTAGACCATGTTACATGGATAGCTTTTCCTTTTGTAATAAAATATCCATCACGAGTATTATCATGACACTGGAATGCTAAATATCCTTTTTCATCACGAGTTTCATAGTATGTAAACTGTACTATGATATTTTCAAATTTAAGCTGTTCTCCAGTAGCACCATCTTTTTGAGCACTACCATATAATGATTTGTA
>CAYOMP010000250.1:1408-3019 GCA_964405075.1 uncultured Lachnospiraceae bacterium
TATTCAAGTGCTGATATTGTATATGGGAATGCAGGTGCTAAATCAACTTTTTTAGCATCCATAACGCCTTTTGCACCCTCTAATGTATTTGGTTCATCTTCTTTTGCAAAAACAAAGTGATTTGGTTCATAATATTCATCTCTGTGTTCAAGAGAATATCCAAGTGTATTACAGTAAGATACTAAATTCTCTCCAGATGTATAAGCATTATGTGGAGCCTCTTTATCTGTTGTACGATAGAAAGCACCTGCTCCTGGAGCTTCTGAAGTACTGTTAACAGCACATCCTGTTATATTATCTACATCTTCTCTTGTAGAAATATCAGCTAAATAATATGGACCACCAAAATGAACAAGAATTGGATCCCATTCTAATGCCCAATATACATAATAATCACGACAACTTCTTACATTACCAATCTGTGTTAAGCTTTTCCAATCTTCAATAATAGCCATCTGACGTGACATATTTCCTTCTTCCATACATTCATAAAGAACGCCGGCTGAACCAATACCGTACTGAGGCTGTGCAGCCTTATCTGTAGGTAACATAATAGCAATTGGACGAGTTTTCGCAACTTCTTCATCAATAATTTCATTAGTTACGTTACTTCTAACTTTTCCCTCAGGAAGAACTTCTTCTTCTACTTCTGGTTCCTCTGGTTCTTCTTCAACCACTTCTTCTACTACTTCCTCTTCAACTGGTTCAACAGTTTCCACTGGAACTTCTTCAACGACTTCCTTTTTACCACAACCGAAAGCCAACACTGAAGCAAGTGCCATAACAAGAACTATTTTCGTTTTTCTCATTCAAGTTTCCTCTCAATCATAATAGTTATTTTTGCAATCTCCATTAAAACACTATACCTGTTTCACAATTGCACAATTTAGCATCACATTATCGTTAATACTAAATTTGGTGTTATAAAACCTAAATTTCAAACACCATTTATAAATATATCACAATTAATCTAAAAATAAAAGTTAATTGTTAAATATTATTAAATATTGTAACATTTCTTAAATTTCTTGTAAACTTTGCCTAATTAACTGATTTGATATATGTATCCAAATATTCCTCTAAAGTTATATTATTTTCTGTTATATATCTTGCAACAGACTCTCCAACATATCTAAAATGCCATGGTTCGTAATCTATTCCCGTTTTCTGGTACTTACCCTCTGGATATCTTAGTATAAAACCATATCTGGCACAATTTGCCTGTAACCATTTATATTCCAATGTATTTTCCAATCCTTGGTCAAGAGTACCATATTCTTCCGAAATAATGTCCACTGCTAATCCCAAATGATGTTCACTATTACCTGGAGTTGCATTTGTTCTTTTTGCTATTTTAAAAGCTTCTTCATATTCATACCCTTCCGAAATCAGCTCATATAAATAATCATAGAACAAAGTTGATTGCTTTTCTAAACTTCTATAGGAAGAACAAATAATAGGATTCAAACCACATTTCTTTGCATCACTCATCATTTGATCAAGTGCGTCACTGGCTCTTTTATCGAAAATGTACACATTATTTAAGTCCTTCAATTCAACCTTAAAATCATCATTAATTGGATTTTCATAATTCACCAGTTTCAAATACCA
>CAYOMP010000251.1:0-3011 GCA_964405075.1 uncultured Lachnospiraceae bacterium
TTGTAACAGCTAAAAAGGCTGGAAAAGTAACTATAACAGCTACTGCAAAAGATGGTAGCAAGAAATCGGTTAAGTTTAAAATTACAGTTAAAAAATAATAACATTATAGAAAAAGTTTCATCTTTATATAAGATGAAACTTTTTCATTTATGCGAGCAGTGTGGAGAAAAATATGTTTACATAGGTTTTTAACAAGTGCCGCGAAACTCGCAAAGTGTGTTTCTAATAATTATTAATCACTACGGAGAAGTTGCGTGTCTCGAATAGTTTGCATTATTGAAGTAGTTTATTTTATTATAAAAATATAACAAATATAAATGAAAAAAACACAAATTGTTTGACAATAATTATACAAATAGATATAATTTAAATAAGTCATAAGTGTTGAAATAGGAGAAGGTAGCCTTTTGATTACGGTTGACAAAATTAAAAGAAAGAAGGGAGTTTTTTATGAAATTAATCAGAAAATTGAATACGTTAGTTCTTTTACTGGTTTTTTCAGTAGTATTAACTGGAAACATAGTAAATGCTGATGCTAAGGAGAAAGAACCAAGTCTGAACGCAGAGTATGGGACAGTTTATATGTACAATACAGATACTTTGTATGTAAACAATGTGCCTGCAGGAGTTAAATCAATTACTTGGCAATCAAGTGATAAAAAAGTCTTAACTGTAAAGTCTTATTCAAAGATTGGTAGAGAATGTATTATAAAACCAGTTGGCAAGGGACGATCAACAGTTACTTGTGTAATTAGAACATTTGATGGTGATGAATACAAACTATCTGCTAAAATTACAGTAGATAAAGCTACACCAGCAAGTAAATTAGTTGTTGATGGAAAGAATATTTTAAAGAGTAAAAAAACTGTATATGAAACATCTACTACTAAAAGTAGTGTGAAGGTTTATGCAAAACCAAAGGACGGATGGTGGAAGTTGGTAGGATATTCTTATGAAGCATATTCAAGTCCAACTAAAATATCATCAGCAAAAGATGTGCCATCTACAAAGAAGGTTCCAATAGGAAAGTACAAAACAGATGTAACTATAGTGTTAAGAAATCAAGCATCAGAAGCTACATATACATATACTATTACTATTTATAAGAAAAGCACAACAACAACTCCAAAATTTTCTGCTAAATCAGGAAACATTTTCTTAAAGACTAAGAATAATGAGTTAGCAATTAATAATGCATTGGCAACAGATACTATTACTTGGAGCTCATCGAAGCCTTCTGTAGCAAAAATAGAAGCTATTTCAGGAGTTAAGGATAAAGTAATTGTGAAACCTGTTAAAGCAGGAAAAACAACAATTACTTGTAAAGTTGTTAGAGACAAAAAGACATATAATTTAACATATACACTTAACGTAAGAAAGAGAGTTAAACCTTTCTCATTAATAGAAGTAGATGGTGATAATGTCTTAGAAGAAACTTCAACTAACTACTACTCAATGAAGGTTAGAGACTATTCAATGAGAGTACAAAGTTATGAGAATTCAGGCTGGACAATTATAAGTGAAAGGTATATCCAATATACAACTCCAACTTCAAGCAAAGCACCAGTTAATATTACTGGTAAAGGTGATGTACCGGTTGGACAGTATAAAACTACTTGTTTAATTACTGCAAAAAATAACAAAACAGGATATAAGTATACGTTTACACTTGATTTGTTAAATAAAAACTATCAAAAATAGTTTTATGATAAAGGCTAATAGGCGAAAGTCTATTAGCCTTTTGTATGGCAAATATTAAAAATTAATGATAAACTAAAGTAGAACAATTTGAAGGAGGCGTTGTAATGGATAATTTTGTGTTTCATGCGTATACTCAGATGAATTTTGGTAAGGGTCAGATTGAAAAATTACCGGAATTGTTAAAAGCATATGGAAGAAATGTATTGCTTACATATGGTGGTGGAAGTATTAAGAAAAATGGTATATATGATAAAATCTATGAGATATTAAAAGATTTTAATATTGTGGAATTGGGTGGAATAGAACCTAATCCAAAGATTGAAAGTGTAGAATTAGGTGTTAAACTTTGTAAAGAGAATAATATTGAAGTTATTCTTGCTGTAGGAGGAGGCAGTACAATAGATTGCAGTAAAGTAATTGGAGCAGCATACTACTATAATGGACCGGCATGGGATATAGTTAAAAATCCTGGCTTAATAGAAAAAGTAATGCCTATAGTAACTGTTTTAACGATAGCTGCTACTGGTTCAGAAATGAATAAAAATGCCGTTATCAGCAATATGGCAACTAATGAAAAAATTGGTACAGCAAGTATGAAAATGATTCCACAGGCTTCCATATTGGATCCAGAGTATTTATATTCATTGCCTGCTATTCAAACATCAGCAGGTGTGGCTGATATTATGTCACATGTATTTGAAAGCTATTTCAAAAAATGTGAAGATGCCTTTATTCAGGATAAATTCTCAGAAGGCATATTAGAGGCATGTATTAAATATTGTCCAATAGCTTTAAAAGAGCCAACAAACTATGAGGCACGTGCAAATATTATGTGGGCTAGTTCTATGGCATTAAATGGATTGTGTGGTGCAGGAAAGGCAGGTAGTTGGTCTTGTCATCCAATAGAGCATGAATTAAGTGCATTTTATGATATTACTCATTGAGTAGGTCTTGCTATTTTAACTCCACGTTGGATGCGATACATTTTAAATGAAAATACTGTAGATAAATTTGTAGAATATGCAGTTAATGTATGGCATATGGAGTTAGAAGAAGATATATATGCATTAGCAAATAAAGCGATTGATGCCACAGAAGAATTTTTTAAATCAATTGGTATTCCTATGACATTAACAGAAATCGGAATAGATGAAACACATTTTGAAAAAATGGCAGAGGATGCTGTTAAGTTTGGAGGATTGCAACATGCATATGTTGCTTTAGATAAGGATGATGTTATTAACATTTTAAAAGAATGTTTATGATTTGACGAAAATATTCATAAGTAAAAGAAAATCCCTATATATTTC
>CAYOMP010000252.1:0-2983 GCA_964405075.1 uncultured Lachnospiraceae bacterium
CAGCCATCTGTTGAAAGTGTTATGAATATTTGGGATGAACTCTTAAAAGAATATGATCAGATTGTTCATATTCCTATGTCAAGCGGATTAAGTGGTTCATGTAGCACAGCAACAGTTATTGCTGATGATTATGAAGGTAAGGTATTTGTAGTAAATAACCAGAGAATTTCAGTTACACAGAGATATTCAGTATTAGATGCAATTGAACTTGCAAATAAAGGAAAATCAGGTGCAGAGATTAAGCAGATTTTAGAAGATAATAAATTTGAATCAAGTATATATATAATGGTTGATACTCTTAAATATCTAAAAAAAGGTGGACGAGTTACACCAACTGCTGCAGCCATTGGAACTGTTCTTAAAATCAAGCCGGTTCTCCAGATACAAGGTGAAAAGCTAGATGCATATGCAAAGGCTAAAACAATCAAGCAGGCTAAATCAATAATGATTAATGCAATGAAGGAAGATATAGTTAATAGATTTGGTGGTACAGATAATGGTAATATGAAATTAGCTATCGCTCATACTCAGAATTTAGAAGCAGCAATCAAATTTAAGGAAGAATTAGAAGAGGCAATTCCAGGATGTGAGATTTATGTTGATAATTTATCATTAAGTGTATCTTGTCATATTGGACCAGGTTCGTTAGCTGTTGCTTGCTCTAGAAAAATTCCAGAATAGAAGAATAAAGGAAAGAGGGAATATTGAAATTAAATCAGTATTCTCTTTTTTGTTTGATAGGAAAACTGTTTGATTTGTCGCACTTAAGAAAAAACATGAACGAAGTAAGTATCTATTTTTGTTTGATACAGATAAAATCAAAAGTGCAAAACATGATAGACACGAAGTGTTGAAATTTTAGAGGTGAAGGAGATAGAAAACTTATAAGTTGTAGACATAAAAAATATTCTATGTTATAATCTCACTGCTTGACACGAAATAATTTTGTATTATCAAGGTATAGATATGTGAAAATATTTGGTATGAGTACATTGTTATGTCAAATATTGAATGCCTATGAGGATATGTAAGCATTGAAATATGCGGTGTGTCAGCGTTACTTGCTAAGTCTGACATTAGATTAGTGAGTTTAAATGTTGTATTCTTTAGAAACTATGGGCAATGCTTTGTCAATTACTCTTTTTTGTGAGGTTGCATTAATATTGAACAGATAAGACATTCTCATCGTTAACATCTAAAATTATGAGAAACACGCTTTGCGAGTTTCGATAGTTTCGCGGCACTCGTCGAAAACCTATGTAAATATGATTTTTTATCGTTGCTTGCGTAAATCAAAGGCATTCCAGCCAAAGTTCCATTTTAATAATAAACTGAATAGAGCAGGGGGGTGAAAAAACGAAAGTTTGTTCGAAAAAACTGTAAAAATACTTGACTTTTATTAAAGGTTATAATATTATAAAATCATTAGAACGAACACAGGTTCGCGTGGAGGAGATAATAATGCAAAAAGATGATAAATTAAAAGCGCTGGATGCAGCGTTAGCAAATATTGAAAAACAATTTGGAAAAGGCGCAGTTATGAAGCTGGGTGATTCCAGTGCTAATATGAACGTTGAAACGATACCTACAGGCTCTCTAAGTTTGGATATAGCTCTTGGAATGGGTGGTATTCCAAAGGGAAGAATTATTGAGGTATATGGACCAGAATCTAGTGGTAAAACAACTGTTGCATTACATATGGTTGCAGAAGTACAAAAAAGAGGCGGTATTGCGGGATTTATTGATGCAGAACATGCATTAGATCCTGCTTATGCTAAAAATATAGGTGTTGATATTGATAACTTATATATATCACAGCCGGATAATGGAGAACAGGCACTGGAGATTACAGAGACTATGGTTCGTTCAGGTGCTGTGGACATTGTTATTGTGGATTCAGTTGCAGCATTAGTTCCAAAGGCAGAAATAGACGGAGATATGGGAGATTCACACGTTGGTTTACAAGCAAGACTTATGTCGCAGGCTCTTAGAAAATTAACAGCAGTTATTAGCAAGTCGAATTGTGTGGTTATTTTTATTAACCAGTTGCGTGAAAAAGTCGGTGTTATGTTTGGAAATCCGGAAACAACAACCGGTGGTAGAGCATTAAAATTCTATTCATCTATTAGATTAGATGTTCGCCGAGTAGAATCTTTGAAGCAAGGTGGGGAGATAATCGGTAATCATACAAGAATCAAAGTTGTTAAAAATAAAATTGCCCCTCCTTTTAAAGAAGCTGAATTTGATATTATGTTTGGAAAAGGAATATCAACAGAAGGAGATATTTTAGATTTAGCTAGTAATTTAGGTCTTATTAATAAAAGTGGTGCTTGGTATGCATACAATGGTGATAAGATTGGTCAAGGTCGTGAAAATGCTAAGACTTTCTTAAGAGAGCATGAGGACATTATGTCAGAAGTAGAGCAAAAGGTAAGAGAACACTATGGATTAACAGCAGATGGTGTCGTAACGGTAGATGCTAAAACAGCAGAAAAAGACCAAGAAGAGTTGGATGAAGAATAGTATGTTAATTACTGTTGTTGAAGAATATACAAAAAATAAATACAAAGTATATATTGATGAACAATTCGCTTTTGTCTTATACAAAGGCGAATTGCGTCGTTATGGAATAAGTATTAATGATGAAATAACAGATGCTGATTATCAGGATATAATGCAAAATGTTATTATTAAGCGTGCTAAAAAACGACTTATGTATTTATTAAAATCTAAAGACTATACAGAAAATGAATTAAGAAAAAAACTTAAAGAGGGATACTATCCACAGGTGGCACAGGATGCTGCTATTGAATATGTAAAGAGTTATAAATATCTGAATGATGAAGAATATGCCAGAAGGTATGTTGAATACAAAACCTCATCTAAGAGTCTTAAAATGATAAGACTGGAGTTATTAAATAAGGGAATCAAAGAAAATATTGTTAATAATATACTAGAGGAAATAGAAATTGACGAATGTGAT
>CAYOMP010000253.1:0-2961 GCA_964405075.1 uncultured Lachnospiraceae bacterium
TCAGATTACGAAGCACTTCATCGTTCAATGCACCTGTTGCTTCTTTTCTATATCGAGAAATAAAAGGAATTGTATTTCCTTCGTCTATCAACTTGACAGCAGCTTCTACCTGCCACTTCTTCACGCCTAACTCTTCTGTTAATTTTGCTATAATATCCATTAATTTACTCCTATTTTTCTAATCTTCTTCCGTTAAAACACTCAACATCTATTATACATTACTTTTCTTAACATTAAAACCCCGTTAATTTAACATTTAAAGATAAAACCTAATAACTAAAACAAAGAATGTGCCTTGGCACATTCTTGCGCCGCTTTTGCGTCGCATTTTGCGACATTCTACTACTGCAAAAGCGTGCGCATCTTCGCGGAGCGTTTAATTTGATAGAAAAGGACTTTCCTATCAAATTAAAAAAGCAACCAGATTAAATCTGATTGCTTTTATTTATCACGTCAAATACTTCCCCTCATTTGCCGCTTACAACACTTATTTTGAAAATAACATTTCCATGGTCTTATATCCTTGAGCAATATAATTGCCACTGGCTTTAGCTTCTTTCTCGTTATAATTCCATGTATTATTTAATTTATCAGTGTTGTCGTATAATAAATATGGAACTGGACTGCTTGTATGAGTTCTAACACTTATTGGTGTTGGATGATCTGGTAAAATTATCATTCTATAATCAACGCCCTGCTTATCCAATTCTTCAGCCACTACTTTGATTACCCTTTGATCTAAGTATTCTATAGCTTTAACTTTTCTTTCTACACTTCCTTGATGTCCCATCTCATCAGGTGCCTCAACATGTATGTATACGAAATCATAATCGTCTTTTGTAAGAACATCGATTGCAGCTTGTGCCTTTCCTTCATAGTTTGTTTCAAGTGTTCCATCTGCACCTTCAACATCAATATTCTTCATACCTGCTCCAACAGCAATTCCCTTCAACAAATCAACTGCTGAAATCATAGCACCTTTCTTATTTGTCTTTTCTTCAAAAGATGATAATGCCGGTCTTGTGCCTGCTCCCCAGAACCAAATAGAATTAGCCGGATTCAATCCCTTTTTCTTACGCTCAATATTAACCGGATGATCAGCTAAAATGTCATAACTCTTTTTCATCATTTCCTTTAACTTATCATCAGTTGGTAAGTACTGTCCTATTTTTTGACCTAAAACATCATGTGGTGGTGTAAGTTCAACCACTTCACCTTTATCCCATATAAGTAAATGTCTATAGCTTGTACCTACATAGAATTTGTAGATATCATCTTCAAGCTCTTCTTGTACAGCTTTTAACAATATTGCTGCTTCCTCTGTTCCAATTTCACTGGAACTATGATCTATAATTGTTTTTTCTTCATATGGTTTATCGTCATCTGAAACAGTAACAATATTGCATCTTAAAGCAATATCTGTATCCTTCATATCTACGCCTATACTTAATGCTTCAAGTGGAGAACGGCCTGTATAATATATTTTAGGGTCATAACCTATAACAGACAAATTTGCTGTATCACTTCCAGGATTCATTCCCTCTGGTATAGTATGTACTAATCCGATTTCACCTAACTTTGATAATTCATCCATCTTTGGAGTGTTAGCGTATTCCAAAGGTGTTTTATTTCCCAATTCAGCGACTGGCTCATCTGCCATTCCATCGCCTAAAACAACCACATATTTCATAATTACCCCTCTATACGAATCATATTAATTATATCGCCAAATTTTGCTGCTTTTTCTTTATATTCTGCTTCTGTCATTTTTTCTGTCACAAAACCAAATTCATCGTTAAGCTCCGCAACACATACTGGACTAACTTTTCCAAATACATTTTCTACTTTAACAATATCGGTTTCAAAATCACCACTTATACGTACAAAGTATTTCTTTTCAGATGTAGAGATATCAGCTAATTCTAATTTCTTGCTACTCCATAACTGCATAATATTTCTATTTAAATGCTTAGCAGCATCTACAACGTCAGCAACTACTGCACTTGCTGTTGGAAGCTTACCTGCACCACTGCCATAGAACATCGCATCACCTAATACATTTCCATGTACAAAAATCGCATTAAACACATTATTTACGCTAAATAATGGATGTTCTCCATCAAGCATAAATGGTGCTACCATTGCATAGAAAGAATCACCAACTCTCTTGCTTGATGCTAAAAGCTTAACAACTTTTCCCATTTTTTTAGCATATTTGATATCCTCTGCAGTTATTTTTGTAATACCTTCTGTATAGATATCTTCATAATCAACCTGATTTCCAAATGCCAAAGATGAAAGAATTGCAATTTTTCTACAAGCATCGTACCCTTCAACGTCAGCTTCCGGATTTCTTTCTGCAAAACCTTTATCCTGCGCATCCTTTAATACAGTATCAAAATCAAGGCCTTCATTTGTCATTTTGCTTAAAATATAGTTAGTAGTTCCATTAAGGATTCCTGTGATTTCATCTATTTCATCAGCTGTTAACGATGAGTTAAGTGGTCTGATAATTGGTATACCGCCACCTACACTAGCTTCAAATAAGAAGTTAATATCATTTTCTCTAGCTATTTTTAATAACTCGCTACCATGCTTAGCAACCAACTCTTTATTTGATGTACAAACGCTCTTACCTGCTAACAAACTCTTTTTAACAAAAGTATATGCTGGTTCAACTCCACCCATAACTTCCACTACAATTTTAACTTCCGGGTCATTTAAAATCACATCAAAATCATGCACAATCTTGTCCTGAATTGGATCTCCTGGAAAATCTCTTAAGTCTAATACATACTTAATATTAATTTCTTCCCCTGCTCTTTTATTAATACTTTCCTGATTTGTTCTTAATACTTCCACTACACCTGAACCTACTGTTCCGTAGCCTAAAACACCTATGTTAATCATTTACTTGTCACTCCCTAGATAATATTTTCAAATAGTGTATTCCACTAATGT
>CAYOMP010000254.1:0-2898 GCA_964405075.1 uncultured Lachnospiraceae bacterium
AAGCATTCATCGTTACTGACTCTTTCCTTTACAAAAATGGATATGTTAATCCAATCCAGGATAAATTAGATCAGATGGGAATCCAGCATACTTGCTTCTATGAAGTAGCTCCAGACCCAACACTTGCTTGCGCTAAAGAAGGTGCTAAAGCTATGACTGCTTTCGAACCAGACGTAATCATCGCTCTTGGTGGTGGTTCTGCAATGGATGCTGCTAAGATTATGTGGGTTATGTATGAACATCCAGAAGTAGAATTCCTTGATATGGCTATGCGTTTCATGGATATCCGTAAGAGAGTTTACACATTCCCTAAAATGGGAGAAAAAGCTTACTTTGTAGCTATCCCAACTTCATCAGGTACTGGTTCAGAAGTTACACCATTCGCAGTTATCACTGACGAAAGAACAGGAACTAAATATCCATTAGCTGACTACGAATTATTACCAAAAATGTCAATTATTGATGCTGACAATATGATGAACCAGCCAAAAGGCTTAACAAGTGCTTCAGGTATTGATGCTTTAACACATGCATTAGAAGCTTATGCATCAATTATGGCTACAGATTATACAGATGGTCTTGCATTAAAAGCTATGAAAAATATCTTTACTTATTTACCATCAGCTTATGAAAACGGTGCTAACGACCCAGTTGCCAGAGAAAAAATGGCAGATGCTTCTACTATGGCTGGTATGGCATTCGCAAATGCATTCCTTGGTGTATGTCACTCAATGGCTCACAAATTAGGTGCTTACCACCACTTACCACATGGTGTTGCTAACGCATTATTAATTACTGAAGTTATGAGATTCAACGCTGACGAAGTTCCAACTAAGATGGGAACATTCTCTCAGTATCAGTATCCAAAGACATTAGCAAGATATTGTGAATGTGCTAACTTCTGCGGAATCGTTGGTAAAAACGATGAAGATACATTAAACAAATTCATCGATGCAATCGAAGAATTAAAAACAAAAGTTGGCATTAAGAAAACAATCGCTGACTATGGTATCGATGAAAAGACATTCTTAGAAACATTAGATCAGATGGTTGAAGATGCATTCGATGATCAGTGTACAGGTGCTAACCCAAGATATCCATTAATGAGCGAAATCAAAGCAATGTACTTAAAAGCTTATTATGGTAAATAATTATTAAATCGGTCTTTCTCATTAAGTGCTAAATATAAATAAGCAAAAGAAGTTCAGTTCATTCTGAGCTTCTTTTTGCTTTCAAAATTAAGCACAGATGTTAATACCTCATTTCTCTTTAGCATAACCATCATAATACATACAAAATACTTCTTATACTTCCAATTGCAAGTAATTTATTGAACATTTTATCTAACATGTGTCTTTTGTCTATTTTTAATCAATCTTTTAACTATTTTCAACGTTAAAAGTAAATATATACAAATACATTTCAAATCAAACGCTTTATTTTAGTGCATTTCCCCTTGTTAATTAATATACTTTATTGTTAAATTAACTACTTTTACAGAAAATATGTACATTTACAAATAATTGTCGTATAATATACACAAACAAAGGAACTAGACTATTAATTCCTTTACATATTGAGATGAATTAAAGAAATATTCATATACCCATTTTTTCTATTACTATATTTACAGAATCATCAGCTGTAGATTGGTAATCAAGACATCAATTGGTTATGGTTACAATATCTGTAGAATCATCAGCTATGGATTTGTAATTTTCATAAATAATGGTTGTATAAGTGTTTCTTTTTTGTATTTCTCAAAAATGATTTCCTATAAGCAACTGATGGTAGAAATAATTTTCTTTGAAAAATAAGGAGGTATTTATATGAAATTTGATAGCACACTTTTAGAAAGAACTAGTAAAACTATTTATAAAGCTGGAGATAAGGTTATAAAAGTATTTGATAACGAATTTCCAAAATCTGATATTTTAAATGAAGCTCTTAATCAGGCAAGAGTTGAAGAAACCGGACTTAATATTCCAAAAATTGAAGAAGTATCAAAGATTGACGGCAAATGGGCAATTACAATGGATTACATTGAAGGAAAGACTCTTGCACAATTAATGGATGAAAATCCAAAAGACATTGATAAATACTTAGAACAGTTTGTTGATATTCAGCTTTCAATTCACGAAAAAAAGGCTCCTTTATTAAATAAGCAAAAGGATAAATTCATTCGTAAAATTCAAAGCCTAACAACTATCGACGCAACTACAAAGTATGAGTTACTCACAAGATTGGATAGTATGCCAAAACACACTAAAGTGTGTCACGGAGATTTCAATCCAAGTAATGTTATAATTGCCAAAGATGGCACATATATCATTGACTGGTCACATGCTACACAAGGTAATGCAAGTGCTGATGCTGCCAGAACTTATTTGCTCTTCTCACTCAGTGCTCCTGAACTTGCTGATAAATATATTAAGCTGTTCTGTAAAAAGAGTGATACTGCAATTCAGTATGTACAACAATGGCTTCCTATCGTAGCAGCTTCTCAGCTGGTAAAAGGAAAACCAGAGGAAAAAGATTTCTTAATGAAATGGTTAGACGTTGTTGATTACCAATAGACTTTTAATTTCTCTTTAATATAATAAAACATTGCTAAAGCAATTCCCCGAATTATTCTATAATTCGGGGAATTGCTTTTTTCAAGACCGTCAAATAACCCTTGGCACTTGATTAGCATTAACTTATAACATAGCATGTTTATAGGCAATGCACATATTAAATAGCAATTATTATTCAATTCCCACATATTATGCCCATTTATTTTTAACACTAATACGTAAAAAAACGTATTTATCCAAATACCAAATAAAGTAATCTCATATAGTAATTTGAATAAATACGTTTTTATTTATATAAATTTATACTCACCTTATGCCCTAA
>CAYOMP010000255.1:0-2881 GCA_964405075.1 uncultured Lachnospiraceae bacterium
GTAATATTTAATTATAAAATTTCATATTCTATATATATACATAAAATGACACTTTTAGATTGTAATTCGCAAAATCATCTCTGAACATATGTTTACAAAACATTCAAAATGACATATACTATGTGTGATAGCTAATGATGAGAACAGAATATTTTCTTACAAGACTTTAGTAAAAAACCGCCTACACAAAACGTAAGCGGTTCAAATAAATTAACTATACAGAGCAAGTGCCCAATATAATTAACCCTAAGCAAGTAAATTATATCATCTGGCACCTGTTTCTGCAATAGGTGTATTTTTTATACCCTATTTTCATAATTTTTATAAGGAGCTGATGATATGAAGAATTGTATCTATTTAAGAAAATCCCGTGCTGATATGGAAGCTGAAGCACATGGGGAAGGTGAAACTCTTGCAAGACACGAAAGAATATTACTGGATACAGCTAAGAAAAATAAAATGATAATCTCAAAGATATATAAAGAGATTGTTTCAGGAGAAAGTATTGCTACTAGGCCAGTAATGCAAGAACTACTTTCTGATGTAGAAAATGGAATGTGGGATAATGTTCTTGTGGTTGAAGTTGAAAGACTTGCTCGTGGTGATACAATAGATCAGGGAATTGTTGCTCAAGCTTTTAAGTATAGCAATACAAATATTGTTACTCCAGTTAAAACATATAATCCTAATAATGAATTTGATGAGGAGTATTTTGAGTTTGGCTTATTTATGTCTCGTAGGGAGTACAAGACCATAAATAGACGTTTAAATGCCGGTAGAGTATCTTCTATCAAAGAAGGTAAATATGTGGGTAATGTGGCTCCATATGGCTATAAACGTGTAAAATTAGAGCACGAAAAAGGATTTTCCCTGGAACCACTTCCGGAAGAAGCTGAAATAGTCAAGTACATCTTCAATGCTTATATAAATGGTATTCCTGGCAAACCAAACGGACATCCTCACGGAGCTGCTGCAATAGCTAAACACTTAACCAAGGATTTGCATATTCCAGCGAGAAAAAGAACTGATTGGACATATGGCAGCATAAAAACGATTCTGGATAATGAAACATATACCGGAAAGGTTGTCTGGGGCAAAAGAAAGCAAATAAAGCAATCTGTGAATGGTTCTGTATCAGTATCAAGACCTAGACAGGCAGATTACTTGGTTTCTCAGGGAATACACAAACCTCTTATTGATGAAGATACTTTTAATAAAGTCGCTCAAATAAAGGCTGGTAAACAACATCTGCCTTGTACTTCAAACAAACAGTTAGTTAATCCTCTTGCAGGATTTGTTTATTGTTCCAAATGCGGTCGAAAAATGACACAACGAACATATAACCAAACTAGTTATCCAACTGGTCTAATTTGCCCATATAACACTTGCACAACAGTAGGTACTCCACTATACCTGGTAGAAGATGCTGTTATAGATTTCCTTAAGAATTGGGTTAGAGATTATGAATTAGAGTACTCTTCTATCAAGCAATCAAATGCTCTTGAAGAGATTCAATCACAAGAATCTATAGTTGCTGCCAAGGAAAAGGAATTGAAGAAATTAGAAGAACAGAAGAATAAAATATATGATTTGTTGGAGCAGGGAATTTATTCTACTGAAATATTTATGCAACGTTCTGCTAATATTGATAAGCAAATAGCCGATATAAATAATATAATAAAGACATTTAACGCAGAGATTAAAAAGGCTAAATTAGTTCAGAAATCACGTAAAGAATATCTTCCAAAGGTTAAGCATTTATTAGAGGTATATTATACAATTGATTCTATTGAAGAGAAAAATAATATGTTAAAGGAATTGATTGACAAGATAGTATATACTAAGACTGAAAAGAACAAACGTGGTGAGGGACACATCCCTAAATTCACATTAGACATATATCCTAAACTGCCAAAAGTCTAGTAATTACGTTATCATTATCATTGTGGTACCGAGGAACTTGCTCACCTTGAAATAATATCAGCCATTCTTTACCAATTGACAAAAGATTTGACCATAGATGAAATCAAGGCAGCTGGTTTTGATACCTATTTTGTTGATCATACTTTAGGAATATACCCACAGGCAGCATCCGGCTTACCATTTAGAGCAGAATATTTTCAATCAAAAGGTGATCCTATAACAGATTTGTTTGAAGATATGGCAGCAGAGCAAAAAGCACGTACTACCTATGACAACATTCTACGTTTAGTTAAGGATCCGGAAATATGTGACCCAATTAAATTCCTGCGTGAACGAGAAATCGTTCATATGCAACGTTTCGGCGAAGGACTGCGAATAGTTCAAGACAAACTAGATTCTAAGAATTTTTATGCTATTAATCCGTCTTTCGACAAACAATAAATTTCTATTCTTACAGAATTAACTATATCATAAATCACTCCACTTTTTAGTAACTATAAAAATACACTTTGCAAATTTCACAAGTTATTGCCACATTCATCGAAAATCGTGCAAACTAATTATTCACTTGTTGCATCGCGTAAAACACCTCCAAAATAGACATTATTCCCTTTGTCTACTTTGGAGGTGTAAAATTTATACACATCTATACTTTTTTCAAAACTTATATATTCTCAATTTGCCAGTCAATTGGACTCACTCCATTTTTTTCCAAAAATGCATTTGCCTGACTAAAATGCTTGCATCCAAAAAAACCTCTATATGCTGATAGTGGGCTAGGATGTGGTGCCTTTAAAATCAAATGTTTTGGATTATTTAACATAGGAATTTTGCTCTGCGCCGGTCTTCCCCACAGCATATATACTATAGGTCTGTCCTGCTGATTAACAGCATTAATTACAGCGTCAGTAAACTTTTCCCAACCTTTTCCCTGATGCGAATTAGCTTGATGTGCCCT
>CAYOMP010000256.1:0-2820 GCA_964405075.1 uncultured Lachnospiraceae bacterium
AAATGATTATAAATATTTCGTACATATTTTTATTATACTTAATACTGATAAATATAGTTGGATTTTATATGATGTATATAGATAAGAGAAGAGCTATTAATAATGCATGGAGAATATCTGAAAAGGCATTATTTATAGTTGCAGTTATCGGTGGAAGTTTTGGAAGTATATGTGGAATGTATACGTTCCATCATAAAACTAAGCACTATTCTTTTGTTATTGGAATGCCACTTATTTTGATAATACAGGTAGCTGGTGGTCTGATTACATTTTATAAATTATTTGGTTAGGATATTATGGATAGAATTTTTGAATATACAATTACAAGTGAAAATGCAGGAAAAACCTTATTGGATTTTTTGAAAGAACAGTCCTTTTCAAGACATTTAATAACACATTTGAAGAAAACAGATAAAGGATTAACTGTAAATGGTGAATGGGCATATGTTTCGTCTATATTAAAAGAAAATGATTTCTTAAAAATTACTCTTATAGAGGAAGAGGGTTCTGAAAATATTGTTCCTGTTGAACTGCCTTTGACAATTGTATATGAAGATGAAGATATTATTATTTTAAATAAACCGGCTTTTATGCCAATACATCCATCTATTAATAATTATGAAAATACATTAGCTAATGCATTGAATTACTATTATAAAGATGCAACAAGTCCATTTGTATTCAGATGTGTTAATAGATTGGATAGAGATACCACGGGACTGGTATTGGTAGCCAAGAATATGTATTCTAGTTGCGTTTTATCTGATATGGTCAGAAATCGCGAGATTCATAGAACTTATATGGCGGTGGTGGAGGGAAAAGTTTGCCAAAATGGGACAATTAATGCACCAATTGCCAGAAAAGAAGATTCTGTTATAGAACGATGCGTTGATTTCGAAAATGGGCAATCAGCAATTACCCACTATGAAGTATTAAAAAGTACAGAGGATTTCTCTTTGTTAAGAATCAAATTAGAAACCGGACGTACTCATCAAATCAGAGTGCATATGAAGTATATTGGACATCCGTTACCAGGTGATTTTATTTATAATCCCAATATGAAACAAATAAAACGTCAGGCGCTACATTCATATTCATTGGAGTTCAATCATCCGGTAACAAAGCAGCCTATGAGATTTGAGGCAGAAATTCCAAGTGATATGCAGGGGATTATGAATGAGTAGGAAGGCTTTGGATCTATTTTGAAAGCTAGAATATATTGGTGTCGAATTTGCAAATTTTTTCATTTATCATATGGCTAGATATATGAGGATTTTATGTCAAATCATATAATATTAGTCACTATAGAATTAAAATGAGAAGTAAAAAATTGAAAAATAAAGAGGAGAAATAATATGGATTTTAAAGATTTTGGATTAGATGAAAGAATTATAAATGCACTGAAAAAAGAAAAAGTTGTAGAGCCTAACAAAGTTCAGTGTGAAGTATTTGAAAAATTCCAGCAGGGAAAAGATATTATGGTTCGTTCACAAACTGGTAGTGGTAAGACATTGGCATATTTGCTGCCTATGCTAAAAATGCTGGAGCCTTTAGAAAAAGGAAGTAAATTCTTAATATTGGTGCCAACACACGAACTGGCTATGCAGGTGCAAAAACAGGTTAATAGTATTGCAAAAAATTCAGGGATAGATTTTAATATTGCAGCAATAGTTGGAAATGTAAACATAACAAGGCAGATTGATAAATTAAAAGAGAAACCACAAATAATTGTAGGAACTACAGGAAGAATCTTCGAACTGATTAAAAAGAAAAAGATACAGGCACATTTAATAAAAACTATTGTAATAGATGAAGCTGATAGAATGTTAGATAAGGATAATATCAACGGAGTTAAGGATGTTATTAAATGTTGTATGAGAGATGTACAAATTGCAATGTTTTCAGCCAGTATGCCTTCGAAAACAGTGGAAATAGGAAAAAGCATATCAAAAAATCCAGAATTTATTGAAATAGAAGACACAAATAAGATACCTGAAAAGATTAAACATATGCATTTTGTGGTTGAAAAACGTGATAAATTAGAGATGTTAAGAAAATTAGCAAACAGTATGAAACCACAAAAGGCAATGGTATTCGTTAATAAAGTAGCTGATATTGAAGAACTTACAGAAAAGTTAAAATATCATCATTATAAGGCTGAATGTATACATGGTTCTAATATAAAAAATGATAGAAAAAAAGCAATTGATGATTTTAAAAATGGTAAAATTCAATACTTAATTGCTACAGATATAGCAGCCAGAGGGTTACATTTTGAAGGTGTAGATGCGGTATTTCATATTAGTATTCCAGAGGAACCAATGGATTATTTACATAGAGCAGGCAGATGTGGTCGTGGAGATAACCAAGGAGTTAGTGTTTTAATAGTAACGGAATCCGAATTGGAATTGGTTAAGAAATATCGTAAAGAGTTTGGTATTAATATCGTTCCAAAGAGAGTATATGAAGGTAAAATAGTAAGTGCCAGTGAAAAAATGGGGAAGGATATTACTAAAAAAGGCGATTTCAAAAAGAAAAACAGTAATCCTAAAAAGATAAACTCAGAGAAGAATAGAGTAGAAAAGCGGAATAAAAAGGATTCTGAAAAGGTCAATAAAGTTAGAAAGAAAAAATAAAATGTGTAGAAAATACTGATATTGTATTTAGAATACAATATCAGTATTTTTTGTAAAAACAAAGTTGACAATGTAATGACAAAATAATACAATTAAAATATGTACTGTACAGAACATATAATTATTATTATAGGTAATTGCGAAACTAGCGATGCTCGTTCGCAATCTTGAACCCAAAAAGGAA
>CAYOMP010000257.1:0-1176 GCA_964405075.1 uncultured Lachnospiraceae bacterium
CGACAAAATCAGCAAGTGCGAAGCACGGCAGATACAAAGTATCTGAGATTTTGGAGGTAAAGTAGATAGAAAACTTAGAACTTATCTGCTAAAATATATTTATGGGGTAAAATTAAGAATAAATTGAAAAAATATAGGGACGATGGTAAGGAGGTTTTGCATTATGAGGAAAGGTTTAAAAAGAATAGCATTAGCAACTTCGATAGTATGCGCATTGTCAGGATGTGGCTCAAGTAAAGGTTATGATTCTGCTGCTAATACTTCTGTTGAAACAGCTGCGGCAGAGGTATATGATAATGCTGAATATGCAACAGAAGAGGTAGCATCAACAGAGAGTTTGGATAACGTTCAGATACAGGACACTCAGAAATTAATTAAAACAGTTAATATGAATGTTGAAACTAAGGAATTTGAATCCGTTATGGACTCAATAAATTCAAAGACCACAGAAATGGGCGGTTATATTCAGTATTCAGAAATATATGACGATACGGTCAATAATGGATACAGAAATGCTACATTAACGATTCGAATTCCAGCAGATAAATTAGAGAGTTTTATAAATGTTGTGGAAGAAAATACAAATGTTACATATAAGAATGAATCGGTTGAGGATATAACATTAGATTATGTGGATGTAGAAAGTCATATAAATGCATTAAAGGTTGAGCAGGAAGCATTATTAAAAATGCTGGAAAGTGCAGAGGAATTAAGTGATATTATTTCAATTCAAAGTCAATTGACTCAGGTTAGATATGAGATAGAAAGTTACGAATCAAGAAAGAGAACTTATGATAATAAGGTCGATTATAGTACCATTTATGTGAGTATTACAGAGGTTTCCAGAGAAACACCAGTAGATAAAGAATTAACATATTGGGGAGAAGTATCACAGAAATTTAGTGAGAGTATATATATTCTGGCTATGATGTTTAGAGCCTTTAGTATATGGTTAATAGTTGCACTTCCATATTTTGTTGTTTTTGGATTAATTATTTTAATAATATATAAAGTTAGAAAAGTTTTAATTAGAAGAACATCTAAAGGCGATAAGAAAAACAGTAAAAGCGCAATGAATAATGATAATATGTCTGAGAGTGTATTAGTAGACGATACTAAATCTTCAGATAAAAAGTAATAAGGTGAAAAGTGAAAATATAGATGGAAGGAGAAAGG
>CAYOMP010000257.1:1186-2775 GCA_964405075.1 uncultured Lachnospiraceae bacterium
AATCTGCAACTGACTATTAAAATAACCAAATAAATGTAAAGGTCTCCCAAAAAATATGAATATTATAGAAGAAAATGGAAATATAATATTAGAGGATGTTTGTGATTTTAATATTGAACAAACATTAGAATGTGGTCAATGCTTTCATTTTGATAAGATTGATGAGAATGAGTATATTGTAGTAGCTTATGGCAAAATGCTTCATATTTTACAACAAGATAAAAAAGTAACATTATTTGATACTGATAGAACTACATATGATACTGTTTGGAAAGGATATTTTGATTTAGACAGGGATTATGCGGCAATTAAAGATTATATTGTCAATAGTGAAAGGAAGAATTTTGGAAAAAATACCTGGTTAGTAGATGCTGTTAATGAAAAAGGCGGAGTAAGAATATTAAACCAAGAGCCATTTGAAACCTTAATATCCTTTATAATATCTCAAAATAAACAAATTCCTCATATTAAGCAGATTGTAAGAATGATTTCACGTAAATATGGAGAAAAAGTAGGCGAATACCTGGGGGAAGAATATTTTGCATTTCCAACCATAGAAAAACTAAAGAATGTTTCTGAAAATGAATTTAGATTATGTAAAACAGGTTTTAGAGCACCATATATTAAGGATGCTTGTGAAAAGTGCAGTGAAGGAAATATTAATTTAGAAATAATAGCTAAAATGCCGCATAAAGATGCAGTAGATAAACTAATGACAATTAAAGGTGTTGGAAGTAAAGTGGCTAATTGTGTTTCGTTATTTGCATTAGGAAATCGAGATGCTTTTCCTGTGGATGTGTGGGTTAAGAGATTGATGGAAGAACTATATTTTATGGGTGAAGATAAGCAAAAGGATGCGATAACAGAGTTTGCGCAAGAAGTATTTGGTCCTTATGGAGGATATGCTCAACAATATATGTTTTACTATGGAAGAGAAAACAATATTGGGGTTTAGTTTACGCGAAACTCATAAAATGTGTTTTTGTAATTAGTTGCGAATTGTTGACAAAACATTTGGAGGCTACCTTTTATAATCTAATTAGCCAGTATGTTGGAATAATTTGGACACAATTTTTTCACTAAAAACGTTTGCAAATGAGAAAAAAGAAGAAAATAAGAGCAAAATTTAGAAAATGAGAGTAAATAAGAGTAAAAGTAAAAAGTACAGTACTTGCATAAAAGTGCAATAATGACTAATATAAGTTTAACGCTTAGCACTCGAAAGAGTAGAGTGCTAACAAAAAAGTTTCAAGGAGGAAAAAAAGATGAAATTAGTACCATTAGGTGACAGAGTTGTAATAAAACAGTTATTAGCGGAAGAGACTACCAAATCAGGTATTGTATTACCAGGGCAGTCAAAAGAAAAACCACAGCAGGCAGAAGTAGTTGCAGTAGGACCAGGAGGAATGGTTGATGGCAAAGAAGTTACAATGCAGGTTAAGGTTGGGGATAAAGTAATCTATTCTAAATATTCAGGAACAGAAGTAGAATTAGACGACGTTGAATACATTATTGTAAAACAGAGTGATATTTTAGCTATAATTGAATAATAAGAAACTTAAGGAAATTAGGAGGAATTATAGTCATGG
>CAYOMP010000258.1:0-2741 GCA_964405075.1 uncultured Lachnospiraceae bacterium
ATCCTTTGCCATCCATAATAATCGTCATTGCCTTTTGATGCGAGAAAGGTTCTTTATATGAACGTCTGGATGTAAGCGCTTCATATACATCTACAATAGATAGCAATCTGCAGCTAAGAGGAATCTCATTTCCACTTCTTCCATATGGATATCCTTCCCCATTCCATCTTTCATGATGTTCTAAAGCTACCTCTTTTGCAACTTTAATGAATTCCAATTCCGAAGTAAACTCTATATCTTCTTCCTCTACTTCTCGAATTATCTTTTCAAAAGTTCTGGCACCTAATATGGTATGACTCTTCATATATTCAAACTCATCTTTATCTAAGCTTGAAGACTTTCTAAGTACAGCATCATCAATGCTAATTTTGCCAATATCATGCAAAGGAACCGCACGAATCAAATTCTTTGCATATTCATCACTAATACACTGAGAATACTCTTCCCTTTTTCTAACTTCATCTATAAAAATTTTAAAATACTCAGTAGTTCTGATAATATGACCACCAGTTGTACCATCTCTGGATTCAACTAATTCGGCAAAACTTCTCGACATTACGTCCTGCAATTTTTCAATTACAGCTGTTTTTTGCTCAACCTTTTGTTTTAAGTCGCTTCTATACTCTGACAATTCAATCTGTGTTTCTATTCTGCTAAGCATTATTTCATACACAAATGGCTTCTTTATGAAATCAACCGCTCCTAATTCAAAGCCTTTAATTTCACTTTCCGGATCCTCATGTGAAGTTAAGAAAATAACTGGAATATCTGCTGTCTTTTCATTTTCTTTTATATGCCTCAAAGTCTCATATCCATCCATCCCAGGCATCTTTATATCTAACAAAATTAAGGACGGCGTATTATTTTCAAGAAATTTAAGTGCTATTTCTCCTGATTTGGCTGGCGCCACCCTATACTTCTCAGATAGAAGTTCCATAGCATATTTTAAATTCGTCGGCATATCATCAACCACTAAAATTTGCTTTTTACTCATATAGGTCCCTCTCCAATAATTTCTACATATGTTGTCTATTGTCTTTCCTTGTATTATAACATTCCATTTTTCATTTATATGTTTTTTTATACATAATTAATATATTTTTAAGGCTTTTGCAACACATTTTGTCAATTTAACATTCGACAATATACATTAATGTATACCTTTCATTATCTCATTCAATCTCATACTATACTTATTGTCCACTCTAAGCCACAATTCTTCCTACCAGATTAGATATCGCTTTATTTATACATTACATGATTGAAAATTTTCTTAATATTTATTATATCTTTTTCGCTTACTATGTTAAAATATTTCTATATTGGTAAATTGTTTTACAAAACAGTTTCTTTTATAAGAACTATATTTTAACTTTTAAACGAATTAATAAATGTAAGATTAATTAGATTTTTCGCGTTCATATTATGCTAAAATTCCCCATATTTTGCGTCAAATCATAAATCCTTTACATATAATATTTTAGAAATTTTTGCCATTAACTAATTTTTTTGTATATAAAAAAATATTAACATACTAAACGGAGGTAACATATGAAAATTATTGTTTTAGATGGATACGCACTTAACCCTGGCGACATAAGCTGGGAAGGTTTAGAACAAATAGGAGAATTAACAGTTTATGACAGAACCCCTAATGAGGAAATAGTATCTCGAATAGGGGATTCAGAAATCGTCTTTTCAAATAAGACCCCTTTTACAAAGGAAACTATTGAAGCTTGTAAAAACCTTAAGTTCATCGGTCTACTATCTACAGGCTATAATATTGTTGATTTGGAAGCTGCCAAATCCGCTGGTATTACTGTTTGTAATATCCCAGGCTATTCCACAAATGCAGTTGCCCAATTTACTTTTGCCCTTATTCTGGAATTATGCCACCATGTATTTGAACATTCAACCTCCGTAAAAGAGGGACAATGGACAGCCTGTAAAGATTTTTGCTATTGGAATTATCCATTAATGGAATTAGCAGGTAAAACTATAGGAATTATAGGCTTTGGCAAAATTGGTCAAGCCGTTGGAAAAATTGCCAATGCCTTCGGTATGAATGTTCTAGCCTTTGCTAATCATCCAAATCCTAGTTTGGAAAATGATAATTGTCATTATGCAGACTTAGATACAATATTTACCAAAAGTGATATTATTTCACTTCACTGCCCACTATTTGATTCTACCAGAGGACTAATCTGTAAAGAAAACATAGCAAAGATGAAAGACGGTGCCATGATAATAAACACAGCACGTGGACCTATTATAGTAGAGGAAGATTTAAAATCAGCACTTGAATCAGGTAAATTATCAGGTGCAGCAGTAGATGTAGCCAGCGTTGAACCACTCCCTGCGGATAGCCCACTCTTAAGTGCACCAAATATGATAATCACACCACATATAGCATGGGCTGCAACAGAAACCAGAGCACGTCTTATGGGAATAGCAGTAGAAAATTTAAAAGCATATTTAGCGGGAACTCCAATAAATACTGTCTGCTAATATAGCTTATCTAAATTTATGGGCGGATATAGGATTATCCCATAGAATTAAAAGAAAACTTAGAAGTTGTCGAGTTAATTTATTTGTGTATTAATATAGACTTTTCTTTGACAACATAGACACATTTACTATTTTGATATTAATTTAAATTGAATCAGAATAATGCATTCAGAACCCGCTTTCGCTTGGTCTCGCTTGCTTACGTTACATAAGATTCTTGCTGCACATAGGTT
>CAYOMP010000259.1:0-2695 GCA_964405075.1 uncultured Lachnospiraceae bacterium
TCTTCGAAGATTGGATCTAACATACCCTTCATGGCTGCTTCTACATCTTCAATAGCATCATAGATTACTCTATATAATCTTAAGTCAACCTTTTCACGTTCTGCTACCGATTTAGCCTGAGCATCAGGACGTACGTTAAAACCAATAATAATAGCATTTGATGCAGATGCTAAAATAACATCTGATTCATTAATTGCACCAACACCGCCATGAATAATCTTAACAACAACTTCATCATTAGAGAGTTTTAATAAACTCTGCTTAATAGCTTCTACAGAACCCTGAACATCGGCCTTTACAATAATTCCCAATTCCTTTAAGTTACCAGCCTGAATCTGTGAGAATAAATCGTCTAATGACATTTTGCTCTTTGTATCTTCTAACAATTTTTCTCTTCTTTCAGAAATAAATGTTTCAGCAAAACTTCTGGCTTCTTTTTCATTTGCTGTTGCCACAAAGATTTCACCTGCGTTAGGCACATCATTTAAACCTAAAATTTCAACCGGAGTTGAAGGACCTGCTTCTTTAACTCTTCTACCCTTATCATCCATCATAGCACGAATCTTACCATGACATGAACCAACAGCAATAGCATCTCCAATTCTTAATGTACCTTTTTGAACAAGGATAGTTGCTACTGAACCTTTACCTTTATCAAGCTTAGCTTCAATAACAAGACCTCTTGCCCTTCTCTTTGGATTAGCTTTTAACTCTAATACTTCTGCTGTAAGAAGAATCATCTCTAATAAATCATCAATACCCTCTTTTGTATGAGCTGAAACTGGTACAAAAATTGTACTTCCACCCCAATCTTCTGGTACTAATTCATGTTCTGATAATTCCTGCTTAACTCTGTCAATATTAGCACTTGGTTTATCAATCTTATTGATTGCAACAATAATTTCGATACCTGCTGCTTTTGCATGGTTAATAGCTTCTACTGTCTGTGGCATAACACCATCATCCGCAGCGACTACTAAGATAGCAATATCAGTTGAGTTAGCACCACGCATTCTCATTGCTGTAAAAGCTTCGTGTCCTGGTGTATCAAGGAACGTAATTTTCTGTCCATCTACATCTACAATATACGCACCAATATGCTGAGTAATGCCTCCAGCTTCTCTTTCGATAACCTTAGTACTTCTAATAGCATCAAGTAATGATGTTTTACCATGGTCAACGTGACCCATAACACATACTACTGGTGGTCTAGGAACTAATTTGCTTTCATCCTCTTCTTCTTCTTTTAGCAATTCTTCAAGAACATCAACCTTTTCTTCCATCTCAGCAATATAGTTGAATTCTAAAGCAATTTCTTCAGCTGTTTCAAAATCAATTTCCTGATTTACAGTAACCATCTTGCCCTGCATGAATAATTTTTTAACTAATGCTGCCGGCTGCTGCTTCATCTTTTCAGCTAATGTTTTAATTGTCATTTTTTCTGGAAGAATAATAGTCTTAATAACATCTTCTTCTGGTTCAACCTTAGTTTCTACAACTGGTGCTGGAGCTGGTTTATTCTTCTTATTTCCGTTGTTGTTATTATTGTTGTTATTATTATTATTATTATTTCTGTTATTGTTGTTATTATTTTTATTATTACCATTTCTGCTATCATTATTTTTGTTATCGTTCTGATTAGCATTTTTACCTTTTGCAAAATCATTCTTAGCATTGTTGTTCTGTTTATTGTCCTTTTGAACATTTGAATTGTTTTTGGACATATTATTCTTTCCAGCATTGCTATTTTGTGGATTATACACCTGAGTAATATTATGTTTCTTAGTTTCTGCTTTTTTAGGAGTTTCAGCTTTTTCTTCTTTCTTTTCTTCTTTAGCTGCACCATTTCCACCGAAAACCTTTTCAATCATTGCAACCTGGTCTTCTTCTAATGTACTCATGTGATTTTTAACTTCGATTCCTTTATCTTTCAAAAAAGTAATTATTTCCTTACTTTCTTTACCCATTTTCTTTGCAAGTTCATGTACTCTAACTTTCGACATACTTACTACCTCCTAATCCTGTTGCTTAGTTTCTAGTTGCTCTATCATAGCCTTTGCGAATCCTTCGTCAAGTATAGCAAGCGATGCCCGAATCTCCTTACCCATACCATGACCTAACGTATCCTTCGCACCAAAAAAATATAAAGGCACTTCATAGTAAGTACACATATTTGTAAACTTTTTTTTGGTATTATCAGAAGCATCCTCAGCGACAATCACCAGATATGCTTCTCCTGATTTTACTGCCTTTTCAGTTGAAAATTCACCACTTGCAACCTTTCTTGCTCTAGTAGCAAGGCCAATATATGACATAACCTTATTTTGTTGCTTCAAGTTCACTCAACTCCTTTTTTAGGCTCTCATAAATTTCTCTTGGAATACTTCCCTTTAAAGAACGCTCTAACCCTTTGTTCTTTTCAGCCTTCGCAAGACATTCTAGGGAAAGACAAATATACGCACCTCTGCCATTCTTCTTTCCTGTTACATCTATTGTAATTTCTTCTTCATTTTTTAAAACTCTGACTAAATCTCTTTTAGCCTTCATTTCATTACATCCAACACACTTACGCATTGGTATTTTTTTTACTGTAGCCACTTAATCACATCCTATACAGTTTCTATTCTTCAAAAGATTCAACTTCTTCAGAAACTTCAATAACCTCTCCAGCTTCTTTAGCCTGAGATTCACTCTT
>CAYOMP010000260.1:0-2608 GCA_964405075.1 uncultured Lachnospiraceae bacterium
AGAGAATGGAAATCGGTGCTGTTATGGGTGCAGCTCCAAGAAGAAATGTTATTAGAGAAAACTCTGATCCAGGTGATATCATTATCCTTTTAGGTGGAAGAACTGGAAGAGATGGTTGTGGTGGAGCAACAGGTTCATCAAAGGTTCACACAGAAGAATCGATTGAAAACTGTGGTGCAGAGGTACAAAAAGGTAATGCACCTACAGAAAGAAAGATTCAGAGATTATTCAGAAGAGAAGAAGTTAGTAAGTTAATAAAGAAATGTAATGACTTTGGTGCAGGTGGTGTATCAGTTGCTATTGGTGAATTAGCAGATGGTCTTCACATTTTCCTTGATAAAGTACCTAAAAAATATGCAGGTCTTGATGGAACTGAAATCTCCATTTCAGAATCACAGGAACGTATGGCAGTAGTAGTAGACCCTAAAGATGTTGAACAGTTCTTAGAATATTCTAAGGAAGAAAATCTTGAGGCTATTGCTGTAGCAGAAGTTACTGCAGAACCTAGACTTGTTATGATTTGGAGAGACAAAGAAATCGTAAATATTTCAAGAGCTTTCCTTGATACAAATGGTGCACATCAGGAAACATCTGTACAGGTTACAATGCCGGATGAAAGCAAAAACTACTTTGCTAAGAAAGAAGTAAAAGATGTTAAAGCTAAATGGTTAGATACATTAAGTGACTTAAATGTATGTTCACAAAAAGGTCTTGTTGAGATGTTTGACGCATCTATTGGAGCAGGCTCAGTATTTATGCCATATGGTGGTAAATATCAGTTAACAGAAACACAGTGTATGGTAGCTAAATTACCGGTATTAAAAGGACAGACAGATACAGTAACAATGATGAGTTACGGATTTGATCCATATCTTTCTAGCTGGAGTCCATACCATGGTGCAATATATGCAGTACTTCAGTCAGTTGCCAAAATCGTAGCAGCTGGTGGTGACTATAAGAAGATTAGATTCACATTCCAGGAATATTTTAGAAGAATGACAGAAGACCCAACACGTTGGGGTGAACCATTTGCTGCATTACTTGGTGCGTTTGATGCTCAGATGGGATTTGGCCTTCCTTCAATAGGTGGTAAAGATAGTATGTCAGGAACATTTAATGAAATTGATGTTCCACCAACACTTACATCATTTGCTGTAGATGTTGCAAGCTACAAAGATATTATTACACCAGAATTGAAAAAAGCTGGAAACAAACTTGTTAAATTTACAATTGAAAGAGATAAATATGAATTACCGGTATATGAACAGGTAATGGCATTATATGAAAAAATTAACGCAGCTATTAAGAGCGGAGCAATCGTATCAGCATATGTAACTGATGCATACGGTGTTGCACCAGCATTAAGTAAAATGGCATTTGGTAACAAATTAGGCGTTAAAGTATATGACAATGTAGAAGCTAGTGATTTATTTGCAGTTGAATTTGGTAACATTGTTGCAGAAGTTAGTGCGGATAAATATGATTCAATCAGTGCAGATTGCGAATTGATTGGTGAAGTAACAGCTGACAAACAGTTTACATACAAAGATATGGTAATTGCTGTAGATGACGCTATTAAAGCTTGGACAAATACATTAGAAAAAGTATTCCCAACTAAATCTACAGATGATACATCAGCAGTAACAACAGATGTATTCAAAACAGATAAGATTTATGTTGCTAAGAATAAGATTGCAAAACCAACAGTATTTATTCCTGTATTCCCAGGTACTAACTGTGAATATGACAGTACAAAGGCATTTGAAAATGTTGGTGCTAATGTAATTACAAAAGTATTTAAAAACCTTAATGCAGAAGGCATCAGAGAATCAGTAAGTGAATTTGAAGCAGCAATTAATCAGGCACAGATTATTATGTTCCCAGGTGGATTTAGTGCTGGTGATGAACCAGATGGTTCAGCTAAGTTCTTTGCTACAGCATTTAGAAATGAAAAGATTAAAGAGGCTATAAATAAGCTTATAAATGAAAGAGATGGTTTAGCTCTAGGTATTTGTAATGGTTTCCAGGCATTAATCAAATTAGGATTGGTACCATATGGTGAGATTACAGAACAGAAAGAAGATTCACCAACTCTTACAATGAATACAATCGGACGTCATATTTCAAAAATGGTATACACAAAAGTTGTTACTAACAAATCACCATGGTTAATGAAGGCTGAATTAGGCGCAACATATTGTAATCCAGCGTCTCACGGTGAAGGACGTTTTGTAGCTAATGAAGAATGGCTTAAGAAATTATTCGAAAACGGACAGGTAGCAACACAGTACGTTGACGTAAATGGTAATCCAACAATGGATGAAGAATGGAACCCTAATGGCTCATATATGGCTATCGAAGGTATTACAAGCCCAGACGGTAGAATCTTAGGTAAGATGGCACATGCAGAAAGAAAAGGAACTGCAGTAGCTATGAATATCTATGGAGAACAGGATATGAAGTTATTTGAATCAGGTGTTGAATACTTCAAATAAAAAAATACTAGAATCTCGAGGTGGAGAAATCCCCTTGAGGTTCTTTTTTTCAGACGAAGGGTAAAATTATAGGCAGAAACACATTTTAATATTTATTTAAATGTCTTAAAAAT
>CAYOMP010000261.1:0-2596 GCA_964405075.1 uncultured Lachnospiraceae bacterium
TTTTGATATGCTTTTTCTCAACTAGAAATGAAAAGGGTACACAACCCGCATCAAGAGCCCTCTCAATAACCTTAGGACTTTCGGCAATGAATAGTCCTTTTTGAGGTTCGTGTCGGTTGAGTAATTGGGCCTCGGTAAGACGAGCATATATATCTAATTCTGGTGCATTAAAATCAGCAATTTCTATTATGTTTGGCATATGTTTCTCCTTAAAAGTACCTATAGTATCTATAATTTTATTAAAGATTAAAATTTTAGTGTCTTATTTTTTCTGAATATTGTTATTTGATAGCTATCATTATGGAGCTGAAATTATGTCAAAACGAAAGTACGCATATCATACGATATTTTTTTGACAGAGTTTTTCTATTGAAACATAAATCATTAAAAAATACAATTTAATAGCTAATTATAACTTTTGGAATCCAATAGATATTATATTGGTGAGGGTGTTTTATGTCAATTTCATTACTGATTTAAATTAGAATGTTGAGTTTTTTAAGAAATGATTGCAAGAAATTCAAAATTGAAATATAATAAAAAATAGAACACTTGTTTTGAAATTGTTTCGTTTTGTACAAATGAAGGGAGAAAAGGTATGAGCTATACGGTTATAGAATTATTATGGATATTCTTTGTATATTCGTTTTTGGGATGGGTAGTGGAAACACTGTTTTCACACATTGTTAGTAGAAAATTAGTTAACAGAGGATTAGTGAATGGTCCATTATGTATTATTTATGGTGTTGCAGGGTTGTTTATCACAGTTGGTTTGGGTGATTTAATAGGAATTCCCTTATTTGTAATATCAGCTGTATTAGCCACTGTTATAGAATGGATTGGCGGTCATTTGATAGAGAAAATGTACCACGAAAGATGGTGGGATTATTCTAATGTTAAGTGGAATCTGGATGGATATATATGTGCTCCAATGTCGTTAGCATGGGGATTATTTGGATTTATAGGAATTACGTGGCTTAATGATTGGTTATTATTAGTTATTAATATTGTACCAAAAACAGTCAGCATAATAGTAGTGTGCATATTATCAGGATTATTGTTATTAGATTTGTTTGCAACAGTATATGTTTTATCAGACAGAACTAAGTATGCCGAGCAAATGAAACAGACAGATGAATGGTTTGATGCAATTAATTATAAGCTTACTAAGTGGTTATGTAAGAAAATAGATAGGCGTATTAAAAAAGCTTATCCAAAGGCTGTATCTGTTGAAAAAGTAAAAGAAAAAAGTGATGCTTTTGCTGCCGGATGTAGTTTTTATAAAATTGTATTACTATTTATTATAGGTGCATTTTTGGGTGATATTGTAGAGACCATATATTGCCGCATTGTGGCAGGATACTGGATGAGCAGAAGCAGTTTGGTATGGGGACCATTTAGTATAGTATGGGGATTGGCTATAGCAATGGTTACAGCTTTATTGTATAAATATAAAGATTCTTCAGACAGATTCTTGTTTTTAACAGGCGCAATACTTGGTGGTACATATGAATATCTTTGTAGTGTTTTTACAGAGATAGTATTTGGAAAGATTTTCTGGGATTATAGCTGGATGCCACTTAATCTTGGTGGAAGAATTAATCTATTATATTGTTTTTTCTGGGGAATAGCAGGTGTAGTATGGTTTAAGGTGTGTTATCCACGCATTTCCGGAGTTATTGAGAAAATACCTAAAAAGTGGGGCGTTTTAGTAACAAATTTATTAATAGCCTTTATGGCTGTTAATATAATGGTATCATGTACTGCGCTGATTCGTTATGAACAAAGAGATAATGGCATTGTGGCAGAAGCGCAATGGCAGAAAATTATGGATGATAGATTTCCTGATGATAGAATGGAAAAAATATATCCTAATGCTATGGGGGTATAGTTATATGAAATAAACGCTTAAAGAGAATAAGAATAGATTTTCGCGTATAGTGTATTATTGGAACTAACGCCAATATAGGCACGCAACTTTGGGATGGAGTTTTAGAAAATGGGAGGAATTGAAGTATGGAATCTAGATGTGGAATAGTATGTAGTGAATGTGAGTATAGAGAAAAAGTTGGTTGTAAAGGATGTATTAACATTGACAAACCATTTTGGGGTGAAAAATGCATTATTAAGTCTTGCTGCGAGGAAAATGGACAGAGTAATTGTGGTGAATGCAACAACTTCCCATGTGATAATTTGAAAGATTTCGCATATGATGAAGCACAGGGAGATAATGGAAAAAGACTGGTACAATGCAGAATATGGACGGTGTTAGACAATAGCAATTATAAAGATTTAGATAAATTTTTATCCGGTTTCAAGGGAGTAACAAAAGATTATAAAGAAGAATGGGAATGGATTAGATATCAAGTCGGAGATAAAATGTTTGCAGCACTTTGTGGATATGAGGGCAGACATATTATTACTTTAAAATTGGAAGTGCTGGATGGAGATTTCTTAAGAAAGCAATATGAAGATGTAATGCCGGGACATTATATGAATAAACAGCATTGGAATTCAATTTATTTAGATGGAAGTGTACCAGAAGATGTTATGAAGGATTGCATTGAAAAATCATATAATTTGGTATTTGGCGGAC
>CAYOMP010000262.1:0-2580 GCA_964405075.1 uncultured Lachnospiraceae bacterium
AACGTGGGGTGCACAACAGGCGCACATATCAACTCCAGGAATTTCAACTATTCTAACTGCACCGTCGATTTCTATTTTGCTTCTGTAATCTAGTGTATCAAGTACCGACTTTTCAGGATATGTAGCATTGATTTTTAGATTCTGGTATACAATCTCATTTGCTTTTGTTTCTATTTTACTTAGGTCGTCTAATGTTAATAATCCATCAAAATCTATAGTAATAGCATCCTTGCCCATATGGAATCCCACATTGTTATAGCCATATTCATTATGAACAATCCCGGATACAATATGTTCACCTGAATGATTTTGCATATTTGAGAATCGTTCCTCCCAGTTAATAATTCCGTGAACTGTAGTATTAACATCTATAGCTTTATTTGTTTTATGGTATATAATATTATTTTTTTCAAAAACATGAAATACATCAGCTTGGTTAAGGGTTCCGGTATCACTATCTTGACCGCCACCTTCTGCAAAAAAAGCAGTTTGATCTAATTCGATTAAAAAATAGTCTTTTTCAGGGGTACAAGAAAGGACAGTGGCATCAAATTCCCTAAGATGACTATCTATATCATATAATTTCTTTGTCATAGTATTCTCCCGATAAGATTTATAAATATTCGTCTGAGTCAAAAAGCAATTACTTCACATTTATATTAATATGAGTGAAGTAGTACATTTTGATGTTTTGCAATATAAAGAATATGCTTTCATTTATAAGTGAAATGAAAGCATATTTTATGGTTGCCAAGCATACGACGAAAAGGTCCAGTGGACCTTTTCTAGTTACATTTTTTCTGGTGCTTCAAAACCAAGTAAATTAATAGAAGTTTCTAAAACATCACGAGTTAAAACTAACAATTTAATCCAACCAGCCTGAACTGTTTTGTCCTCTTCTGAAATAATTTTTGTTTCATGATAGAAACGATTGAAAGCATTTGCCAAGTCATAAATGTATGAACAGATTTTGTGTGGAGCAGTTTCTTCATAACTTGCTTCAATAACACTATTGAATTTTGTAAGTTCAAGCATTAATGCTTTTTCGCTTTCTGATTTAGCTAATCCCATACTTAAGTTATCAAGGCTACCGCCATTTTCTACATACTTAGCAAGTATAGATTTAATTCTTACTGTAGTATATAAAATGTATGGACCTGTATCACCTTCAAATGAAGTAAATCTGTCTATATCAAAGATGTAATCTTTTGATGCCTGATTTGATAAATCACCATATTTAACAGCAGATAAGCCAACGATTTTAGCAATGTTTCTAGCTTCTTCTTCGTCAAGGGATTCACGATTTTCTTTGATTTTGTTGTACATTTCTTCGTTAATCTGAGTAATCAGGTTTTCAAGACGCATTACTCCACCTTCACGTGTTTTGAAAGGTTTGCCATCTTTTCCATTCATTGTACCAAAACCTAAGAATTGTAATTCAGTATTTTCGTTAACTAATTTAGTCTTTTTAGCACATCTAAATACCTGTTCAAAGTATAATTCCTGACGTTTATCGACTACATATAGAATCTTGTCCGGATTATCAAGTTTCATTCGCATAACGATAGTTGCTAAGTCAGTTGTATTATAAAGAGATGCTCCATCGGATTTAAGAATCATACATGGAGGGATTTCTTTTGTGTCAGTTTCTTCTTTAACATCAACAACTAAGGCGCCTTCACTAATATATGCATAGTTGTTATCTTTGAGATATTTAACCATGTCTGGAATATAAGGCTGTGCATCAGATTCTCCATTCCATAAATCAAATGAAACATCAAGATTCTGATAGTTCTTCTTAAGGTCAGTAACTGATACATTTAAAATGTGTTTAAGTAACGCCTGATATCCTTTTTTTCCATTTTGTAAAAGGAAGGTTGCTTCCATAGCTTCTTCTTTGTATTCTGGATGTTCTTTTGAGTATCCACTGGCATATGGATAGATTTCCTCTAATTCAGAAATTGTAAAAGGTGCTTCCGTTGGATATTCACCTTCATAAGAATCATCAAAGTATACTAATTCAGGTTTTCTTTTCTTTAATTCAGTAATGATAAGTCCCATCTGTAGACCCCAGTCTCCAAGATGAACATCACCGATAACTTCATGCCCGATGAAACGACTGATACGTTTGATGCTTTCACCAATAATTGCTGAACGTAAATGTCCAACGTGTAATGGCTTAGCAACATTTGGACCGCCGTAGTCAATTATGATTTTGATTGGATTAGCTGTTTTTTCACAACCAAGACGTTCAGTATCATTTGACATATTTTCAAGGTATTCTGAAAGAAAACTTTCTGATATTTTTAAATTAATAAAACCTGGCATAACTGCTTCTACAGAAGAGAAAATATCGTTGGCAGATAATTTCTCAACAACTTCGTTAGCAATCATGATAGGAGCTTTTTTATATTCTTTGGCAGCAGCAAGAGCACCATTACACTGATATTCACAAAGGTCAGGTCTGTTTGATAAAGTAACCTTTGCATATTTCGCATCGTAATTACATTCAGTAAATGCAGTAGTGATTTGCACTGCGATTAAATCAATAATTTTTTTCATTATATCCTCCTATTAAAA
>CAYOMP010000263.1:0-2569 GCA_964405075.1 uncultured Lachnospiraceae bacterium
AGAAAATTGCAGAAGGTCTTATTGCATTAGCAGTAAAAGAAAAAGATAACTTCGAAGAAGTTACTGTAAAAGCTAAAGTTGCTCGTAAAGATGCAGATGGTAAGAGAGTTAAAGAAGTTGTAGACGGTAAGAAAGTTACTGTATATGATGAAGTTGATAAGACAATCAAAAAAGATATGCCTTCAAGATTACATGCTAGAAGACAGATGTTAAAAGTTCTTTACTCTGTAAAAGATGTTCCAACTGAAAATGCTGGAAGAAAGAGAAACACTAAAGAAGTTGATTTAGTAGCTAAATTATTCGACGAAATCGCTCCAAAATGTGCTGAACGTACATCACAGGGTGGTTACACAAGAATCGTTAAGATTGGTCAGCGTAAAGGTGACGCAGCTATGGAAGTTTTATTAGAAATCATCTAATATTAACTGTATAGTCAATTGAATAGAAATATTAAAAGCTCCGAGTTATTCGGAGCTTTTTTAATATTCGTTTAATTAGCTAGCATTTCTCTGGTTCTGCATACTCAACACCAAAAGTATCAACAGTAACTTTAGCCATTACCTGAGGTTCCATTGGTCTGTCTGAGTAATCTGTAGCTGTTTCTGCAATTTCATTTACAACTTCTAATCCTTCAATTACTTTACCAAATGCAGCGTATTGACCATCTAAGTGTGGACTAGTTTTATGCATGATAAAGAACTGGCTACCAGCTGAATCTGGATCCATTGCTCTTGCCATTGAAAGAACACCTGGAGTGTGTTTGAAATTGTTAGTAAATCCATTCATTGAGAATTCACCTTTAATTGAGTAACCAGGACCACCCATACCATTTCCGTTTGGGCAACCACCCTGAATCATAAAGCCGTTAATAACGCGGTGGAATATTAATCCATCATAAAAACCATCTTTAACTAAACTAATAAATTAATTTACTGTATTTGGTGCGATTTCCGGATAAAGTTCTGCTTTGATAACTTTTCCATTTTCCATTTCAAATGTAACTACTGGATTCTGTGCCATTATATTAACTTCCTTTCAAAATAAAATTATATAATGATTTTATATTAATTCTCTGATATAGTAAAGTTAAAAATCATTATAAATGAATTAGAAGAGGTATTATATGCTAAAATCTATTGTGATTGAGGAAGAGTTATATCTATTTTTGATAAAAGAATGCCCTAATAGTATTACAAGAATTGCTAAAGAAGCTATAGAAAATAGTGTACAGATACTATTTTGGAAAGATGAAATGATTCAAGCATTTCTTACATATGCCAATATAAATGAAATAAGTAAATATAGTGAGAAGATTCATGTAGAAAGCAACAGCGAAAACAGGGAAAATGCAATAAGCTTAGAAAGCAATAGCAAAAACAGTCAAAATACAATAAGCTCAGAAAGCAACAGCAAAAACAGTCAAAACATAACAGAAAAAGACAGAGATGATTATAAGAAAGAAGAATATGCATTCAATAATGGTAATTTTGGATATAAAAACTATATTTTTATAATAAATAAAGAATCAAATAAACAGGGATTAAAGAACCTGAATATATCGATTATAGCCTATTATGATTCCAGGTTAAATAGTGACTATATGATGGGTGTAGATATGGTTTTGGAGGGGTTAAACGATATAGATTATACTTTTATTGAGAATGTATATAAACGGCACTATAAAATTCCTATAACAATAGCAGAGACTAATCGTTTAATCATTAGAGAGATAACCATAGATGATTTGGACCAATTATATCAAATATACTCAAATGATGAGATAACAGAATATATGGAAGGTTTATATGAGAATAGAGCAGAGGAAGAGGAGTTCACAAAGGCATATATTGAAAATATGTATGGATTTTACGGTTATGGTTTGTGGGTGTTAATAGAGAAAGAGACGGGAAAGCTTATAGGTAGGGCCGGTCTGTCTAATCGTGAAATAAATGATGAAATTAGTGTAGAGATTGGATATGTAATTGGAAAAGAGTATCAACGAAGGGGTTATGCTTATGAGGCATGTAAAAAAATTATAGAATATGCTAAAGACTGGCTGGAAATACCGGGATTGAATTGTTTTATTCAAAAGGGAAATGAAGCATCTGTCAAACTAGCACAGAAGCTGGGATTTGAGAAAATAGATGAAGTATCGATTGATGAAAAGTTACATGAATGGTATAGGATAATCTTGTGATTTACGGTGGAAACATTATGATTTACGCGAGCAACGAAGAGAAAAATATGTTTATATGGGTTTTCAACGAGTGCCGTGAAACTCATGAAATGCGTGAAGCTTGTTTCTAGGATTTTATTTGTGATATAAGGAATGACTATTATATAGATTGAAAATAGAGGCATAAGGGAAGAGTATATTAAGAAAGTAAGGTTAGAAGAAAACTAATTTATGGTAAAAACTCATAAAAAGTAAAGTTGGAAATAACACAAAAAAGACTATAAAAAAGTCATAAGAAAATCAATCTATATGAAATAATCCATAAAAAGAAAAAATTAGAAATAACACAGAAAAAATATAAAAATAAAGTAACAAGAAAACAGTAATATAAGA
>CAYOMP010000264.1:0-2560 GCA_964405075.1 uncultured Lachnospiraceae bacterium
ATGGTGATACATTTACAGAAGATGAAATTAGAACAGCTTTAAGAGAAAATGTTATAGATGGAACAGTTGTTCCGGTACAGATGGGATCAGGATTAGATGTTAAGAACGTACATAATTTATTGAATGATATAGTTAAGTATTTCCCTAGTCCGGATAAAGTTAAAAAAGAAGGAACAGATTTACAGAAGGATGATATTTTTGAAGCTGATTATGATATAAATAAACCGATGTCAGCATATGTATTCAAAACAATATCAGACCCATTTATTGGTAGATATTCATTAATTAAAGTATGTTCAGGCGTGCTAACGTCAGATGCTTCTATATATAATGCCAATAAGGACGCGGAAGAAAAAATATCAAAATTATATGTTTTATCAGGTAAAACACCAATAGAAGTAAAAGAATTACAGGCTGGTGATATTGGAGCTATTGGAAAATTAAATAACACAAAAACCGGTGACACATTATGTACAAAAGCAAACAAAGTAATGTTTGATGCACCAGAATTCCCAATACCATATACATATATGAGATATAAGACTAAGACAAAAGGTGACGAAGATAAGATTGCACAGGCATTGCAGAAGATAATAGACGAAGACGTAACAGTAAGAAGTGTAAATGATAAAGAAAATCGTCAGTTACTATTGTATGGAATGGGTGATCAGCACTTAGAAGTAATAGTTAGCAAGTTAGATGCTAAGTATAAGGCTCAAATAGAATTATCTAAACCTAAAGTAGCATTTAGAGAAACCATAAGAAAGAGAACAGAAGTACAGGGTAAATATAAGAAACAATCAGGTGGACATGGTCAGTACGGAGATGTTAAGATGACCTTTGAGCCATCAGGGGATTTGGAAACAGCATATGTATTTGAAGAGAAAGTATTTGGAGGAGCAGTTCCTAAGAACTTCTTCCCAGCAGTAGAAAAAGGTTTGCAGGAAAGTGTAATAAAAGGACCTTTAGCTGCGTATCCGGTAGTTGGTGTTAAGGCAACATTAACAGATGGTTCATACCATCCTGTAGATTCATCAGAAATGGCATTTAAAACAGCTACTATGTTGGCATTCAAGAAGGGATTTATGGAATGTAATCCAGTTCTTCTTGAACCAATTGTTTCGTTAAAGGTAAAAGTTCCTGATAATTATACTGGAGATGTAATTGGTGATTTGAATAAGCGACGTGGTCGTGTGATGGGAATGAATCCTGATGAAGACTATACAGTAGTAGAAGCAGAAGTTCCTATGACAGAAATATTTGGTTACTGTACAGTACTTAGATCAATGACAGGCGGTCGTGGAGATTTTTCTTATGAATTCGTAAGATATGAACAGGCTCCAGATGATGTTTCTAAGAAGGAAATTGAAGCAAGAGCAAGCAAAGTTGTAGATATTGATGTGTAATTAAAATCTGAACAAGTTTAAAGAAAATGTGGGGATTTATTCTTTATGAGTAATCCCTGCATTTTTGTGGTATAATATTTGAGAAAAAATAGAATTGTTTTCTATATTAAAATACCAAAAAGAAAAAATAAAGGCGGTAAATTTAGATGAAACTTATATCATGGAATGTTAATGGAATAAGAGCTTGTGTTCAAAAAGGTTTTATGGATTTCTTTAATGAAATTAATGCAGATATTTTTTGCATACAGGAATCAAAAATGCAGGAAGGACAGTTGGAATTAGATACCCCGGGATACTATCAGTATTGGAATTATGCAGAAAAAAAAGGATATTCAGGAACGGCAATTTTTACTAAAAAAGAACCATTAAATGTTACTTATGGAATTGGCATAGAAGAACACGACAAAGAAGGTAGAGTAATAACTTTAGAATTTGACAAATTCTATATGATTACAGTATATACTCCTAACTCACAAAATGAGCTTGCAAGACTAGACTACAGAATGCAGTGGGAAGATGATTTTAAGGCATATTTGAAGAAATTAGAAGAAAACAAACCTGTAGTGGTTTGTGGCGATCTTAATGTGGCCCACAAAGAGATAGACCTTAAGAACCCAAAAACAAACAGAAAAAATGCTGGTTTTACAGATGAAGAACGTGGTAAGATGACAGATTTGTTGGCAGATGGTTTTATAGACACATTCAGATATTTTTACCCTGATATGGAAGGTATTTACTCTTGGTGGTCATATAGATTTAATTCAAGAGCTAAGAATGCAGGCTGGCGTATTGACTACTTTTTGACTTCAAAAGCATTAGAGGATAAATTGATTGATGCTAAGATTCATACAGATATATTAGGCTCAGATCATTGCCCAATTGAGTTGGATATAGAGATGTAATTTAAATGCAAAATGAAAAGAATAAGCATAAATATTTTTGTATAAAAAATAGAGATAATTATCAATAAATATCAAAATAAATACTGGGAAAATAAGGTTAACAAATTGTATAAATTATGATAATATAAACATATATGTAATAATTATGTGCAAATTTATTTTATGACAATTAATAATTGATACAAAAATTCTTGACGAATGGAGGAAAAGGACATGAAAGAAAAGTATGTTGCATATGTAGGAACTTATACT
>CAYOMP010000265.1:0-2538 GCA_964405075.1 uncultured Lachnospiraceae bacterium
GAACCTTGAAATGCTGGAGTCAGAGTCCAGTGCCTTACCGTTTGGCGATAGCCCTTTATTTCTTTTCTTTGACTTGCCGTGTCAACAAAACTTATTATATAGTAACTCATTTAAAAATGCAAGCTTTTTTTAATTTTTTTTTGCATTTTTTGACTTTCAAAAAACAAAAAAGCTTCAAAGTGGCTTATTTACTAGCTTTGAAGCTTTTGTATTTTTTAAAATAATTCAATTTATTTGTATTTTATGTTCTATTTTGTCAATTTTTGTTATAAGTAAATGATTTATTTAATATGTTATCCATTATAAATCACGTCAGAACTCATAACAAAATCTTGGTACTGGATTTGTATCATTTTCTCCTGGATTCTCACGTAAATTAAAATCGCTACGTATCCTTTCGAAACATTTAACCAAAATACAGACTCTCTACCATAGATTTCTATAAATTGCTTTTACTTCCTCTTTTGATGGCACTCGAGGATTCGTTGCGGTACACGCATCTGCTAGTGCAGCATCTGCTAATGCATCAATTTTAGCCATATAATCACATTCTTCAACTGTTCCTGTCTGTGAAACAGATATTGGAATGTTCATTTCTTTTAACATAAACTGAATCCAGTTAACCAAAGCACGAACTGTCGTAATCTCATTAAAGTTATTAAGACCTAACAACTTAGCAATATTACAGTACTTTCTAACCGCTGGTAAATATTCTTTCTTGCTCTTTGAATGAATGTTAATATCACTATTATATTCTATAATATGTGGTAAAAGCATAGCATTTGCTCTACCATGAGGAATATGGAAGTTTGCTCCTAATGGATGCGCCATACCATGATTTAAACCTAATGATGCCGAATTAAATGCCAAACCAGCCAGGCAGGATGCAATATGCATTTTTCTTCTTGCATGCATATCATTTCCATCAAGATATGCTCTTAACAACCACACACCACAGATTTCTATAGATTTTTCCGCTAACGCTGCTGAAAATTCATTGTTATTAATACTAACATATGCTTCAATAGCATGAGTCAATACATCCATACCTGTATCTGCTGTAATTGCAGGTGGAACACTACGAACTAATTCAGCATCCAAAATAGCCTCTGTTGGAATCAATTGTTCTGAAACCAAAGGATATTTAACTTGATTTGCCGGGTCTGATATTACCGCAAATGCAGTTACCTCTGAACCTGTACCACTGGTAGTCGGAATTGCAATCAAAGGAATAGATTCTGTTCCATTAATATCTGCTGCAAATTTCTGAATAGATTTAGCCGAGTCAATAGCTGAGCCGCCCCCAACAGCAATGACCGCTTCCGGATTATAATCAGTAAGTGCCTTGATACCTGCCACAATCTTCTCAATTGGTGGGTCTGGAACAACATCACTAAACACTTCAAACTGTGTAGAACCTTCTTCTAATCTGTATGTAATATACTTAATCATTCCGCTTTGCAATACAAAAGGATCTGTAATAATTAAAACCTTTTTATAAGGTAACTGCGCCAATCTATCCAATGCATTTTCGCCGAAATATATTTTCGTCTTAATATCAAATGATTGCATTTATCTTATATCTCCCTTCCTTTTACATTTTATTGTTTTTGCTTTTCTTGTATTATACTATGATATTTGACTTTTTTCAATACAAACCAAACACAATTCAACACAAAACAATTCAAATAAGGAATTTTCTAATTACAGATTTTCTAGTATTTAAAATTCTTTTAAAATATATACTCGAAATTCTAATGCAATTTATTTATCAGAAATGTCTCTCATCCCCATCAATTATTATCATTTAACGTAAGATGATTCTAACGCCAAATTAACATGGCATTTTCATATTCATTGACATTACTTAATTCACATTTTTATGCGCCAAATCAAAATAACATTTATTCTTCACTTATTTACTCTTACAATAAATAATCAGGCATATCCTTTCCAAAAGACGAAACAATAGAATATCTTCTCTTGAAATTATCCTTATTATTTATTGAATCATAGTCATACTGGAATTTATTTATTTCCTCTTTTATTTCACCTGTTTTTTTACTATCCACATCTAGGACTATGCAGGTAAGTTTATCCATTTCTAATTCTTTTGCTACAGCAAATCTCTTATTACCATCTACTATTTCAAAAGAATTATTACCTGAAGAAACTACTACTAATGGCAAGATAATTCCATATTTTTCTATGGATTTCTTTAATTCGTTTCGTTTAATTTTTTCCATTTCGGCATCGCCTTTAATACTTCCGCCACTTAATACATTTATATCTAATTCAACTACTAAAGACTTTTCATTTTGAAACTTGCTTTTTGATTTACCTGTTGTTTTACTTGCATTCTTATCTGTAGCTTTCTTACTATTTGTCTTTTGCTTAGCGACACTACTTTTGGTTGTTGCTTCACTTACATTTTCTTTTTTTACTTCCACACTTGTTTTTTTACTCGAACTTTTATTAACACTTACTCTCTTGTTAGAAGATTTTTCTAATGTAGTGTCTGTGTTTTCTTTCCCCGTT
>CAYOMP010000266.1:0-523 GCA_964405075.1 uncultured Lachnospiraceae bacterium
AATTCTAATCACCAAACATTACCTGTGATAATGGCTTTGATAATTCTGTTTTTCCCAAACCGGTAGGCACTAAAAATAGGAACGAACCTATTGGTCTGTTAGGATCTTTTAGGCCTACTCTATTTCGCTTTATTGCTTTGGCAACTGCACTTACTGCATCTTCTTGTCCAATAACTCTTTTGTGTAGTTCTTTTTCCAATCTTTTTAATCTTGCAGTTTCCGCTTCTTCTAATCTCTTAACAGGAATCTTTGTCCAATCTGCAACTATGTCTGCAATGTTGTTCTCATCAACCGTGAGAACTTTTTCGTAAGTATTTTTATTAAACTTCCTTTTAGTTTTTTCAAGCTTATCTCTTGTTTCTTCTTGCTCTTTCTTCAAAACAGTTGCTTGTGAAAAATCACCTGACTTTATCGCTTCTTCTTTCTTAATCTCAAATTCTTCTAATTGATTCTCCATTTCTTTAATGTTATCTGGAATGGAATAATTTCCCAATCTGACCTTAGATGCTGCTTCATCAACCAA
>CAYOMP010000266.1:533-2538 GCA_964405075.1 uncultured Lachnospiraceae bacterium
CGCTTTATCCGGCAAATATCTATCATTAATATATCTTACTGACATATTAACAGCAGCACGAATTGCATCATCAGTTATTTTCACATTATGATGTTCTTCATACTTTTCTCGCAATCCTTCCAAAATGTCTATAGCATCTTCTGGTGTTGGTTCCTCCACGTTAACCGGTTGAAATCTTCTCTCTAATGCTGCATCCTTTTCAATGTGTTTGCGATATTCATTAATTGTTGTCGCCCCAATTAACTGGATTTCACCTCTTGCTAATGATGGTTTCAAAATATTAGAAGCATCAATTGCTCCTTCTGCACCACCGGCACCAATTACAGTATGAATTTCATCCATAAATAATATTGTATTACCATCATTTATTACTTCATTTATAATCTTTTTTATTCTCTCTTCGAATTCACCTCTATACTTAGAGCCCGCTACAACACCTGACAAATCTAATGTCACCAATCTTTTTCCTTTAATAGTATCTGGTACAATTCCTTCAACTATTCTAAGGGCCAGACCTTCTGCAATTGCAGTTTTTCCAACACCTGGTTCCCCTACTAAACAAGGATTATTTTTATTTCGTCTACTTAAAATCTGTATTACTCTTCCTATTTCTCTTTCACGTCCGATAACCGGATCCAGCATTCCTTTTGCAGCCAAATCTGTCAAGTCTCTACTAAACTGATTTAATGTTGGAGTTGTTGTCTGTTTGTTCTTTTTCTTTATGTGTTTTCCACCTTGAAATTCTTCTTTGTAAAGATTTCCATCTTCTCCCATGGCAACTAAAATGTCCACATACATTTTTTGTAAATTGACACTCATAGTTGTTAACAGCCTAGCCCCAATACCTTCAGCATCCTTTATTATAGCCATCAAAAGATGCTCTGTTCCAATCTTTTCTGATTTGAACCTATAAGCTTCATTTTGACTGGCATTTATAATCTTTTCTGCCCTAGGTGTATAGCCTTCTTTATCTTTTAAGCCCACGTTTCCTTCTGGCATTATAAGGCTGTCTATCATATTAACTATATCTTCTTCAAACACATTATGTTTTTCTAATATTCTTGCTGCTAAGCCTTCTCCTTCTTTAACTAACCCAAGTAAGATATGCTCAGTTCCTATATAACTTGCCTGCAAATTTTTTGCTGATTTTTTAGCAAGTTCAATAGCCTTTTTCGCATTATTTGTAAATTGCTTATCCATCCTTGTATCCGTCCTCCGCTCTATTGATATTCACGATATATCTCATCTATCATTTTATGCACTTCTTCACAAGTAATATTCTTGCAACTTCCCTTTGCCAAAATAACTTTCATTTCCTTTTTCATTTCTTCCATAGCTTGAATCTTATCTCTATTAAGTGCAATAGTTGCACCTGTTCGCCTATCCAGAGTTATAAACCCTTCTTGTTTTAAAACCGTATATGCTTTATTAACTGTATGCATATTAATTCCAATATTATCAGCCAACTGCCTAACTGAAGGCAGATTGTCGCCTTCTTGTATACTAGAGGTTGCAATGCCTATAATAATTTGATTACGAAGTTGTATATACAATGCCTCTTCACTATTAAAATCAATTTCAATAACCATTCATTCACCTTCTTATTCCAAGACTCATTTGCGAGTAATTTTGTGTTATATATATAGTAGCACACATATTAAATTTTGCAATAGACTAGTAAGTAAGAAAAAAGGATCAAAACTCCTTTTTTCTTACTTACTAGTCTTCATCATCAAAATCTAAAAATTCCAATTCAAAATCATCTTTTTTCTCATCATCTTCATCATCAAAATCATCTTGATTTTTCTTCTTAGATTTTTTTAATTTTCTTTCTTTCTTATTTTTTTTCTTAGGAAGATCCTCTTCGTCTATTTCATCTTCAACATTTTCATCCATATCTTCCTCATAATCATTTTAAGCAATGTCTTAATCCTCTTCAAAGTCATCTTTTGAATGATTACCTCAAAATAAAAGATTGATAAAAATAATCAAAATCACAACAATA
>CAYOMP010000267.1:0-2527 GCA_964405075.1 uncultured Lachnospiraceae bacterium
TTTGCCACATAAATATTTTTCAAAATAGTTATTTCTTCAATATTTTGTGAATAAAGCTCTATAAAACGACTGCCATTATGCACTGCTGATATAATGAAATTATCCTTTTGAGGAATATGTGTAACAATTAGTTTATTCATTTATTTCTTCACCTAAATCTTCAAGAGATACAAATTTATGTTCATCTTCTGTTCCCATTTCTGCATATAATTCGCTTCTATGAATTTCCAAAGCGAACTCATCTAATTCAAAATTAGAATACTTAGCAAATGCTTCAATTACTAACTCCGGTCTTAAATTATTGGCAGACCCAGAACTTAACTGCATAAAAAATTTACCATTTTCATAAGAACAACTATAAATATACGGTCTAATATCCGTCTCTTTTTCACTCTTTTTAGTTTTTTTCAAAACAATAATTTCTTTTTGATTTAAAAACTCTTCTAATTTTTCTGATAGATTATCTATATCTGGGCTGTGTCCTTCACGAAAACTTACCACATAATCAGCAGCTGCAATAATTGACATTGCATTTTTGCTTTCTTCTGATAGCATTCTATATGATAAAACTTTCATTCCATCAACCATTACTGCATTAAGTTTTTCAACCGCCTCTTTTGAAGAGAATGTTGATTTTACTTCTATATCCAGGTACTCACCATCGCTTGTAAGTCCTACGCCCAGTGGTGAAGCAAAAGACATAATTTGATGTGGATTAAATCCTTCTGAGTATGCTATATCAATCCCGGCTCTACGCATTGCTTTTTGGAAATATCTCATTATATCCAGATGTCCGATAAACTTCATTACTCCCGATTTTGCAAACTTAATTCTTATTTTCATAGCAGACACCTCCTCCAAATACACTAGCACCACAACCAGAACATCCCATACGGCAGTTCTTTGTTACTTTTTCGTTTTTAGCATTTTCCCATTCACGTTTAAGAAATGCCTTTGTAACACCAACATCAATGAAATCCCAAGGCAATATTTCATCAACATCTCGTTCTCTTGTTGTATAAAAATCTATATCCAAGCCAGTTTCTTCAAATGTTTTCATCCATTTTTCATTATCAAAGCTCTCTGACCACGAATCGTATATACAACCATTTTGGTAAGCTTTGAGAATCGAAGCACCTACTCTTCTGTCTCCTCTGGCTAAAATCCCTTCCAAAACAGTTACATCTGCTTCATGCCAATTATATTTAATGCTCTTATGATTTAACTGCTCCTTAATTGTTGCATTAACAACTCTTGCCTTTCCTAAGAAATCCACTTTCGTACACATAGGAGCCCATTGAAATGGAGTAAATGGCTTTGGTACAAAGAAAGATGTACTTGCAACAATCTGAACTTTACCATTTCTTTGGTCCTTTGGAATCTCATAATATCTTTTTGCAATTTTTTCAGCAAGATATGCTATTCCCTTAATATCTTCCTCTGTTTCTGTTGGAAGTCCAAGCATAAAGTACAACTTAACTCTATTCCATCCGCCTTCGAACGCCTGACCTGCACCATTTAAAATTACTTCTTCTGTTAATCCTTTATTTATTACGTCTCGCAATCTCTGTGAACCTGCCTCTGGTGCAAAAGTTAATGAACTCTTTCTAACATCCTGAACTTTACTCATTACATCCAAAGAAAATGCGTCAATTCTTAGAGATGGCAAAGAAATATTAACGCCTTTTCCATCAAATTCTTCTATTAAATAATTAATTATCCCCTCTAATTGTGAATAATCACTAGAACTTAATGAACTTAATGATATTTCTTCGTGTCCGGTTGATTTAAGCATTTCATATGCACATTCTTTAAGCATATCCAAATCACGTTCACGAACTGGTCTATATACCATTCCTGCCTGGCAGAAGCGACAACCTCTGATGCAACCTCTTTGAATTTCCAACACCACTCTGTCTTGTGTTGCTTTTATAAACGGAACCACAGGTTTTCTTGGATAATAAGTATTTGTGACATCCACAACAATTTCTTTTCTGATTTTTTCTGGTGCATTTTCATTATTTGGCTTAAATTCTTTGATTGTACCATCCTCGTTATATGTTACATCATAAAAGGATGGGACATATATTCCAGGAATCTTTGCAGCCATTTCCAGAAAGTCTTTCTTACTTCCACCCATAGCTTTATTCTTTTTATAAGCTTCTAATAATGGTTCGTATGAGGTCTCACCTTCACCAATATAGAATAAATCAAAAAAGTCCGCTAATGGTTCCGGATTATATGCACAAGGTCCCCCACCAATAACTATAGGAAACTCTTCTCCTCTATCTTTTGCCATTAATGGCATTTGGCTTAGATCAAGAATCTGCAAAATATTTGTATAACACATTTCATACTGTATTGTAATTCCCAAGAAATCAAAATCCTTAATCGGATCCTGACTCTCAATTGCAAATAATGGTATGTTTTTTTCCCTCATTATTTTGTCCAAATCTAACCATGGAGAATATACTCTTTCACAATACACATCTTCCATCTGATTAAACATATCATATAAAATCTGAAT
>CAYOMP010000268.1:0-2526 GCA_964405075.1 uncultured Lachnospiraceae bacterium
GCAACTTTAATGCTGTAATGTCTTTCCTCGTATGAATTAAAAAACGGATAACTTCGCTCATCTTAGAGACGAATTTATCCGTGGTTCCACTCTATTTCAAGAAATGTTATACTACATTTCTTCTCAATCTTACTTAACGCGTAAAAACGTGCTTTGTTACTATCTTCTCAAAGCCAGCTCCCAAGTGCACTTCACTATCTATATCATAAGTATTGCTTTCAGCCGATGACAATACCTCTCTGTTACTGTTTCAATAGCTACTCTTCTTGTTCTTTGCCTTTTTCTTATCTATCTTAGTTTATTCAAAATATGTAAATTTGTCAACTAAATATATTCATTAATATAAACCTTATCAAATTTACTCATACTCTCAAATTTGTTTCTAACATCGTCACTGCACTTGTCCGGAATCTTTCCACTAAAGAAAATCTCATTTAGTTCTATAATACTCAAATTTACCTCTGGATTTTCCGCACTTTTAGTGATATATGACTCTCCATCAGCATTAGACACATTAAACTCAAAAACCCCATTATTTTCTTCCACAAAATCATCCGTTATTTTCATAATCAGTTTAACTTCGTTATCTGCTTTTATGTATCTGACAAACATATCGAGATTGATTATTCTAAGCATTGTATACGGTCTATTTACCTCTTTTACCAAGTATTCTGACTTAACACAATCACTGGCCACAAATTTAATGACCTTATTCTTACCTTCAAAATATCCCATAATAGCATTCATACATTTGTCTGTATCTTCTGGTTGCCATATAGCATCCACTATTTCTATCATATCGTACTCTGAATACAAGAAACATCCTATAATAAACTGATGCTCACAAATCATTACCATTTGACCATTTTCAGCTCTAAACTGCTTAATAACCGGTACATAATATTCATACTCTCGACAGGCAAATGTAGTATATTTATCAGACAATAGTCCTTCTGCAAATTTTGCCAAATTATTCAACTCTTCGTTCTTTGCATCCAAATCTACTAATTCTTTGCAATAAACATTTTCATAATTAGTGTTTTCTGTATTGTCATTTTCTGTATCACTATGATTTTCGATAGCTTCAGCATCAAAAATATATTTTCTATCATATGAAAACAAAGAATTTTTCTGATTATATGCTGTTACAAAGCCAAACTGTTCATATAATCCTTCCTTTGACTGCGCTATAAATGCAATAGGTTCTCGTAGTTCATTTAAGGATTGTATGGCATTTTTCATCATTGTTTTCATAATGCCTTGTTTTCTATACTCTTCTTTAACACACACACCTACAATATAGTGAGCCGGTACGATAGCTCGTCCTAAATGAATCTGGTAAGGATTCAAATGAACCATTCCAATCATCTGTTTATTCTTTCTGGCAGCTATTATGGTATTTCTATTCGCTATGTTTTCGTAGTAATATTCCACAAACTGTTGGCTGTCTCCGTCAAATATTTCTTCCCATAACTGTCTTGTGTCTTTATTTTGATTATAAGGTAATTTAATTACAAATAATTCATCACTTAATTCAAATTTTTCCTTTTTTCTTTTAAACAACTTAAACATTTATTCCCCCATTTAAGCCAATCCTTCAAACTTACCGGCTTCTCTCACACCTATCGAGTATTGAACAAAATATCACTTTGTTTTTTTAATATTTCACTTTGCAAACAGCTTAAAATACATAATTATCCATACCTATTTTTTCCCGCAGCCTGGACAACCTTCACAATTATTTGGATATGATATTACATTCATTGAATCATATCTGTAATCTGCAACAGTACTTAATGAACATATTGCCTGTGATGATATTCCCTGACCTGTTCCTGTAAACCCCAAGCCCTCTTCTGTTGTTGCCTTTACGCTTACTCTAGATACTGGAAGTTTTAACGCCTTTGCAATATTTTCTCTCATTTGAGGACTATGTGGCAACATTTTAGGTTTTTGGGCAATAATTGTAGCATCGACGTTTTCTATAATAAACATTTCTTCCTCCAACAAATCTCTTACCCTTTCTAATAATACAATACTTGAAATACCTTTATAAGCCGGGTCTGTATCTGGAAAATGCTTTCCAATATCTCCAAGAGCCGCTGCTCCTAGTAACGCGTCTGCTATGGCATGTAATAATACATCTGCGTCCGAATGACCTAATAGACCTTTTTCATAAGGAATATTAACTCCACCAATAATCAAATCCCTATCTTCTACTAATTTATGAACATCATATCCTAATCCTACTCTCATTTAAATTCTCCTTCCACCAACTATGAAAAACACGCTCTGCAAGTTTATCAAATTATCTTCGTGCTCTTTGAATACTCATGCAAACATAGCATTATCATCGCTACTGGCATAAATCAAAACTATATCTACATTTTGTAAATGCATTTAGAAACATAACATTTCCATTGTTATTGCATACAAAAAACCCAATGCACAAAGTACATCGGGTATATTAGTAGCGAAGAAGGGATTTGAACCCCTGACACCACGGGTATGAACCGTGTGCTCTAG
>CAYOMP010000269.1:0-2506 GCA_964405075.1 uncultured Lachnospiraceae bacterium
AATTTCAATAATCTCATTGAATTCGTTACTGCTGTTCTTGATTTTGATACTCGCTCAGCTACTTCATCCTGCTTCAAATTGAATTCTTCTAATAATCTCTTATATGCTATTGCCTCTTCAATAGGATTAAGATTCTCTCTTTGAATATTTTCAATCAATGATATTTCTACAATTTCCTGGTCACTATAATCCTTTACAATAACTGGTACTTCCTTTAATCCAGCTAATTTTGATGCTCTCCATCTTCTTTCGCCAGCTATAATTTCATAATAATCATTTTTCTTTTGAACTAACAAAGGTTGCAAAACACCAAACTGTTTAATAGATTCTGCCAATTCTAATAATGCATCTTCATCAAATAATTTTCTTGGTTGTTCCCTATTAGGTTCGATTTCTGTTAATTTTAACTTCATCTCTACCGGTTTTTCAACCACCTTCTCGACTACTTTCTCCACTACTTTTTCAGATACATTTTTTTTCTTTTCTTTATTATCAGGTATTATTGTATCTATACCTTTGCCTAAGCCCTTGCCTAGTGCTGCTTTTTTTACCGCCATTCGTCGTCCTCTCCTCTATGTAACACTTCTTCGGCTAATAATCTATAGCTTTCAGCACCAACAGATTTTGGATCATACATATTTATAGGTAATCCGTGACTTGGAGCTTCAGCTAATCTAACATTTCTTGGAATTATTGTTTTATATATAGCCTGTTTCAAATTTGCCTTAACATTTTCGACAACTTGTAATGATAAATTTGTTCTGGCATCATACATTGTAAATACAACACCTTCTATTTCCAGTGCTGGATTTAATCTATTTTGTACTAAATCTATTGTTCTTAATAATTCTGCCAAACCTTCTAATGCATAATACTCACATTGTATAGGTACTAAAACTGTATCAGCTGTTGTCATAGCATTTACAGTCAACATATTTAAAGATGGAGGACAGTCAATTAATATAAAATCATAGTTTTCCTTTATCTCATCAATTATCTCTTTTAATATATATTCTTTGTTATTTATACCTATTAATTCTATTTCTGCCGCCGCTAAATTAACATTTGATGGAATAATTTTCAGATTCTCCATAACTGTATCTTGTACACAGCTTTCAAAATCACACTGTCCTAATATTAATTCATAAAGCGAATTTTCAACTTCTCTTTTTTCTAATCCTAATCCGCTAGTTGTATTTCCCTGAGGATCGCCATCTATTGTTAGAACCTTTTGCCCCATTTCTGCTAAAGCAGCTGATAAATTAATAGTAGTAGTTGATTTACCAACTCCACCTTTTTGGTTAGCAATTGCTATAATTCTACCCAAAACAAATCCTCCTTTCTCTTTTTACTCAATTACATTTCATTATATCACTTATTACTATTATAATCTATATGTATGCAATATAAAATTCTAAGTTTTCTATTTCTTTTACCTCCAAAATCCAGATACTCCGTTTCTGTCGTGCTTCACACTTTCCGATTTTGTCGGTATCGCGCCAGAAAAAATAAAATAACTTCAAAATTTCTTGTAACTTTTATAAACATCTTCTTGCCCTTCGGACAAGAAGCATCCCTCGCTCTAAAGAGCTCGGTCAATTCTAAATGTTTCACGTGAAACATATTAAACTTCACAAATTTATCACCTTTTACTAACTTTTGTTTATTTGATCTACATTTCAACTATCTTTCTTAGTGTATTAGCAGTTCTGATTGTAAGCATTTCACCAATACCTACACTTGCAGTTTTTTTCCACCAATTTGCTTTTGCATATTTCTTTCTGTCGAAAGACCAGAAAATAACATTTTCATAAATATAAACTTGCTCTAATCCCTGTGTTGGTTCTCCTATTTTCTCTGCTATTATTTCAGCAGACGAAGATGACATTACGAATATAAGATTATCATAAATATTATTGTCATTTTTTCCCCACCAGTCCGGTGACTTGCTTAATAAATCATTTAATTTTTCCTGCAAAATAACAAAGACAGAAATATCTAATTCAAAATATTTTTGTATCGTTACCCTTATTTCATTTGCAAGTACAATTTCATCATTCTCATCAACCGAATCAACCGAAAAAACTATGTTCCCGCTATTAAGATAAGTAATAACATCTATATAACCACGTTCTATAAGACAGTCTTTCAGTTCTTTCATAGATATTTTGTTTTTTCCACTTATGTTGACTCCTCGTAACAACGCAATATATCTTTTCATATCATTATTTGCCTCACAAATCTTATTTTACCATTCTCTGCCCTATAACAATTTTGTACTTCATATTCAATATACTTCTCCCACTGATTTATCATCCATAGTTTTCATATATAAAACATAAATATTAAAAATCGTATGTAATATTCCTATTATTGCTACTATAATATAGCTTATCCAAAACCATAACATAGACATACAAAAGTTTTGCATTTATAGTGTCTTAATTAAGCAAATTCTTAGTTTTCTATTTCATTTACCTCCAAAATCCATACACTCCATGTCTGT
>CAYOMP010000270.1:0-2451 GCA_964405075.1 uncultured Lachnospiraceae bacterium
ATCATTTTCCTCAATGTCTTCATCCTCTTCAAAGTCATCTTTTGAATGATTACCTCTAAATAAAAGATTGATAATAATTATCAATAGCACAACAATTATTACTATTCCAATATACAACATATCTTTTGCTATTCTCATATTTTCATTGTATTTTCCAAGCAAATCGTTATAATTATTGCTTACTAACGTTAGTTGCTCTGCTTTTTCTGTATCTTCACCGCCAATAACACTTTCACTATACTGTACAAAGGAATTGTCTTTTGCACAGTATAAATACATACCTTCATCACCATTTTGATTTATCAAATATATCAAATAGTAATCAGTATCCTTGCTATTTTGGTATGCCATAACTGCAGTACTATTAATCTCCAACTCTGTTGAGATGTAATCTTCTGATACTGTAACATCTTCTGGAAATTCAATTACTGTATATTGATAATCACCGCTAATCAAATTGTATTCTCTCTCTGTTTCTTGCGATGTTTCTTCTGTTTGCTCGTTTGATGTACTATCTTCTTCTGATAACTCTTCTTCTGCCTCACTTATCATTGCATCAACTTCACTTTGAACATTATCCGAAGTGCCTGCTGCTACTGTTACTGCTGATTTGCCAATCTTACTAACATTTACTGATTTGCCTTTAGAATCAGCTATATTATATGAAGAAACATCAATTGTGGTTGCCCCGCTTTTTAATGCCTTAAATTTAAGCGTATATGTACATACATCAGAGGATGGATTATCTATTGGCTGTGTTATTACAATTGCACCACCTTCTAACTTACCACAATCTGCACTTACAAATTCCAATGCGCTTGAATCATAAGTTAATTTCAACCAAACTTCTCCAATTTTTACAGAATCAGAAATTTCCGTTTTTACATTTACACTTACTTCTTCTCCAACTGTAGTCTGTGGGTCTGAAAATGAAATTTTCCCTTCTGCTGCATATACATTTAAATCTGCTATACACAATATCATTACACACATTACAAAACTTAATATAGTTGTCTTTAATTTTTTCATCATATTGTCCTCTCTATTATATAATCTTCCTAGCTACACTTCTTTATAATCTACCTTTAATCTTTTCAAACCAATATTTTGATTTTTTCTATATACTAGTCTTTAGTTAAAGATTATAACCATAGTTACTTGTAAAAATTTCAAAGTATTTCACTATCTACTATGCACTATTTTTCTGTAGTATATTTGATTATTTTATTAGTTTTTTATTAAATTTATATTTATATTTTTCAATACGTTTTCAATTAATTACTTTACTAAATCCACTACAGTTGCATCTATAAAATCTATTAATGTTTCAGGATTAATAACAATCTGCATACCTCTAACACCAGCACTTATATATATTTCATCAAACAGAATTGCTGTTTCATCTATATAAGTTGGATACTTCTTTTTCATCCCTATAGGGGAACAGCCTCCTCTAATATATCCTGTTAATCCCAACAATTCTTTTACATGAACCATTTCTATTTTTTTATCTTTAACAAATGTTGATGCTTTTTTCAAATCTAATTCTTCGCTTACCGGAATACAAAATACCATTATTCCATTTTTTTCTCCTCTTGATACCAAAGTTTTAAAAACCTGATTGCAGTCTTGTCCTAACTGTTTAGCAATATGCTCCCCTGATAAGTCGTTTTCATCCACTTCGTATTCCCGTGTTTCAAAATCTATTTTTTCACTTTCTAACAAACGCATAGCATTTGTCTTAACTATCTTCCCCATATTCTACCTCAATTTTTTCACACTATGACTTACTATTATGTCCTAGTATTGTATTCATGTTAGTTATATTGGTATACTGCCTATCTAAACCACTGAAAATTATATCATATACTTATCAACTATGAAACAGAAAATCCGAGAATATTTTTCCAATTCTCGGATTTTTTATAGACTCACTTTCAAGCCTTACTCACCAAATTTTTATAATTAAACCTAATGTTTCCTGTTAAAAACAAACATTTAAAACTATAAATACATTAAAATTTGAAATAGTATATAACACATTTTTGATTGTAAATTTTTATTCAAATACAACATTCTTATCCATATATTCCAGTTTCAAAACTAAATATGGATATGATATACCCTCTGTAACTTTTTCATCATTTTCTGGTCCTAACAGACTAGTATCCACATATATGGAATTACTTGTCAAATATAGTTCATTAACAGAAATACTATAACCGCCTGTCTTTTGTTCACCATATCCAACTGCTATGTATAATTCTTCACCTTCTGTATATGTAAGCTTAAACTCTGTGTTTTTCTTACCTTCAATAACTTCTAAAAACTCCTCAGGTATTTCTTCTTTTTCAACAATAGTATATTCTAAATCCTTTAGCTTTTCTGTATCACTTTCTTCAACTCCACAACCTGCTAATATAAAAAGCATTACAACCATACTTAAAAATC
>CAYOMP010000271.1:0-2450 GCA_964405075.1 uncultured Lachnospiraceae bacterium
ACGTATGGAAGACGCTTTGGCTGCTACAAAGGCTGCAGTTGAAGAAGGTATAATCTCTGGTGGTGGTTCAGCTTATATCCATGCATCAAAAGAAGTTGCTAAATTAGTTGATACACTTGATGGAGATGAAAGAACAGGTGCTAAGGTTATTCTTAAAGCATTAGAAGCACCATTATTCCACATTTCAGCTAATGCAGGTCTTGAAGGCTCTGTAATAATCAACAAAGTAAGAGAATCTGAACCAGGAATGGGATTTGATGCATTGAATGGTCAGTATGTAAATATGGTAGATGCAGGTATTCTTGATCCAGCTAAGGTTACAAGAAGTGCATTACAGAATGCTACTAGTGTAGCTTCAACATTATTAACTACAGAATCAGTAGTTGCTACAATTAAAGAAGACCTTCCAGCAATGCCAGCAGGTGGAGCACCAGGAATGGGAATGATGTAATTTGAATAATTTTAACAATTAAATAGTTATATAGAGAAAGATGCCATATAATGTGGCATCTTTTTTTGGGCTAATCTTTTGGGGTTTTAAACTTGTAGTTATGTTTGATATTCTTTGAGGTTATAATAGTCAAAAAAAATAGAAAAAAATGTTATAATAGTTGAAATATATCCCAAAATAAGCTATCATTAATAGAAATATTTATCGATTAAATACGAGGGATAAATTGATTAGGGAGAAAAGATTATAGAGAAGAAAGGGAGATATAAATGAACTACAATATAGCATCAATTTCTGGGGACGGTATTGGTCCTGAAATAGTAGCCGAGGCAAAAAAAGTATTAGATAAAGTGGGAGAAAAGTATGGACATACTTTTAACTATACAGATATTCTAATGGGAGGAGCTTCGATAGATGTTCACGGCGTCCCATTGACAGAGGAGGCTTTAGCCGTCGCCAAGGCAAGCGATTCAGTTTTACTTGGCGCAGTAGGTGGAAATGTTGGAAATTCAAAATGGTACGATGTTGCACCAAACTTAAGACCGGAAGCTGGATTACTTGCCTTAAGAAAAGGCTTGGAATTATTTGCAAATATCAGACCAGCATATCTTTATGATGAGTTGAAGGATGCCTGTCCATTAAAAGAAGAGATTATCGGCAATGGATTCGATATGGTAGTAATGAGAGAACTTACCGGTGGTATTTATTTTGGAGATAGAAAGACTGAAGAAGTTGATGGATGTTTAAAGGCAACAGATGTTCTTACATATGACGAAAACGAAATCAGAAGAATTGCAATCAAAGGTTTTGAAATTGCAATGAAGAGAAGAAAAAAAGTAACTAGTGTTGATAAAGCTAATGTATTGGATTCTTCAAGACTTTGGAGAAAAGTAGTGGCTGAAGTAGCCAAAGATTATCCAGAAGTAGAATTAGAAAATATGTTAGTTGATAACTGTGCAATGCAGTTAGTAAAAGATCCTAAACAGTTTGATGTTATTTTAACAGAAAATATGTTTGGAGATATTTTATCAGATGAAGCTAGTATGGTAACTGGTTCAATAGGTATGTTATCTTCAGCAAGCCTTGGAAAAACAAAACTAGGATTATATGAACCAAGTCATGGTTCAGCACCTGATATAGCAGGAATGAACGTGGCTAATCCAATTGCAACTATTCTTTCAGCGGCAATGATGCTTAGATACTCATTTGATTTAGATAAAGAAGCTGATGCAGTTGAAGCAGCAGTTAGTCAGGTTCTTAAAGAAGGATATAGAACAGTAGATATTATGTCAGAAGGTTGCAAACAGGTTGGAACAAAAGAAATGGGTGATCTTATTTCAGAAAGAATATAATATTTTAATTTATGAGATTAGTATAGAGTTTTAAAGAGAAAAGAGGAATAAGTAATGAAAAGTGATTCAATCAAGACAGGAATGCAGCAAGCTCCCCATAGATCATTGTTGAACGCATTAGGGCTTACAAAGGAAGAAATGGAAAGACCAATAGTTGGTATCGTAAGTTCACATAACGAAATTGTACCAGGTCATATGAACTTGGATAAAATAGTAGAAGCAGTAAAAATCGGTGTAGCAATGGCAGGTGGAACACCAATCGTTTTCCCAGCTATCGCAGTATGTGATGGTATCGCAATGGGACATACAGGTATGAAATATTCATTAGTAACAAGAGATTTAATTGCTGATTCAACAGAAGCAATGGCAATGGCTCATCAGTTTGACGCATTAGTTATGGTTCCAAACTGTGATAAGAATGTACCAGGCTTATTAATGGCAGCAGCCAGAGTAAATGTACCAACTGTATTTGTAAGCGGTGGACCAATGTTAGCCGGACGTGTTCGTGGAGAAAAGAGAAGTTTATCTTCAATGTTTGAAGCAGTAGGTTCTTATGCAGCTGGAACAATGACAGAAGAAGATGTTGCAGAATTTGAAGCAAAAGTATGTCCAACATGTGGTTCATGTTCAGGTATGTATACAGCTAA
>CAYOMP010000272.1:0-2408 GCA_964405075.1 uncultured Lachnospiraceae bacterium
TATCCGGTGAGGAGTTATTTGTTTTTTTACAATAAAAAATGCCGTATTTATGCGGCTTACGGCGTTTCGCAAACGCCTATTTTACTATAGATTACATTGGGAGGAATTATTTATGTACATACCATATGGAACTCAATCAATAACAGAAGAAGATATACAAGCAGTCGTAGACGTTCTACGCTCTGACTATTTAACAACAGGACCTACTGTTGCTAGTTTTGAAAAGGCTGTAGCTGATTATGTTGGTGCCAAATATGCCGTAGCAATATCAAACGGAACTGCTGCCCTTCACGCTGCCTGCTTTGCTGCTGGTATTCAGCCTGGTGATGAAGTAATCACAACACCTATCACTTTTGCTGCATCGGCAAACTGTGCTTTATATTGTGGTGCAACACCTGTTTTTGCTGATATCAATCCAGTTACTTATAATATTTCACCAGAAGATATAGAAAGAAAAATTACTTCTAAGACAAAGGCTATTATTCCTGTTCACTATACAGGTCAACCTTGTGAAATGGATAGAATATATGAGATTGCCCATAAACACAATTTAGTTGTAATTCAAGATGCAGCTCATGCATTAGGAGCCGATTATAAAGGTGCCAAGATTGGTAGCTTAGAAGGAATGACAACATTTAGCTTTCATCCTGTCAAACACATTACAACAGGAGAAGGCGGTATGATTGTTACAAACGATGAAAACTATTACAAGAAATTAGTATTATTCCGTTCTCATGGTATTACTCGTGACGAATCACAAATGACAAAAAATGAAGGAGCTTGGTACTACCAGCAATTAGCACTTGGCTACAATTACAGAATTACAGATATTCAATGTGGATTAGGCATTTCTCAATTAAAACGTTTGGATCAATTCGTAGCCAGAAGACGCGAATTAGTATCGAGATATAATGAAGCATTCAAGGATGTCAAAGGAATTACTATCCCTTACATGAAAGATGGTTGCAATAGTAGTTGGCACTTATATGTTATTCAGGTTAATAATAGAAAAGAAGTTTTTGATAAACTAAGAGAATCTGGAATAGGAGTAAATGTTCATTACATTCCAGTATATAAACACCCTTATTATCAAGAAAATGGCTATAAAGACGTTAAATGTGAAAACGCTGAGAATCTATATGAACACCTTATTAGTATTCCTTTATATCCAGATTTAACAAACGAACAGCAAGACTATGTAATTGAAAAAGTTATAGAATTCGCAGGTGAAAAATAGTATGTTTTATATTCGTGCGGATGCAAATGAAAAAATAGCAACAGGACACATTATGAGGTGTATGTCCATTGCGGAAGAATTAAAAAAAAGAAATATACCAACTACTTTTATAATTGCAGATGAGTTTTCAAAAGAATTAATACATTCTAGAGGCTTTGAGACCATTTGCCTTAATACCAAATGGGATAATTTAGAATATGAACTTGACATATTAAAAGAATTAATTATAGAAAAAAATATATATTCACTATTAATTGATTCTTATTACATTACTTCACATTATGTTGAAGAATTGCGTAAAGTTACAAAAGTAATATATCTTGACGATTTAGGTATTATTGATTATCCAGTAGATATGTTAATTAACTATAATATTTATGGTGATACTATTGATTATAGCAAGTTAGTTGGTTCTTCAGCAAAATTAGTATTAGGGGCTAAATATGCTCCACTTCGGGATGAATTTCAAAATATAGAAACTTCTTTTAAAAATAAAGTAAACTCTGTTTTAATAAGTACTGGTGGAACTGATACCTACAATATAGCTGGACAATTACTAACAGAAATCACTAAATCAAATAAATATAAAAACATTCATTTTCATGTAATTTCCGGAAAAATGAATAGAAACTTATATAAACTTTTAGAAATTGAAGCAAATAACGACAATATATCTATACATCAAAATGTAGTTAGAATGTCGGAAATTATGCTTAAATGTGATATTGCTATAAGTGCCTGTGGCTCGACTATGTACGAATTATGCAGATGTGGTTTACCTATAATTACATTTTCTTTTGCGGATAATCAAATTTTAGGAGTCAAAGGCTTCCAGGATAAAGGGCTTGCCATTAACTGCGGTGATTATAGAGAAGGTAATAATCTACTAATAAGCCGAATATTAACTGGATTAGATACTCTAATTGAAAATTATAATTTAAGAGAAAAAATATATATAAAAGAAACCTCTCTTATTGATGGAAAAGGGGTTTGCAGATTGGTTGATAAAATTTCATAACATTGATAACTCTAACATTATATTGTAACTCTCTAATAGAAATAAGTCTTGAAGTGTTATATATTCAAGACTTATTTTCAACTCGTTATAAATATATGGTAAGCGCTAAATAATCCCCCGTAGGGATATTAGAAATGGCATCCCTAAGGATGC
>CAYOMP010000273.1:0-2338 GCA_964405075.1 uncultured Lachnospiraceae bacterium
AGATGCCTTTATACAGAAGATTACCTAAGAGAGGCTTTACTAACCGTAATAGCAAAGATATCGTTGCTATTAACTTAAGTGCTCTTGAAAGATTCGAAAATGACGCAGTAGTTTCTGTTGAAACATTACTTGAAACTGGTGTTGTTAGCAATGCAAGAGATGGTGTTAAAATTCTTGGAAATGGAGAATTGACTAAGAAGCTTACAGTTCAGGCTAATGCATTCAGTGCAAGTGCAAAAGAAAAGATTGAAGCTCTTGGTGGAAAAGCCGAGGTGATCTAATAATGTTTGAAACACTCCGTAATGCATTTAAAATTAAAGATATAAGAAACAGAATTTTTTATACATTTTTAATGTTAGTTGTAATCAGAATAGGTTCACAGTTACCTATTCCGGGAGTAGATAGAACTTATTTTGCGAATTGGTTTGCAAATAGCTCTGGTGATGCGTTCAATTTCTTTGACGCAATCACTGGAGGCTCATTTGCCCAAATGTCCATTTTCGCATTAAATATTACGCCATACATCACATCTTCAATTATTATGCAGCTTTTAACTATTGCAATTCCTAAGTTAGAAGAAATGCAAAAAGATGGTGAAGATGGAAGAAAGAAAATACAAAAGATTACACGTTATGTTACAGTTGTATTAGCCTTGATTGAGGGCGGGGCAATGGCTATTGGATTCGGTAGACAAGGTCTTTTAACAGAATACAATTTTGTTAATGTATTAACTGTAATAGTAGCTTTAGTAGCTGGAGCTGCATTCCTTATGTGGGTTGGTGAAAGAATTACTGAAAAGGGTGTTGGAAATGGTATTTCCATTGTTCTTTTAATTAATATTATTTCAAGAATTCCTGATGATTTTGTTGCATTATATCAGCAGTTCATTATGAATAAAACAATTGCAAAGGGTGCTTTAGCGGCAGTAATTATTTTAGCAATAATTCTTGCTACAGTTGTATTTGTAATATTCTTACAGGGTGGAGAAAGAAGAATACCAGTACAGTATGCTAAGAAGATGCAGGGCAGAAAAATGGTAGGTGGACAGAGTACACATATTCCATTAAAGGTTAACACAGCAGGTGTTATTCCAATTATCTTTGCACAGTCATTATTACAATTTCCTGTTGTTATTGCCCAGTTAGCTGGTAAAGGTAACGGAACAGGAATTGGAAGTAAAATACTTAAAGGGCTTAGTTCTTCAAACTGGTGTAATCCTAATGAACCAGTATATAGTATTGGTTTGTTAGTATACATTGTTTTAGTAGTATTCTTTGCATATTTCTATACTTCAATTACTTTTAATCCTATGGAAGTAGCTAATAATATGAAAAAACAAGGTGGTTTTATCCCAGGAATACGTCCGGGAAAGCCTACAACTGATTACTTAAATTCAATATTAAGTTATGTTATCTTTATAGGTGCTGTAGGTCTAATTATTGTAGCAGTAATTCCTATAGTTGCATCGGGAGTTTTTGGTGCTTCAGTTTCGTTTGGTGGTACATCATTAATAATTATTGTTGGTGTTATCCTTGAAACTATTAAGCAGATTGAATCACAGATGCTTGTAAGAAACTATAAAGGATTTTTAAATGACTAATTTACGAAACTCGCAAAGCGTGTTTCACATAGTTTGAGTAACACTATGATTTAATCATAGATAAATAAATACTTAAATCAAATAATTCTATGAAGGCTTTGCTGTTAATAGAAGAGTATGCATGAAGTGCTCTGTGGCCCATCAGGGCACAGAGTACTTCTTTGTTTTATTATAGGAAACACCTTGATAAATTAACATAAGAAAGTGTTATGAGTTCCTATGATAAAAAAACACTTTGTGTAATATGCGTAGCTCGTGGAGAAGAAGTTTGTCATAGAAGCACCACTTGAGCGCAAATAGTTTGCAAGCATACTATTTATTACAAAAATGTATTTATCAAAAATTTCTATATTATATGTTTTTGTAATAAATATGATATTATATATAGAAGGAAAGATTTAAGTAAAATGGAGGAAAAATCATGAGAATAATTATGTTAGGAGCTCCAGGTGCTGGTAAAGGAACTCAGGCAAAGCAGATTGCTGACAAATATCAGGTACCACATATCTCAACATGAGATATTTTCAGAGCAAATATTAAAAATGAAACAGAATTAGGAAAAAAGGCTAAAACATATATGGATCAGGGACTTTTAGTTCCAGATGAATTAACATTGGAGTTAATTATGGATAGATTTGCAGAACCAGATTGTGCAAATGGATATGTATTAGATGGTTTCCCAAGAACAATTCCACAGGCTGAAGCTTTAGATGAAGCTTTGACAAAACAGGGAGAAAA
>CAYOMP010000274.1:0-2317 GCA_964405075.1 uncultured Lachnospiraceae bacterium
GATTCACCAGCTGAAATGCAGGTGTATTATAGTTATATTGTAAATATGTTATCTGAAAATGGAATTTTGATAAAAGGGAATGTTGATACGGACGATAACGTGTATAAATCTTGGAAAAATGAAACTATTAGCCTAAAGGAATACTTAACATATGCAATAACCAAAAATTGGATTGATAACACCAAGTTTAACATAGAAAGTAAGTATTCAGATTCTAATGAGATATATGACTCTTTGTTAACATATATTTTCGATGCTTTGAGAAAAGATGTTTCTTTTAGCAAGAAGATGTATAAGTATATGATAAAAGATGAAATTATATATGGCCCGGAAATATGTTTAGTTCTATTTGAACAGGGAATATTGGAATATGATGAAGCAAAGGTAAACGAATTAAAATTGTATTCGAATGTCGGTGCGTATAACTTTATGATTGAGAAGATAACGAATCTTGAGATTACTCCGGCACAATTGGCATTAGATCCTTGTTCAGGTTCAGCAGTTATAACAGATTCTAATACAGGAGATGTGTTAGCATGTGTTACCTATCCAAGTTATGATAATAATAGATTAGCTAATAGTATAGATGCGGATTATTATAGCTCATTGTTAAATGATTTGTCTTTCCCACTAATCAATCGTGCAACACAGCAAAAAACAGCACCTGGTTCTACTTTTAAGGTAGTTTCTGCTATTGCGGGATTAGAAGAGGGTGTTATAACAACAAATGAAGTTATACAGGATTTAGGAATATTTGACAAATTAACGGATCAACATAAATGTTGGATATATCCATCAAATCATGGAATTATTAACGTTTCAGAAGCTATTAGGGATTCTTGTAACTATTTCTTCTACGAAGTAGGATATAGATTAAGTACAACAGCATCTGGACAGTATTCAAGCCAGTTGGGTATTGATAAGCTTGCAAAATATGCAAAAATGTTTGGATTAGGTGAAAAAAGTGGAATCGAAATTACAGAATCAGAACCTCAGATATCTACAGAGTATCCTGTTATTTCAGCTATTGGTCAGGGTACAAATAACTATGCTAATGTGCAGTTGGCTAAGTATGTTACTACAGTTTCGAATGGTGGTACTTGTTACAACCTAACATTGCTGGATAAACTTACAGATTCTTCGGGAAATATTATTGAAGAATATTCATCAACAGTATATAATAAATTGGATGAGGTCTCAAATAGTTCATGGAATGCAGTTCATTCCGGTATGAGAATGGTATTGGAAAATATGGATATTTTTAAAGAATTCCCAATTTCTGTAGCAGGAAAAACTGGTACTGCTCAGGAAAGTAAAAGCAGACCTAACCATGCATTGTTTATATGTTATGCTCCGTATGAGAATCCGGAGATTGCGATGAGTGTTCAGATTGCTAATGGTTATACATCAGCAAATGCTGCAGAAATAGGAAGAGAAGTGTTGAAATACTATTTCGAGCTTGAAGATAAAGATGAAATTGTTAATGGAACAGCAATGCAGCCTAGTGCAAATCAAATTGCTGATTAAACCGATAAAGGAGGAAATTGCAGTGGCTAATAATTCAGTTGTTATCAAAAGCAATAAATATGGCATTGTAGTTTTGATGGATAAAGAAACTCCATTCAACGAGATATTAGATGAAATGGCAAACAAATTTAAAGATTCAGCAAAATTTTTTAAAGATGCTAAGATGGTTTTGTCTATTGAAGGAAGAGAATTGTCTCAGGAAGAGGAATATGAAGTTATACAGACAATTACAGATAATTCAAATATTCAAATTGTTTGTGTTATGGATAATGATTTGAAAAGAGAAGCTGATTTTAAAAGATTGCTAGATGCAAAAATCGCAGAATTAGATAATAGAGATGGTCAGTTTTATAAAGGAACATTACGTTCAGGACAAGTTCTTGAATCAGAAACCAGCCTTGTTATATTAGGTGATGTTAATCCAGGGGCTAAGGTTATTTCAAAGGGAAATATAATTATTCTTGGAGCACTTAAAGGAAATGTATATGCAGGAGCAACAGGTAATGATTCAGCATTTGTGGCAGCACTGGAAATGAATCCTGTGCAGATAAGAATTGGTGACGTAATAGCCAGATCTTCAGATGAAACTAAGAAACGTGTGGATTCTGAGCCAAAGATTTCCTTTGTTGAAGATGGTAATATATATATAGAACCAATTACCAAAGATGTTTTAAATGATATTAATATATAATTAGTAAAAGTGGAGGAAAATATTCATGAGTGAAGTTATTGTTGTAACATCCGGAAAGGGTGGCGTTGGTAAAACTACAACATCTGCTAACGTTGGAAC
>CAYOMP010000275.1:0-2279 GCA_964405075.1 uncultured Lachnospiraceae bacterium
AGAAAGCTTCTTGAAAAGCAAAAAGAAGGTAAGAAGCGTATGCGTCAGGTAGGTAACGTGGAAATACCACAAAAGGCATTTATGAGCGTTTTGAAATTAGATGAGAATTAATTAAAAGTATATAACAAATAATAAAAGTCTCAATATTAGTTGAGACTTTTATTTTACGCGAGCAACGAGGAGAGAATTATGTTTACATAGATTTTCGACGAGCGCCGCGATAATTTGAGAAACATATTTACGAGTTTATCATAATTGTTTAATGAAAATGAGGAAAGTCAATGAATAAGAAAGATTTAGGAATATACATACACATTCCATTTTGTAAACAAAAATGCAGATATTGTGATTTTTTATCATTTCCAAAATATGATGATAATTATATTGAGTGTTTGAAGAAAGAAATAGTAGGTTTTGAATATAAAGAAGATTACGAAGTTAAGACAATCTTTTTTGGAGGAGGAACGCCTTCTATTATAAAGGCGGAATTCATTAAAGAAATATTAGAATTAATTTATTCAAATTTTTTTGTGGACAAAAATGCAGAAATAACAATAGAGGCTAATCCGGGAACGTTGAATCGTCAGAAGTTAGAAATATATAAGTTGGCTGGAATAAATAGAATAAGTATGGGATTACAGTCAACAGATAATGAAAAACTGAAAAATCTTGGAAGAATTCACAATTTTGAAGAGTTTTGCGAAAATTACAAGTTAGCACGAGAATGTGGATTTAATAATATAAATATTGACCTAATGTCAGCATTACCGGGACAAACTGTTGAAGAATGGAAACTGGATTTAGAAAGAATAGTCGCATTGAATCCAGAACATATATCAGCATATTCTTTGATAATAGAAGAAGGTACGCCGTTTTTTGAAATGTATTATAACAGAGAAGAATTGTTGCCTACAGAAGAAGAGGAGCGGGAAATGTACCATATAACCAGAAAAATTTTGAATGATAACGGTTATAATCAGTATGAAATATCTAATTATTCTAAGTCAGGATATGAGTGCAGACATAATATTTCATATTGGAAACGTACAGATTATATAGGCTTTGGTTTGGGGGCAGCTTCATTAATAAATAATAATAGATTTAGCAATACTACAGATATGAAAGAATACATTCAGAGTATTGTTAATAAAAAAGCAGTGGCAAAAGATATAGAAAAACTAACTACTAATATGCAGATGGAAGAGACAATGTTTCTTGGTTTGAGAATGATAGAAGGTGTTAGTTATAAAGAATTTACGGACAAATTTGGTGTGGATATAAAAGAAGTATATTCAGAAGTGATTGAAAGATTCGAAAAAAATGGGCTTTTAGAAGAAAAGAATGGACGAGTTTACCTTACAAAAGAGGGAATAGATGTTAGCAATTATGTAATGTCAGAATTCCTTTTGGAAGATTGAGTTTCAAAATCGGAAAGTAGGAAGTACGTCAAACACAAAGAGTTGGTGTTATGGAGGAAAGGAGCATCCAAGTGCTCCCTCTCTAGTCCTCCGGCATCTCCATCTCGCTATCTACTTAATATTTCTTTTTGCATATAAAAAATAGAATTTTCATATTCCATATCAGACTGTCATACATACGTCAGCACTTAACGAGCAATTTATTGCGAGTTTAGTACTGTTACGTATGTATCAAGCGCAAGCGTGTCTGTATTGGAAATGAAAATTCCTTATAAATATCACAAAATTAAATATTTTCTATATACTCCATCTTCAAAAACCAGAATCTATAAAAACTTTCAACTCATTAAGAGAACAAGAAATAGAGCCTTGTACCATCTGTGCAGTTCCACCACCACGTCCATTCAATTTCTCATTTAAAGATTTTGAAAAGTCTCTAACATCTGTATCAGTACTTCCGATTACATAATTGAAAGATGTAACTTGGGTTTCATTAGGTACTTCATTAAAAACACCACATATTTTATTAGTCTTTTCCATTAGCTTATTTACCATTTTTCTAACGGAATTTTTTTCTAATCCATTTTCAAATAAGAAAATGTTTTCATCTGTAGCTTTGATAGCATTTATCTTATAATCAATTAATGAATCTGTTAATGCCATAACTTTACCATTGATTGTAAAATTATCAGCTTTCAGTTTAGAAACAGCCTGTGGAGTGTTCTCAGGCTTTGCAGATAATTCTTGTGAAATAGCAACAACGAGATTTTGCTTTAGTTGATAGTCTGCAAATGCACGTCTGCCACATAACATAGAAATGCGAACGCCAGATTTATACTTTTCCATAGACAATAATTTAAT
>CAYOMP010000276.1:0-2193 GCA_964405075.1 uncultured Lachnospiraceae bacterium
CACCTGTTGCTATAATTGCGTACATATGGCACCTCCTATTTATCATTACTCGCCAGTTATGGTGTGTGTTAAAAACACAACTTATAACCTCACTGTGCGGCATACCGTTACAGTCTATCACTTTGTTTCTTATATGTCAATATTTTTCATCATATTTTTATTAATTTTTACGAACTATTTTTTGCAATGTATTTCACCATATATTTTCTCAACAATCCCATAGTAAAAATCACGTATACACTAGATTAAGCCATAAATAAGGGATGATTATTATCTACATCAATGATATAATCTCCTATTTTGCCACCACTATTCGACGTTATGCCGTGAGCATCACTTCCACCTGTAATAAACAAATTATTTTCCTTTGCAATTTTAGAAATAACATCCATATCCTGCTTATTATTAGATGGGTGAATATATTCTATTCCAGTCATTCCTGCTTCTATAAAACTTGGAACAAGCGCGAAGTTTTTTTGTTGTCCGGGATGTGCTAACACAGCACTTCCTCCACCTTCAACAATAGCTTCTATCAATTCCTCACCTGTTAAATATTTTACGTTCAAGTAGTATTTGCTGCCTACACCAAACCATTCTTTATACCATTTGCCAACGGGATTATCTACATACCCTTTTTCATACATAGCCAGTCCTATTGCCTGTGTATAAATGCATGGCTTATCTGTAACCTTCCAAACATCTTCAATTGTTATATCATATCCCGCTTTTTGAACAGCCTCTAATTGCTCTAGCGAATTGGAATGTTTTTGTTTAATTACATCCTCACATATTTTTTTTATTTTGGAATAATCTTTTATATTATAACCCAAAATATGTGCTTTCGTTTTGTCCTTCTGCCTACATATAAGTTCAATTCCCGAAATAACCTTTATATTGTATGCATCAGCCATATTCTTCATTAATTTGACATTAGGAACTGTTTCATGATCGGTAATTGAAATACATTCAATATTTAAGTTCTTAGCTTGTCTAAATACATCAGATAAATTTAAACTACTATCTGATTTTGTCGTATGAATATGCAAGTCAGCTTTCATTTTACAAATATCCTCTTCCGTGACAACATATACATTCAGTACACAATTGTTCTCTTAATGACTTTCTAACTTTCTTTCTTGTCAATTCCACCAAATTCAATGGACTTCTTCCTACTAAAGTGGTAGTTACCACATCATTTTTTAAATATTTACCAAATTCTAACATAAGGTTTTCTATATACTCTTCTGATTTCATATCAATAAAATCAATAACAACTATTCCTGAAATATTTCTAAGACGTAATTGTACTGCTATTTCTTTAGCCGCCTCCAGATTTATTTTATAAAAAGTTTCTTGAACATTTTTCTTACCATCATATTTACCAGTATTAATATCTATGACTGTAAATGCTTCTGTTGGCTCAATGACTAAATATGCCCCTGATTTCAACCAAACTCTTGTACTTAATGCATCTGAAATTGCTTTTTCTAAACTATACAACTTACATAATGGTAACAAATCATCTTTATATAAACGCAAAGGTATATTCTCCATATTATTTTCCTTTAAATACTCGGAGAAATTAATATATATTTCCTCATCATCAGTTACAACTTCTTCAAGTTCATTAAGATTTAATGTTTTTAAAAAAACAATATAATTTTCTGGCTCCTTATAAAGACATGAGTAACAATTCCTGTACATTGATACCTCAATTATTTTAGATAATTTTCCCTTTATAATCTCTAATTCTTTAATTATTTCCTCATCACTTGCATCTTTAGCATTTGTACGTGCAACGATACCATATTCTTCATCTTCGTATGGTTCTAACAAATTCTTCAATCTTATTTTGGCTCTATTACCTAGTTTATTGGAAATACCAATCTTATTATCTCCATAAGATACCACAATATATTTTCCAGAAATACTAATGTTTGAAGATACAACAGGTGCCTTAGTTTTAATATTTTCTTTAATCACTTGTACTAAAATCAAATCGCCCTGTACAATTTTTTCTTGTTTTTTCTTTCCATTAAGAAAAATATGATTCTTATTTTCTTCCAAAGAATAGTAACACTCTACTCCGTTTTCAATTTCAACAAATGCTGCATTTATGTTTTTTACAATATTTTTTACTTTTGCCACATAAATATTTTTCAAAATAGTTCTTTCGTCCATATTTTGTGAATC
>CAYOMP010000277.1:0-2188 GCA_964405075.1 uncultured Lachnospiraceae bacterium
TTTTACAATAAAAAATGCCGTATTTATGCGGTTTACGGCGTTTCGCAAACGTCTAATTTTAAAGATTTAAGGAGGAAATATTTCGTGGCTTTTAAGATTTTAATTGGTATTTTAGTAGTACTTGTAGTTCTATTAGTTGTACTATATTTTGTTGGTAAAAACTTACAGAAAAAACAAGCTGCTCAACAGGAGCAGATTCAGGCAGCAGCACAGAATGTGACTATGCTCATTATTGATAAAAAGAAGATGAAGCTAAAAGATGCCGGACTTCCAGCAATTGTTATGGAACAGACACCTAAGATGCTTCGTGGTTCTAAGCTACCTATAGTAAAAGCAAAAGTAGGACCAAAGGTTATGACTTTCATTTGTGATGACAAAATTTTTGATTACGTACCTGTAAAAAAAGAAGTTAAAGCAGTAGTTAGCGGTATCTATATCACTAGTGTAAAAGGTATTCGCGGACCACTTGATAAGCCGGAAGAAAAGAAAGGCTTTTTCAAAAAATTAGCTGATAAAGCAAAAAAAGAAAAGAAATAGGATTAAGCTGTTCACAATATTATAATTGTGGACAGCTTCTTTTTATTCTCTATAGTCTTTTAGAACATAAATATGTTTTCTTCTTAATTATTTTCCTTTCTCTATCTATGTTCCACTGTTCTTTCTCCCTTTTGTATCATTAATAATTTATACACTACAAGATTAATTCATCATAGTACTATTTTCCATTTTCTAATATTCATCCAAAAAGTGGTGACGTTCTCCATCCTTTTTATATGCAATAATTGTATTCAAATTGACATTTTCAACACTTTTAAAAATGTTATTTTCTACATATGGATTCGTTTTCTTTAACATAGCAATCAACTTTTTCGTTTCAAGACGTTTTGAGGAAGTTGTCCCATCTTCATGACAGGTGCTGCAAGTTTCTGTAAAATGACAGGCGCATTGTAAAAAGTGCAATTCATTATAATCCCTCCATTTACAAATATCTGCTTCCCTAATCAAATACATTGGCCTTATCAATTCCATTCCTTCAAAATTTGTACTATGAAGCTTTGGCATCATAGTCTGTACCTGTCCGCCGTGAAGCATTCCCATAAGAATTGTCTCTATCACATCATCATAGTGATGCCCAAGCGCAATCTTATTGCATCCAAGTTCTTTTGCTTTGCTGTATAAATAACCTCTTCGCATTCTCGCACACAAATAGCAAGGACTTTTTTCCACTGTATCTACCGCATCAAATATATCACTTTCAAAAATAGTTATAGGTATTCCAAGCTGTTTTGCATTGCTCTCAATTAGCGTACGATTTTCTATATTATATCCAGGATCCATAACCAGAAATACTAGTTCAAAATTAACCTTTCGATGTCTTTTTATTTCTTGAAATAGTTTCGCCATCAGCATAGAATCTTTTCCGCCCGAGATGCATACAGCAATACGATCTCCTTCATTTATGAGTTGGTATGTTTTACAGGCTTTTGCAAATGGCGAGAAAATCTGCTTATGAAACTTTTTTCGTATGCTGTTTTCTGCTTTTTCCTGTTTTACATGAGTAGCTACCTCACCAGTTACAATATGAGACATTAAATATGCATTATATCCCCCTTCAAGACTATAACATTCTCTACCACATTTCTCGATTATTTCTGCAATTTCTACAGATTTCTCTCCTCTTTGGCAATAGATAATTACCTTTTTTTGTTTATCAATAGATTCTAAATATTTTTCTGCATCATTTTTGAGTTCTTCAACCGGAATATTAATTGCACCCGGAATTAACCCATAAATAACACTTCCTGCATCTCTGATATCAATTAAATCATATGACTCTTTCGCCATTTCATTTAACTGTGACACATTTATAAAATTCATAAAGTTCTCAACCTCTTCCTATATGATCTAAATATAGCTTTTCTTGCCAATGACACATATTTTTCTGCAACTACTTTCTCGTATTCTTCATTCACTCCCTTTAATCCCCCTTGCATCTGTAGAAAATCGACATCTTATGGTATTCATCTTAATCTCTACAATTCCGATAGGTTTTATTATACTAATCTATAATTCGACCGTCAAGCATATCACATTTTAATTGATATTCTCTGAATAGTTTTATATTTTAGAGGAACAAAGAATGTGCCTTGTCACATTCTCGCGCCGAGCGCGGTGGTTTACGACATTC
>CAYOMP010000278.1:0-2170 GCA_964405075.1 uncultured Lachnospiraceae bacterium
GAAGCTACAGGATTAGGCTTAAAAGAAGCTAAAGAAGTAGTAGACGGAGCACCTAAGGTACTTAAAGAAGGCGCTAGCAAAGCTGAAGCTGAAGAAATCAAAGCTAAACTTGAAGAAGTTGGAGCTAAAGTTACTCTTAAATAATTTTGAGTTAAATAGTGCATATCAAGCCATTACAATGTATTGTTGTAATGGCTTTTTTGTTTTAATAGAAAATTCCTTATTATTAAGTGAAGGAAAAAATTATGAGAACTATTGACTTTGAAAATGATATATGATATTATGGACAATGCACTATTATGGTGTGGTTTGCCTTTTTGGCAGCGGAAATTTGATTTCATAATTCAGTTTTGAATCAAATATTGTAGAAGAAAAGGCTACAAATTCTTAAAAAGACAGTGAAAACGTTGAGAAATTTTGAATTTTTCGACGGTTTTTAAATGTGTTTTTATGAATGGATATATTTAGTTCAGTTGATGCCTATTGGTTTGAAACTGAATTATGAGATTAATTTTAGATGTAATTAACAACTTATTAAAAAACAAGGGGTGAAACGTCAAATGGAGAAAAATAGAATCCGTCCTGTTACTAGTGGCAAAAGCGTCCGTATGAGTTATTCAAGACAAAAAGAGGTTCTTGAAATGCCTAATTTGATTGAGGTGCAGAAAGATTCATACAAATGGTTCTTGGATGAAGGACTTAAGGAAGTTTTTGCGGATATATCTCCAATCGCGGATTACAATGGACATTTAAGCCTTGAATTCGTAGATTTTGTACTATGTGAAGATGAAGTAAAATACACTATCGAAGAATGTAAAGAAAGAGATGCAACTTATGCTGCTCCTCTTAAGGTAAAGGTTCGTCTTTATAATAAAGAAAAAGATGAAATTAATGAACATGAAATTTTCATGGGAGATTTACCATTAATGACTGCTACAGGTACTTTCGTAATTAATGGTGCTGAACGTGTTATAGTTAGCCAGTTAGTTCGTTCACCAGGTATCTATTATGCAATTGGACATGATAAGATTGGTAAGACTTTATATTCATCAACTGTTATACCTAACAGAGGTGCATGGCTAGAGTATGAAACAGATTCTAATGATATTTTCTATGTACGTGTGGATAGAACTAGAAAAGTTCCAATTACAGTACTTTTAAGGGCATTAGGACTTGGCACAAATCAGAATATCATCGACATGTTTGGCGAAGAACCTAAGATTCTTGCCAGCTTAACAAAGGATACTTCTGAGAGTTATCAGGAAGGTTTACTAGAATTATATAAGAAGATTCGTCCAGGTGAACCTTTAAGTGTTGATAGTGCAGAGAGCTTAATCACAGCTATGTTCTTTGATCCAAGAAGATATGACCTTGCAAAAGTTGGTAGATATAAATTTAATAAAAAGTTAGCATTAAAGAATAGAATTAGAAATCATGTGTTAGCTGAAGATGTAATTGATACAACAACAGGTGAAGTGTTAGCAGAAGCTGGAACAGTTGTTACAGCTGAATTAGCTGACAAGATTCAGAATGCGGCTGTACCTAGTGTAATGATACAGGTAGAAGAAAGAAATGTAAAAGTATTATCTAATATGATGGTAGATATTAATACTTACGTTGATGTTGATACTAAAGCATTAGGAATAAACGAATTAGTATATTATCCGGTACTTGCGACTATTCTTGAAGAAAACACTGATAAGAAAGATATTGAAGATGCTATCGTTAGAAATATCAGCGAATTAATTCCTAAACATATTACTAAAGAAGATATCTTTGCTTCTGTTAACTACAATATGCATTTGGAATATGGTATTGGTAACGAAGACGATATTGACCACTTAGGAAACAGACGTATTAGAGCTGTAGGTGAATTATTGCAGAACCAGTATAGAATTGGTTTATCAAGACTTGAAAGAGTAGTTCGTGAAAGAATGACTACTCAGGATTTAGAAGGCATTTCACCACAGTCACTAATTAATATTAAACCAGTTACTGCAGCTGTAAAAGAATTCTTTGGTTCTTCACAGTTGTCACAGTTTATGGATCAGAATAACCCTCTTGGTGAGTTGACTCATAAGAGACGTTTATCTGCGTTAGGACCAGGTGGTTTGTCAAGAGATAGAGCCGGTTTCGAGGTTCGAGACGTTCACTACTCACATTATGGTAG
>CAYOMP010000279.1:0-2165 GCA_964405075.1 uncultured Lachnospiraceae bacterium
AAATGTAAGAGACTGAGGTCCATCAGATAATGCGTGAGCTGGGTCATTATGAACTTCAATCATCAAACCATCAGCACCACAGGCAACAGCTGCTTTAGCAAGTGGAGAAACGTAGTGTCTGACACCTGTAGCATGACTTGGGTCAACAATAATTGGTAAATGAGTTTTTTCTTTCATTACAGGAACGGCACTAAGATCTAATGTGTTTCTGGTAGAAGTTTCATAAGTACGGATACCTCTTTCACATAATACTACATTTGGGTTTCCTTCTGCCATAATGTATTCTGCAGCATTTAGCCATTCATCAATTGTAGCAGATAATCCACGTTTTAATAGAACTGGAAGACCAGATTTACCAGCTTCTTTTAAAAGATAGAAGTTTTGCATATTACGAGCACCAATCTGAATCATATCTACATATTTAACTGCTGCATTAATTGCATCTAAGCTTGTAACTTCACAAATAGTAGCAAGACCAGTTTCTTCTTTTGCTCTAGCCATATACTTTAAGCCTTCTTCCTCTAAACCTTGGAATGAGTATGGGGAAGTTCTAGGCTTGTAAGCACCACCACGAACTATTGTAGCACCTGCATTTTTTACTGCATGAGCAATGGCTAATAGTTGTTCTTCTGTTTCAACAGCACAAGGACCTGCCATAATAGCTAATGAATCACCACCAATAGTAGTATTACCAACCTTTACGATAGATGGTTCTGGATGGAACTTTTTGTTAGATAATTTGTAGCTTTCTGTAACAGCTACGATTTTTTCAACATCTGGTGATACTTCAATGTTCTCAGCATCTAGCTTAGTCTTGTCACCAACAACACCAATAATTGTACATTGTTTTCCAGTTGAAACATGTGTTTCTAATCCTTTTTCTTGAATAATTTCTACAATACTTTTGATTGAAGCTTCAGAAGCATTTTGTTTCATTACAATAATCATTTCTTTTTCCTCTTTTTCTTTATATTTTAAACTTTAAGTACATTTTAATAATGTAAGAGATAGAACTTATATAATCACTTAATATTAATAGACTAAAATCTTTAATGAAAATATAAATGATACATATAAGCTTATAAATCTAGTCACTACTGTATTTTAAACGCTAAAAAGATATATGTCAACACTCTATTGCTTTAAAGTGTAACGCTTTAAAGCGAATTTGTGTAAAAAATACATAATTTCAATAAGAAATAATATATTTTAGTGTGAAGTTAATTGTGAGTAAAAATGATATTCACACTGAATTTGTATAAGTATGGGTATATACCTTTTATTCGAATTTGGCATATCCTAGTTAAACTTTTATGATTAGACATGAGATTTTAATAATGTCACATTAGTAAGCAATTTTCACATTCATTGTATAGCTATAGTCTAGAGTGTGCTACGTCAAATTAAAACCCAAAATGTAATAAGAGAGAATAGAATATTTACAACTTAAATATTTCGTATCTTATGAAATAAAAATACAAATAATAGATATTTTTAAGAAAATAATAAAAAAATATATAAATATAACAAAAAGCTTGTAAATAATCGAAAAATTTAGTAGAATATTAACAACAAGTCAGAAAGAGTAATGTTAGTTTTAGAAAATTTTAACCAAGTATGTATAGGGCATACGCCATCAATGGAATTGGAGGGATTTTTTATGAACGTTTACAAGACACAAGACATTCGTAACGTTGTCCTTTTGGGGCATGGAAGCTGTGGTAAGACTACTTTGGTCGAAGCCATGGCGTATCTGGCAGGGATGACTACAAGGGTAGGAAGTGTTGCTGATGGCAATACTATAAGTGATTTTGACAAGGAAGAGATTAAGAGACAATTTTCTATTAACACTTCGGTAATCCCTATCGAGTGGGAAGGAACAAAGATTAATGTTTTGGATACTCCGGGATATTTTGATTTTGTTGGGGAAGTAGAAGAAGCTGTTAGTGTAGCTGATGCAGCTGTAATCGTTGTTTCTGGCAAGAACGGATTTGAAGTCGGAACAGGTAAGGCATGGCGATTGTGTGAAAAATATAATATTCCAAGAATGTTCTTTGTAACAGATATGGATGATGATAACGCCAGCTTTAGAGAGGTAGTAGAAAAGTTAACAGATAAATATGGCAAGAAAATAGCACCATTCTTCATGCCAATTCGTAAAAACG
>CAYOMP010000280.1:0-2124 GCA_964405075.1 uncultured Lachnospiraceae bacterium
CCCAATATTTTGTCTTCCATTTGGAATCACTCTTTCTTTTACCCACAAAAGGCTGTCTTCCTTTGAAACGGTATAGGTGCCCTGCCGTACCAGTTTCTGAAACAACAGCGGAGCATCCCACTCATCTAAATCTTCACATAACTCAATGACAAATTCTTCCGCCTTCTCATAATAAAACATATAGCCAATTGGGGAAGTTCTATTTAAATCATCATCATAAATTGCATAGCTTTTCATACTCACACCACCTCGTCCAGAGCATATCCCATATTCGGTTCAAGTGCAGTTCTGATAAAGCAAATGATAAATCCGCACATATTTTTTCTTTGTCTTGCAGCTTCAATTCAGAACAAAAAATTTCTTTTCTATGTGTAACTAGTCTCAAATTCTCTAAGGTAGAACGACTTCCAATAAAATTTTGGCAAGGCTTATCTGCCAATATGTCAAATTTAGCAATCTCTTCATCACTATAACAAGAACAAAAAAAGGACAAACCATGGTCGAATAGCGGTGCTATTCTCATGGTATGCTCTCGTCCATTCCGTAGCACTTCTATATTTGCCCCATGTCGGTCTCTGTTTAGTATTAGATAATCAACTACCAACATCGTATCAATGTAGTCCTGCCATCCCTGATTCACACAGAAGTCATATCGGGATTCATTCTCTTTCCTGTTAATCTGATAAAAATTATCCAAAGCTGCCTTCGTTTCTCCTCGCTTTTTAAAATCCTTTGATGCACATAACCACGTCTCGTACACCTTTCCATCTATTTCAATATCTGCATGAATCAGTTGATATTCCAAATGTTCCACTCCCAGAATAGTCAGCAAACGATCTACAATAATCTCATTCACACATTCATGACCAACAATACCTTTTTCACTATCAAAGTTTGATAACTTATAATATATTTTCTGTCCTGATAATTCTGACTGAGACTTTAAAAATGTTCCTGCTGTGCCACTGGAATTTCTTGCATGTGCCCACTTCAGATACGTAAGATCTTGCTTCTCAACAATTACCTTTGGTTCCATTGTCACTTCCATAATTGTGTCCCTTTCTTTTTTATTTTATTATACAGCAACATTTGACGCACGTCAAATATTTTGCAAACTGTGTCATATCCAAGTCCTTCTAAAATAAAAGCAGGACCAAAGGTTAGTTTAACTCGCACTTCGAGTCCCAAAAACTAACTTAGTCCTACCATAATTATGGTTATTTTGTTGTACTTCACAATACAGGTGTTCAAGATGATATGAATTCTATACCGCGACTACGATAGCTCGTGTGATGATGTCAGATAAATCTTATGAATCTAGTATTTGTAAATAGAGGAATTTTATACCTTGCTATGTTTATTTAATAATCTTTAATTTATTATATTCATTCACCCTTACAACTACATTATCCTGCAAATTCCGATAGAAAAACTGATAGTCATACAAATGATAAATACCGTCATCAACGATTGATAACACCGGTGGATATAATCCTCCGATGTTATATCAACATTTTTCTTATTAAATTCACTATCTTTCTACAACTATTGTCTCTTCTGTAGCAATTCCTTTTCCACCAATATTGTTATATATGCCCTTATCATAATTTGATGATAGATCATAATTCAATATATAATAATCAGCATATACCGTTCTTCGATAGCTATAGCTATATATGCCCAAATCATATTTACGGCTCATTTCAAATATAATACTGCCATCATATTTATCCATTACTGATTTTTTAATTATAATCTGAATTTTGTTTTTATCCTTTTTATAACTTTCATATGCATCTATAATTGCCTCATCTACAGAATTTGACACTTTACCAAACAATTTAATAAACTTCTTATTACTTGATTTACATTTTTTATAATATTTCTTATCCCATTTATGATCATCATCCATTTTACTATCTGGAACAAGGAAATACTCATATCTTACATATCCCTTTGTATCTGGCACAGGATCATCCCATGTAACATCTATTTGATACCATTTGCCATCTACCTTAACTATATTCCATGCATGTCCTCCGCCGTTACCCGTTCCAATTACTACTTCGCACGGAATATTCAATGCATCCATAAATAATTCAAAAGCTTCTGCATAGCCTTGGC
>CAYOMP010000281.1:0-2057 GCA_964405075.1 uncultured Lachnospiraceae bacterium
CTTTTCGTTACCATTTAAATCTCTCATATATTTGTAGTGAAGATCTGTTTCAATACCAAGACCATTCAAAAGAGTAGCAGCATCTGATTCTGCTTCCCAACCATTCATTGTAGCAAATTCACCTTCTAATTCACTGGCTCTGATACCATCTTCTTCAGTAAAGTCTTCTTTTGCATAGATAGCATCCTTTTCTTTCATAATTTCAAAAAGTCTGGCATTTCCCATAATTACAGTATCAAGAACAATACAATCATCATATTTAAAGTGATCCTGCTGTAAGAATGATAATCTTTCACCAGGTGAGATAACAATATCACCATTTGTAGGTTCTAACTGACCTGATAAAATTTTCAAAAATGTAGATTTACCAGCACCATTAGCACCAATTAAACCATAACAATTCCCTTGAGTAAATTTAATGTTTACGTCTTCAAATAAAGCTTTTTTGCCAATTCTTAATGTAACATTATTTGCACTAATCATTTTAACAAACCTTTCTTTTATAAAATTCATTCAATTTTTTTAAGAATTGAATAATATTGAGTTCCAATTTTGCTAATAAGCAATCATATCCATTTTACAGTAAAAAAACTATTTTGCAAGTGTTTTGGGCATTTTTTATTTGTTTTAAGTATTTAAAATTTATTTTATTTAGATATTGTTTATTTTATATAAGGGAAAATTAATTGCTTATTACTAGTTGCAAGACTAGAATTAATAATATGGATATGTTTTTTTAAAAATATAAAATGAGAGAAGGAGAAAGTGTATGAATTGGAGTGTAAAAGAAAAAATAAAAGATTTACCAGTAGCAGGTAAATTGCGAAAGTCATTTTCAATGGTGTTGACTGTATTTATTGCTGCTATTATTGTATCAATTGTTGGAATTACTACTATTAATTTACGATTTACACAATTTTATAAAAAGGCATACGCTAATAATTCCTTACAGTTGGAAATTCGTAAGGATATTCAAATGGTTGGTAAAAATGTTTTATGGGCGGTGATTTCAGAAGAACCTGCGGAGATTCAAGAGAAGATAAATATTGCAAATGAATATGCTTCTTATGTAGGAGAAAACATAGATGCCTTGATGGAAAATTTTGATAATCGCGAATTAGTTACCAGATTGGATAGTGCTGTATCGGAATTAAAAACAGTGAGAGCACAGGTAATTGAATATGCTTCAAATGAGAAGAATGAAGAGGCATTGAGTTTATTTAACGGAGCGTATTCTGATGCGACAGATAATGTACAAAATATTTTATTAGAAATAGGTGCAGTGGCTGAAAAGGAAGCAGCTTCGTCGTATACAATATCTAATATTTTGGGATTGATTGTTATTGCTTTAATTATTGCATTGGGAGTAGTTAGTGCATTTGTTTGTAAGAGGTTAGAGGTAGTTGTATCAGAAGGAATTGCAAATCCTATTGGAGAACTAAAAGGAGCTACAGGCAAGCTTCGTGAAGGTGAATTAGATATTGATATTTCATATACAAGCTTAGACGAAATGGGTGGCCTGGCAGATGATTTTAGAGCTACGTGTGAACAAATAAATGCAGTTATAAATGATGCAGGAGAATTGTTGTCAGAAATGGCAGACGGTAACTTTAATATTAGTACAACTATTGAAGAACAGTATGTTGGAGATTTTAAGTTATTGATAGAAAGTATGAGAAAACTTAATCGCCAGTTAAATTATACTTTGAAAGAAATAAATGAAGCTTCAAAACAGGTGGCAATAGGTTCTGAACATCTGGCAGAAAGTGCACAGTCACTAGCAACTGGTGCAACTGAACAGGCTGGAGCCGTTGAAGAATTATCTGCAACCGTAGAAACAGTAGCTAACTTAGCTAAGATGAGCTCTGAAGCGGCAATTGGTGCAGCAGATACAATGAGAGAATCAGCAAAAGATGCTGAACAGAGTAGAGAAGAGATTATTAAATTAACTGAAGCTATGGATAATATCAATAACACTTCAATGGAAATTGGAAATATTATTAGTGTTATTGAAGATATAGCTGATCAGACAAACCTTTTGGCATTAAATGCCAGCA
>CAYOMP010000282.1:0-2049 GCA_964405075.1 uncultured Lachnospiraceae bacterium
TCTGTAATAACATAATCCGCCATTTTCATTGCCATTTTTGTTGCACGAACACTGTTACAGCCGTGAGCAATATTTGCAAATGGGCCACCGTGAACTAATGCAGGTGTGTTTTCTAATGTCTGAATTAAGTTTGGCTTAAGAGCATCCTTTAATAAAGCAGCCATAGCACCTGTAGCTTTTAAATCTTCTGCTGTTACGGGTTTGCCATCAAATGTATAGGCTACAATAATTTTTCCTAAACGTTTCTTCAAGTCATTCATATCATCAGCCAAACATAAAATAGCCATAATCTCAGATGCAACTGTAATTACAAAATGGTCTTCTCTAACTACTCCATCCATTTTGTTTCCAAGACCTACAACTACATTTCTCAAAACTCTGTCGTTCATATCAACACAACGTTTCCAAACTATCTGTCTCGTGTCGATGTTCAATTCATTTCCCTGCTGTATATGATTATCTAATAACGCAGCCAATAGGTTATTAGCTGAGGTAATAGCATGAAAATCTCCTGTAAAATGAAGATTTAAATCTTCCATAGGAACAACCTGTGCGTTTCCGCCACCTGCGGCTCCACCTTTTATACCAAAACATGGTCCAAGCGAAGGTTCTCTTAATGCAATCACTGCTTTTTTATTTAGTTTACCTAATGCCTGCCCTAAACCAACTGTTGTTGTTGTTTTTCCTTCACCTGCTGGAGTTGGATTAATAGCTGTAACTAACACTAATTTGCCATCTTTATTATCTTTAATTTTATCCCATAATTCATCAGAAAGCTTAGCTTTATATTTTCCATAAAATTCTAGATCATCCTCAGCAATATCCAAGGATTTAGCCACTTCCTTAATATGTATCATTTGTGCTTCTTGTGCAATTTGAATATCAGTTTTCATAATAAATCTTCCTCCATATTTAAACCTTGCTTATAAATACATACTATATGTTTATCATATCTTACACATATTCGTCAACAAATAGTTCGAATTCTTCCATTGACATTAATACTTTTCTTGGCTTTGTGCCATCTTCCTCACTAACAACACCAGCATCACACAGCTGATCCATAATTCTGGCGGCACGGTTAAAACCTACCTTAAATACTCTCTGTAGCATACCGATAGATGCTTTATCCTTTTCAATACAGAATTTACCTGCGTCAACAAAATAAGCATCTCTTTCTGAACCGCCCGAACTATCATTGTTAGCATTTGATACAGTTTGAATTTTATTGATTTGTTCTTCTATATCCAGACTATATGGAGTCTTTCCTGCATTACTGCTCAAGAATTCAACTACATCTGTAACTTCTTTGTCTGAAACGAATGCACCCTGTACACGTGCAGGCTTCGGATACCCCTGAGGGCTGAATAACATATCACCTTTTCCAAGTAATTTTTCTGCACCACCCTGATCCAAAATAGTTCTGGAATCTATAGCTGAGGATACTGCAAAGGCTATTCTTGAAGGCATATTAGCCTTGATAAGTCCAGTGATAACATTTACAGATGGTCTTTGTGTCGCAATAATCAAATGTATACCTGCAGCTCTTGCCAACTGTGCCAAACGACAAATAGCATCTTCTACTTCACCTGGTGCCACCATCATTAAGTCCGCCAACTCGTCTACAATAATTACGATTTGAGGCATCTTTGTTGGTTTGTTTTCATCTTCAATGTCTGCAATTGATTCGATTTTTTTGTTATATCCTTTCAAATCTCTTACATTTAAATCCGCAAATTTCTGATAACGGTCTGTCATTTCCTGAACAGCCCAGTTTAATGCACCAGATGCTTTTTTAGGATCAGTTACAACCGGAATCATTAAATGAGGTATACCATTGTATACACTCAATTCTACTACCTTAGGGTCAATCATAATAAGCTTTACATCTTCTGGATTTGCCTTATATAAAATACTCATAATAATAGTATTGATACATACAGATTTACCTGAGCCTGTTGTACCGGCTATTAAAAGATGAGGCATTTTTGCAATATCAGTTACGACTACCTGACCGCTTAAATCTTTACCTGCCGCAAATGCCAGATT
>CAYOMP010000283.1:0-2012 GCA_964405075.1 uncultured Lachnospiraceae bacterium
TACCTTTTTCCCATTGTCTATTTTATAAAATAATTATAAACTAGTAGCATATTTTGGTTAATACTTAATATTAATTATAAAGTATTGATTAAAATAATAAACCAATAAAACAATATTAAAGAAAGTCGAGGGAGGATTTATAATGAAATTAAATTCTATCAAAAAATTCGCATCTGCTATTGCTTTAGGTCTTACTTTAGCAGTAGTTGCTCCAAGTGTTGCTCCTGCAACAGCAAGTGTACTTAGTGTAGAAGCTGCAACAACTACTACTACTACTACTACTACACAGGTAGGCTTAAACAAAAAATCAACAACATTAAAAGTTGGACAGAAAGAAAAATTAACATTATCAGGTGTTAAAGGATCAGTTAAATGGTCTACAAGCAAAAAGAGTGTAGCTACTGTAAGCAAGGGTACTGTAACAGCAGTTTCAAAAGGTAAAGCTACAATCACAGCAAAGGTTGGCAAAAAGAAATATACTTGTAAAGTAACAGTAAAAGCTAACAAATTAACAGAAAAAACACCTTCAATCTCACAGATTAGAGACTATGGTGTAACTTATTCTCCAGTAAGTTATGAATACAAAAATGGTAAATTTGTTGTAACTGTTAAATACTACAACAATACTAGCAGCCAGAAGGTAACTAAGTTAGGAAAAACTACTTTAACAGTAAAAGCTAAAACATTAGCACCTTCTTCAACATACCCATACTACAAAGAAACTGAAACAGTTATTGCAAAAGCTTCTTTTGGTGCAAAATCATTCAGCTTAGCTCCAAAGAAAACAAAAAATACTACTTTTACATTTAGTGGTAACAAAATTAAACAAAGAGTTGATTTATCTCAGTACAAAACTTTGAATTATATCGACAACAACTTTGCAACTAGCGTATATTCAGGTTATTCATATCTTGATATTGAAGCTAAAGGTAAATACTATTACCGTTACTAATTTATAAAAAAAAGATATTGCTTGTTCGATACTTTATAAATCGAATAAGTAATATCTTTTTTTATCACACTAATACATTAACTAATTCTGTTTCAGCCTCTTTTAGACCATCTTATCTAACTTGCCGTCAAAAGCCTTACGAATTGCTTCATACATTTTATCTGCATCTATTGGTTTCGTTACATATCCGTTGATTCCACTCTTAATAGCATTCTCAATGTCTTCCCTAAATGCGTTAGCAGACATTGCAATAATAGGAGTATCTTTACCTTGAATATTTCTAATTTCTTTAGATGCTGTTAATCCATCCATTACCGGCATTCTAATATCCATCAGAATAATATCATAATATCCTGATTCCACATTTTTTACTTTTTCTACAGCAACCAATCCATTTTCCGCAGTTTCAACCTGTAAATTTTTATATTCCAATAATGTTTTTGCAATTTCCATATTAATTTCATTATCTTCAACCAGTAGAACTCTTTGATTTTCAAAGTTAATGTCTTTTGATTCCTTCTTACAAAGATTACATTCTGTAGAATCCTTACTCATATCTGATGTTTGTTCAACAGGAATTGCCAAAGAAATCTTCACATCAAATACTGTTCCTTTTCCTAGCTCACTTTCCACATTAATACTTCCATTCATCATTGACACAAGGTTTTTCGCAATTGCAAGACCCAGACCACTACCTTTATGTTTATAGCCACCTGTATCTTCCTGCTCAAATGGATTATACATCTTTTCCATAAACTCTTTTGTCATACCTTCACCGGTATCTTTAACAATAAACTGTATTGTAGCCCATTTTCCATTATTCTCTAATTCATTTACTGCTAACAATACATTTCCACCTTCTGAAGTAAATTTGACTGCATTTGATAAAAAATTCATTATAATCTGATTAATGCGTAATGCATCACCAATATATTCTTCACTAAGTTTTTCATCCATTTTTACTTCAAAATTAATGTTTTTTTCCTTTGCCTGTTGGTTAACAATAACAGAAAGCTCTTTAATTATATTCTTTATCAGGGTTTTCTGATCCACTGTGTCA
>CAYOMP010000284.1:0-1995 GCA_964405075.1 uncultured Lachnospiraceae bacterium
ATTACTATGTCAATATGATCTTTTTTTATCAATTCATATGCCTGTTCACCATTTGAGGCAATTCCTGATATTACTATATCTTCTTTTTCCCAGTCCAACATACTTTTTATACCAATTTGAACAAGCATTTCATCATCAACTATTATAAGCTTATACATCCTAATCCCCCTAAATCTATTTTACTTTAGGTATTCTAATGTAAATTCGAGTATATTCTCCTAGATTACTTTCTATTTTTAATCCATATTCTTCCCCATATACAAGCTTTATTCTCTCATTTACATTATTTACGCCAATACCATTTAAGCTATCTTTATTTTTGGATGTTTCTTTATTTAGAATATTTTGAATACATTCTTTATCCATTACAATACCATTGTCATAAACTGATATTATTATCGTTTCATCTTCTTCCTTTACTGTAATTCTTACTATTCCACGTTCTCCCTTTGGCTCAATCCCGTGAAAAATAGCATTTTCTACAATTGGCTGCAAAGTGAATTTAACAATCTTATATTCTTTTAATTTTTCATCTACATCATACTCTACCTTAAAGGATTCTCCATATCTAAATTGTTGTATTGTAGTATAATCCTGCACTAACGATAATTCATCAGAAATTTCTATCTGGTCAGACACACCCTTTGCCATATTTCTAAGCAATCTTGACAATGCAGCCGCCATTTCACCTATTCCCTCTGATTTTTGTATAGTTGCCATCCATTTAATTGAATTTAATGTATTATATAGAAAATGCGGATTAACCTGTGTCTGTAAAACCTTTAATTCCAATTCTCTCTTATTCTTTTCGTCATTTATCGATTTGTTCATTAACGAAACAATATTATTAGACATATTGTTTATACCATATCCGATTTTTCCAAGCTCATCATCTGTTTCCAAAGTTTTATCTATAGAAAAATCTCCCTCTGATATTTTCTCTATCTGTTTTACTATTCTTTTAACAGGTCTATTTACATAATAACTAAACAGCATAGAAATCATTACTACAATAGCTGTAATTCCACAAACCAATACACCTACCAAACGAACTACCATGATTTTTTGCTGCTTGATTTCATTTTCAGATAGTTTTTGAATAATGGTCCAGCCCGTTACTTTTGACTTACGAAATACTGCTACCACATTTTTTCCGTTCTCTTTCCACTCTACACTTCCAGTAGACGACTTTTTCAACAATTCCTGTATTTGACTATAGTTATCTATACTTGTTCCTATCTTTTCTCTGATATTGTCTGATATAATCTGTCCCTTAGCATTACATAATACAATCTCAGAATCCTCATATCCTGAATACTCCTTTAAATATGTATATGGCAAATTGCTATTAACACCAATCATAATATATCCTATATTTCTGTGCTCTATATTGCTATATACAGACTTTACAATCGGAATTATATACTCAGAATTAGCATATTCAAACTTATTTTCTACTAATCCAATCCATTCTGTCTTATTGCTTTCATACATTTCTTGAAACCATACACTATTCTTTAATGTCTCAACATCTTTTAAACTTCCATACATTGTCCCCAACTGCATAGATACATCTGTATTACCTGCAATAATAACTTTTTCAATATTCTCACTTATTTGAGAGCTTTTCATCATATCCGAAAATGTATTTGTAAATTCCACAATCTCTCTTGCATTTTCACCATCAATATTTTCTAACGTCAATATTCTTGGCAATTTATTATTTATGGTTCCCCATTCTAAAACCGATTCTATTTGAGAAAATTCCTTATCAATATTATCCATCACAAGATTAAGATTCGCACTTGTAATCTCAGTCATATTTTTAAGTAAAAGTTCCTTATACCACACATATACGATTCCGCTAACAATCATAGAAAACACTAATGCAAATATAATATTTGTCAACATAATTTTAGAACGTATTGATTTAAAATGTTTTCCTTTCATATCTTTTCACCATAAAATATCCTGTGAGTGTCAAATTAACTACCT
>CAYOMP010000285.1:0-1980 GCA_964405075.1 uncultured Lachnospiraceae bacterium
CCTAGGTGAATAGTGAGAATAGAAATAATAAATATAGGTAATTATTATTGAATGGAGTAAAAATGAAAGACAAGATATATAATAAGTACTCGGATTATTTACTTGAAAAATATGGAGTGAAAGTATACAAATTACCGATAAATTTACCAATTACCTGCCCTAATAGAATTGATTCCTACGGTTGTACATTTTGTTCTGAAAAAGGAACTGGTTTTGAATCAAGAGAAAATACAAAATCTGTTACTGTACAATTACATGAGAATATGGAGCATATTAAAAAGAAATATAAGGCAGAAAAGTTTATTGCATATTTTCAAAATTATACAAATACATTTATGCCGTTGGATATGTTTGAAAAATACATATATGAAGCAACAGAATGCGAAGATATTGTTGAAATAGCGGTTTCTACGAGACCGGATTGTATAAATAGAGACTATTTAGATGTATTGGACGGAATTTCAAAAGAAAAGCAGCTTAATATAACAATAGAATTAGGATTGCAAACTGTTAATTATCATACATTGGATAGAATTAATAGAGGACATGGTTTAGCTGAGTTTATAGATGCAGTTTTAATGATAAAACCATACAATTTTGAAATTTGTACACATGTTATTTTGAATTTACCAACAGATAATACAAGGGATGCTATTGAGACAGCACGTATTTTATCTGCTCTTTCAGTAGATTGTGTTAAGATACATTCGTTATACATTGCGCCAAACACGGTATTGTGCAAAGAATATGAAGATGGTAAAATTAGTCTGTGTACAAAAGATGAGTATATAGAACGTTTAGTTCTTTTTATAGAAAATTTGAAACCAGATATAGTAGTTGAAAGACTATTTAGCAGAATCCCAAAAGAAGATGCAGTTTTCTCAAACTGGGGAGTAAGCTGGTGGAAATTAAAGGATGAGTTTGAAGAAAAAATTAAAGAAAGAAATGGCTATCAAGGCAGTGGGTTTGATTATTTGAACGGAGCAGCTTTGAATAGAGGAGGAGCAGGTTTTGGCATCAACTAATCGTAAAGTTACAAAATATAGAAGACCATTAAATATTAATATTGGAATGATTGTTTTTTTGATAATCATGTTTTATATTGTAGTATGCGTGATTTCGTATTTTTTGAATCCAAAAATTTCAGTATATGAAGTTAAGAAGGGGTCCATAGCAACTTCATATACATATAAGGGATTTATACTAAGGGAAGAAACACCTGTGTCAGCCACAGATGCTGGTTATGTGAATTTTTATGCACGAGAAGGTGAAAAAATTGGTTTGGGACAAACTGTGTATACAGTAGACGAGACTGGAAGATTAGCAGAATTACTGTCGGATACAACCAATAGTGAGAATACCTTGTCAAATGATGACCTTAAATCATTAAAAAACGAAATTACATTGTTTACTAATAATTTTTCAGGAACGAATTTTAATGATGTATACAGTTTTAAAAGTAACGTTAAAAGTAAAGTGTTAGAATTTGTTAATTTGAATTTGTTAAATTCAATAAATAGTTCAGAGGGTGGATCAGAATTAGATTCATTAAAAAAATGTACTGCTCCTGATGAGGGAATAGTTGTGTATTCAATAGATGGATATGAAGGTGCTACTATTGAGACTATTACAGATGAAATGTTAGATTACAATAATTATAAGAAAACAGTAATTGATTCTAATGCAGTAATTAATCCTGGAGATATAATATATAAGCTTATTACAGATGAAAGTTGGTCCATTGTTGTACCTATTGATGATGATGTAGTGGAGTTATTAGCTGAAAGAACTGTGTTGAAGATTAGGTTTTTAAAGGATGATGTTACAACAAAAGCAAATGTTTCAATTGTACAGATAAATGGGAAAAATTATGCAAAATTAGATTTGAAACATTCGGGTATACGATATGCTACAGAAAGATTTGTTGACATAGAATTTGATATCAGTACAGCGGAAGGGTTAAAGATACCGGTTACATCT
>CAYOMP010000286.1:0-1974 GCA_964405075.1 uncultured Lachnospiraceae bacterium
AATTGCTTCTGCTAATGATGGAAAGGTTAGCTTAATGGCTACAGCAACTGATGAAGCAATGAATAAAGGTGCACACGCAGGTAACCTTATTAAAGAAATCGCTACATTAGTAGGTGGTGGCGGCGGTGGACGTCCAAATATGGCACAGGCTGGCGGTAAGAATCCAGCTGGTATCGAAGCTGCTATTGCAAAGGTTAAAGAAGTAGTAGAAGGTCAGATTAAATAGTATGAAAAATAAAATTTACGAACTGGCAAATATGGCGATAGTAGTAATTTTTGAATTAGTAATTATATGTGCATTCTCACTTGTAATGTTTTTTAGTAATAAAATAGAATATAATGCAAAGAATGTATTTGAGTATCCCAATCAGGTTTTATTCCTGATTGGGATATTGATTACTGTGATATTTACTATTTTAATAGTTAGAAATAAGAATAAGATAGAAAATCTTTTGGGAAAAGCCAATGGTTCTGTTTATATTGTATCAACGATTTATTTAATCGGATTGGTATTTGTAGGATATAGTATATATTTTGAGTGCGCATGGGATCCGGAAATGCTACATACTAGTGCTAATTTAATAGTTAGTGGTAATCAACGAGAAGTTTATGATTTAACAGATTATTTTTCTACATATCCTAATAATTTGATGCTAACTGCTATATTTGCAATAATTTTAAAGATAAATTATAAATTGAATATTTTTACAGAAAATCAAGGACTAATGTCGTTGATAGTAGTTGAATGTGTAATATATGTGACAACAGCCATATTGTTGTATAAGGTAGTTTTGAATATGACAAAATCTTATGTTGTATCATGGATTTCTTATATAGGATATTTTGTGTGGGGAACAGCTATTTGGGCGTTTGTTCCATATTCAGATTCAACAGCATTAATATTTCCTGTATTGATAATAAGATTGTACCAGTTTGTTAGTAGTAAGAGGGACGATAAAGATAGGAGTATTAGTCAGAAGAAAAGTTATGGATATTTAAAAAATATCGTATTATGGAGCTGTATTGGAGTACTTACAGCAGTTGGTTACAATATTAAGCCGCAGGTTGTAATTACATTGATAGCTATTCTAATAGTTGAGGTAATAAGAATATGTTTGGATACTGATAGTGGGAAAAATGCTATTAAATCTGCTTGTTTAGCAGCTTTATGTATGGCTGTATTTGTAATTGCTAATAGATTTTGCTACAAAGCATCTGTTGAATATTGTGACATTGAGTTAATTGAAGGAAATAATTTTACACCTTATCATTATCTTATGATGGGACTTAATGAAGAAACTAATGGCGGATATTCTACGGAGGATGTAATTTTTAGCGCAACAATTGCTGATTTTGATGAAAGAAAGAATGCAGATATTCAGGAAGCGAAATACAGACTAAGCAATATGGTAGCTGAGGGTAATTTAAAGAATCATCTGATTAAAAAAATGCTTACAAATTTTGGTGATGGAGCTTTTGCATGGGGAGAAGAGGGGAATTTTGTTGTAAATGAGTATGGAAACACAAGATTTACCCCTATTTTAAAAAGTATTATTTACCCAGAGGGTGAAAGAAATCGTCAGTATAAAACCTTTAAGCATGCGATTTGGCTGGTAATATTATTTGCTAGTTTAGGTATTGTTGGTATATTTATTAGAAAAGTTTCATACAGGATAGAAGTACTGGTTATGATGCTGGCGCTTTTAGGATCGGCTATGTTTCAAATGCTATTTGAAGCAAGAGCCAGATATTTGTACATATATTTTCCTATGTATTTAATTATAGGAATATTAGGATGGAAAGAAATAGTAATATATGTTAAAAAGCTGAAAATATCTAAGATAAAGAAGTAAAGGTTATAAGTTTTTAAGATTAATATTGGTTAAAAACAATATATAAAATAAATTTTCATAATTTTTCAAAAAAACGTTGACAGATTATGGTTGAATCACTATAATAATAATAGTGCAATAA
>CAYOMP010000287.1:0-1951 GCA_964405075.1 uncultured Lachnospiraceae bacterium
CAATTTTATTATTGACTATAATGCCAATTATTTTAAGTCCTGCAGTTTATAATATTAGTGGGATTGTTGATCAGTCTATTTTTAATCATATGTTAGAAAAGCAAGGCGTTGCAGCCAAGGATTATTCTAGCCTTTGGGGAATCTATAGTGGTAAATATAAATTGTTAACAAATGTTCCGGTTGCTCTTGCAAATGCTTTATCAAGCTCTACTGTACCTGCATTAGTGGCGGTAATGACTCATAGAGATGTGGAAGGAGCTAATTACAAGATAAGTTCTTCAATTAAGTTTGTCATGATTCTTGTAATTCCGTGTGCTGTAGGATTTGCGGTATTGGCATCTCCAATATTGCAATTACTTTTTAATGATTCGAGACAATTACCTGCAAAATTATTAATGGTTGGAAGTATTTCGGTTGTTTTGTTTTCTTTGTCTACATTATCGAATGGTATATTACAAGGATTAAACAAAATGAACATTCCGGTAATAAACGCAGTTATTTCCTTAGTAATTCATATTGTTGCATTAGTAGCTATGTTGGCATCAGGAATGGGTATATATGCTGTAGTTTTTGCTAATATAATTTTCGCTCTACTAATGTGTATTTTGAATAATATTGCTATTAGTAGAACCATAGGCTACAGACAGGAATTTGTTAAAACATTTGTTGTTCCATTGATTGCAGCTATTATTATGGGATTAGTTATATTTGGAGGATATAAGTTGTTCTTTATTATATTCAATAATAGTATTTCTACTATTTTGTCAATTGGCGTTGGTGTTATTGTGTATTTTGTTGCATTGATATTATTGCGTGGAGTAGATGAAGATGAATTAATAGAAATGCCAATGGGTCTAAGGATTTTAAAGGTGGCTAGAAAATTACATTTAATGTAAATATGTATCAAAAAGTGAATAAGTAAATATCAAAGGGGTCAGAATATAAACGAATCAAAAAACTTTTTTGGAGGGTTATTATGAAGCGTAAGGTTATTCTTGGCTCCTTTTTAGTGGTAGTGCTATCAATAATAGCATACGAAAAAGGATACAATTACACAAAAAATGAATATAGTTCAGCAAATGAAGAAACGCAAAACGAGGAAATATTAGATGAATTATTACAGGTAGATAATAATGATGTTAAGACTAGTAATGTGACTAAATATATTTTAGAGTATTACAATTCAAAGGACTATACACTACGTGAGGAGAATCTTCCGATTCCCAGTCAGTTTATAGGATTAACCAGAACAGAACTGATTGAAAAATTAAAAGCTTATGAAGAAAATCCTGAACAAACTGATATTTCTCAGGGATTTACTAAATTTGAATTGGTTTCTTTTTCAAAAAATAGAATTGTTTTGAGAAAAACATATTGCCCATATGAAATGACAGATGAATATATTTTGAAGAAAAACGGCATTTATGTAAGTGTGTTTTATTTAAAAACTGGTGAATTATATGAGAATACAACTATCAGATTGGAAAAACTCCCTGATAATGTAAAAAATAGAATTGTTCAAAATGAATATATCACAGATATAAAAGGTCTTTATGATTTTTTGGAGAATTATTCTAGTTAAGGTATAAAATAGTGTTTATGTGTGCTATACTAGTAAACGATTGCTAAATTTACTAAAGTATAAACAGTAAAGGTGATAAAACATGAAGAAAAAAGTTATAGTTATTGGAGCAGGAGCTTCGGGAATGATGGCAGCAATTACAGCTGGAAGAAATAATGCAAATGTAACTATATTAGAACATACAGAAAAAATAGGAAAGAAAATATTAGCCACAGGAAATGGTAAATGTAACATAACCAACCATATTCAAAAACCTGAATTCTATAGGAGTGATAATGAAGAGTTTCCGTGGAAAATAGTTAGAAAATTCGACTACAAACAGACACTTGAATTTTTTGATGGAATAGGTATATTACTGAAAGAAAAAAA
>CAYOMP010000288.1:0-1938 GCA_964405075.1 uncultured Lachnospiraceae bacterium
CTGCAATGGAAATGAAAAGTCTATATTTGTATTTCCAAAAACAATTCTACAAATTATAATTTAAAATATACATACGATTTACAAAATTTGATATGAGAGAAATCTCATGCTAAATTAACGTAAAAAAGTGTTTGGATTTTCTATGATATAAAAAGCACTACGTAATTATTTATTTGAAAAATATTTTTCTTTAATAATATCTACTGGCATTTCTTTTCCAGTCCAAATCTTGAAGGCTTCAGCACCCTGATAAAGGAGCATATACATTCCGTTAAATGTAGAACAACCACATTCTTTAGCCATACGTAATAGCTTAGTTTCCTGTGGATTGTAAATAACATCAGATACGATTAAATCTAGTCTGAACATAGAAGTGTCATTTATAATACAATTGTCAATATTTGGTGCCATTCCTACACTTGTACCATTGGTAAGTATTGCGCTTTCTGAAATACTTTTCTTGAGAGAAGTATCGTCTGGCAATTCATAAAGACTAGCCTTACAACTTGTAGTGCTGTTAATAGAATCAACCATTTGCTGTGCTCTGGCAAAAAACTGGTCTTTTATACTATAGACATCAATTTCGGCAACACCGTCCAATGCAGCCTGAGCACAGATTGCAGTAGCCGCACCGCCAGCACCAAGTAGAGTCATTTTTTTCCCTATTATATCAAAACCGGCATCTTTAACTGCCATCATATATCCAACACCATCAGTGTTATGACCTGTTAAGATACCGTTGTCATTTACAACTGTATTTACAGCTCCGATTAGTTTTGCTGCTGGTGAAAGTTCATCTGCCAATTCACACATAAGATTTTTGTCTGGCATTGTACAGTTAAAACCTCTGACGTTAAGAGCTTTTAAGCCATCAACAGCAACTTTTAAATTGTCAGTTCCAACATTAAAAGCAAGATAAACATAATCAAGACCTAATTGTTTAAAAGCTTCATTATGCATCATTGGTGAAATACTATGTTCAACAGGACTACCTAATAATCCAGTGAAACCAGTATGTCCAGTAATTCTTTCTAACATTAAAATATACCCCTTTTCTTTTGGAATACTCCATAAACTACGTGATAAACTCACATTAACTATAATAATGTAATATGAAAATACTGTCAATTCTACAAAACTAAAAATAGCTTGAAATTGTTTAGTCTTTTGGGTAAAATAGAAAAAGCTTTATGGTTTGAAGAAAAGACTAGGGATTTTATTGTAAAATTAAAGTGAAGATAAATTGTTAAGGATAAAAATACCTATGATATGTGAGCGGGATGTTAAACTCAAAAATTAAACAATAGGTAAAAGTGAAGATAGGGGATATAAATGGCAGGAATATGCAAAGTTAGAGACATAATTATAGGTGAAGGGATACCTAAGATATGTGTTCCAATAGTTGGAAAAACAGAAGAAGAAATTCTAGATAGTGCTAAAAAAATAAAAGAATCTAAGCCGGATATTGTAGAATGGCGAGTTGATTTTTATGAAAAAATAGAAGATTTGGCAGAAACAAAGTCACTGCTAAAAAGCATTAGAGAAATATTAGAAAATATTCCATTACTGTTTACTTTTAGAACTAGTAATGAAGGTGGAGAAAAAGCTATTTCAATTGCTGATTATATTAAGATAAATCAGAATGCAGTTGACAGTGGATGTATTGATTTGGTGGATGTTGAGGCCTTTATAGGTGAAGGGGTTGCCAGTGAGATTTCAGATTATGCTCATAAATGTAATGTAAAAGTTGTGGGTTCTAATCACGACTTTAATAAAACGCCCGAGACCTCAGTAATTGCAAATAGATTGGAACAAATGGAAGAATATGGATGTGATATTGCCAAAATTGCTGTTATGCCAAATTGTAAAATGGATGTAATTAATTTGTTGCAGGCAACTGTTAAGGCAAATGAAAGTCTTAAGGTTCCTATTATAACA
>CAYOMP010000289.1:0-1932 GCA_964405075.1 uncultured Lachnospiraceae bacterium
TTCGTGCTAATGGTGTAAGTATTGAAAAGAATTCTACTGAAAATATAGATATTGTAACTAAAGAAGACAAGTCAGGAATTGACATTATAATTAAGCCAAATACAAAAAATGAAAGTGTTCATATGCCAGTTATTTTAAGTCAGACAGGTTTAGAGGAAGTGGTATATAATGACTTTTATATTGGTGAAAACGCAGATGTTACCATAATAGCTGGTTGCGGTATACATAATGGTGGCGACCGTAAGACTCAGCATGATGGAATTCATAGTTTTCACATTGGGAAAAATGCCAGAATAAAATATGTTGAAAAACATTATGGGGCAGGAGATGGGAATGGTGAACGTATTCTGAATCCGGTAACTAACATTGAAATAGCTGAAGGTGGATATATGGAAATGGATACTGTTCAAATTAAAGGCGTTGATTCAACTGTTAGAACTACAAAAGCTGTTTTAGAGAAGGATGCAACATTGATTATAAAAGAAAAAATTCTTACACATGGTAGTCAATATGCTAAAACAGACTTTGAAGTAGATATGAACGGAGAAGGTTCTAGTACCAATCTTATCTCAAGATCAGTTGCAAAAGAAGATTCTAAGCAGATATTCTTATCAAAGATAAATGGTAATTCACAGTGCATGGGACATTCAGAATGTGATGCTATTATTATGGATAATGCCAGTGTTAGTGCAATTCCAGAGATTACAGCTAACCATATTGATGCGAGTCTTATTCATGAAGCTGCTATTGGTAAGATTGCAGGAGAACAGATTATTAAGCTAATGACTTTAGGATTAACAGAAGCAGAAGCAGAAGCTCAGATTGTTAATGGATTTTTAAAATAATTATGTAAAAATTGATGGTATAGTTACTATGATTTTTGCAAGAAAATAGCATAAAAACATAAACCTCAGGATACTTTGGGATATACTCTTTTTACTGGACAACTAATAGGAAGAGTAGATATTGTAATCACTGGGGTTTTTTAGAATACTTTTTCAAGTGCCTTTAGTTTACGTAGACATTTAATGCATTTAAGTCTTTAATAATAACTTTTCCACGTTTCAGTTCAATAAGTTGTTCTGCTTGGAAATATTTAAGCATACGAGTAATAACTTCTCTTGCTGTACCTAGATGATTAGCTATTTTTTCGTGTGTTATGTATAAAGTGGTACTATTCGTGAGCAAAGATTCATCTATGAGGAAGCCTGCTAATCGTTTATCCAGACTTTTAAACATAATCTGTTCAATAAGCCACATTACATCAGAGAGTCTGGAAGCCATTACTGAGTTAATATAATTAGAAAATTCCAACGAATTTTCAGATAAAACCTGAAATACAGATGTAGGAATAACTAATGCATTTGTAGCGGTTTCAGATTCAATAAAAATATCAAAGTTAATATCTTTCATAGCACAAGAGGCTGTGAAAATACAAAAATCATTTTCCAAAAGTCTAAACATAGTTAATTCTTTACCCTCAGGAGAAAGAATGTATGCCCGCATACGACCATCTAAAATAATATATATGCCCTCACAGGTTGCAGAGCCATTTTTAACTAACTCCTGTGCTTTAAAGGCGTGTATATATGAGTTGTTAAGTATAAGATTTTTATGGTCAATATTTAGTTTATCCCAAAAGAATAGAGTATTAATTAATAAGTTTTCATTTATTGTATAGTTCATAACTTCTCCAATTGTCAAAATTTTTCCAAGAATTTTTGTGAAATCAATTCCTAGAAATATAAGTTTTTTGATTTATGTAAAATTAACAAGACATTTCTAAGTAATTTTTGATTAAAAACAAGAGTGCCTTTTAATTCATATGAGTAAAGTCTTCCTATGAATCAGAAATGCTCCGCAATGGATGCACACTCGCGCGAAAATGTAGAATGTCGTAAACGACCGCGCCCGGAGCGAGAATTTGCAAAG
>CAYOMP010000290.1:0-1914 GCA_964405075.1 uncultured Lachnospiraceae bacterium
ACCTTAATTGACTGACTTACCGCTGACTGCGATATATATAATTGCTTAGATGCGTCTGAGAAACTAAGCGATATAGCTACATAATAAAACACTTTGTATAATTCGTAATTGATATCCATAATAAGTCCTCCTTATAAATGCCATTATAGCATAAGCAAAAGTGTTTTGACAAGGAAGGATTTGAAAATAACAACATTTTTTATTAGAATAATTAATAAATGATGTTTCTTTCTTAAAAAGGAAAATATACATATAAAAAATAGGTATTGTATAATTTTAATAAGTTGAAGAAAAATAAAAGAAATAGTATTGAAAAGATTTTTAGGTAAATTATTAAAATTTTTTGTAGATAAAGCTAATATAAGTATATTAGATGAATGAATAAATAAAATAAGATATATTAATTTTACTAATGCACTATAGTATGATATATTTTACATATAAAACTCTTTCTGTTTAGAAAAAAGGAGATTTGTGATAGGGAAATGCGCAAAGCTTCTTGTAATGATTCTATTGTTATGTATGTTAGATGAGTACATTTAAAGAGTAAATTGTAAGTAACTTAATATAAACATAATTATAGCGATGTACATATGCAGTCGCGATAACATGGAGGTAAGGCAATGAGTAATGTAAGACGTATTTATGTCGAAAAGAAAGCACCTTATGCTGTAAAAGCAAAGGAGTTAAAGGAAGAAATAGCAAGCTATTTGGGGATTAGTACTGTTACAGGAGTGAGAGTGCTTATTCGTTATGACATTGAAAACATAACAGATGAAACATATAAAAAGGCTTGTGTTACTGTATTTTCAGAACCACCAGTTGATATGCTTTATGAGGAAGAATTTGTAACAGCAGAAGATGCTAAGATTTTTAGCGTAGAATTTTTACCTGGACAGTTCGACCAGAGAGCAGATTCAGCAGTACAGTGTGTACAGTTATTAAAAGAAGATGAGAATCCGGTTATTAAAACTGCAACTACATACATTATAGAAGGAAAACTTACAGAAGAAGAATTTACAAAAATTAAAGAGTTCTGTATTAATCCAGTAGATTCAAGAGAAACAGATTCTGTTAAACCAACAACATTAGTTACAGAATTTGAAGAACCAGCAGACGTTAAGATATTTGATGGTTTTAAAGATATGGCAGAAGAAGATTTGAAAGAATTATATTCTTCATTAAATCTTGCTATGACTTTTAAGGATTTCTTACATATCCAGAATTACTTCAAGACAGAAGAAAACAGAGATCCTTCAATGACTGAAATCAGAGTATTAGACACATATTGGTCAGATCACTGTCGTCATACTACATTCTCTACAGAATTAAAGGATGTTAAGTTTGATGATGGTTTCTTCCATGAACCAATCGTAAGCACATATGAGAACTATTTAAAAGATCGTGAAGATGTATATAAAGGCAGAAGTGACAAATTTGTATGTTTAATGGATTTAGCACTTATGGCTATGAAAAAATTGAAAAAAGACGGCAAATTACAGGATTTAGAAGAATCAGATGAAATAAATGCATGTAGTATTGTTGTACCGGTTGAAATCGATGGTGTTGAAGAAGAATGGTTAGTAAGCTTTAAAAACGAAACACATAACCATCCAACAGAAATTGAACCATTCGGTGGTGCTGCAACATGCCTTGGTGGAGCTATTCGTGATCCATTGTCAGGACGTTCATATGTATATCAGGCAATGCGTGTAACAGGTGCAGCAGACCCAACTAAATCATTAGACCAGACATTAAAGGGTAAATTACCACAGAGAAAAATCGTTACAGAAGCAGCTAACGGATATAGTTCATATGGTAATCAGATTGGTCTTGCAACAGGATATGTAAAAGAAGTATATCATCCAAACTATGTTGCTAAGAGAATGGAAATCGGTGCTGTTATGGGTGCAG
>CAYOMP010000291.1:0-1903 GCA_964405075.1 uncultured Lachnospiraceae bacterium
TATTACTCTTCTGAGAGTGGTGGTGCTTTGCCAAAGAAATATATGGTTAATGGCGCTGCATTATTAGATGGTAATGAGGAAGATTATAATGAATATTCATGGAATGTATATTGTGATATTGAAGCCCTAAAAACTATGTTAAAAAAGGTATTTAAGAATAAGGCTATTCCGGGTCAGCCTACTACAAAGGGGGGAAAGCCATATAAGGAATTGCAGTATTCACAAGTGTATGTTCAAGTGGATAAAATGGAAAATGTAACCGATGTTCAGAAGAAAATAGTAGATATGGGGTATGAAGCATGGAGTAATGCGGAATATCTGGAAACTATGCAAAAGCAATATACTTCAATTCAGGCCGTTTTAGGTGGTATTGGTGCTGTGTCAATGTTGGTAGCAGCTATCAGTATAGCTAACACAATGATGATGTCAATTTATGAAAGAACCAAGGAAATTGGTGTTATGAAAGTATTAGGTTGTGGATTAGGAAATATCAGGAATATGTTCTTAACGGAAGCAGGTTTTATTGGGCTGATAGGTGGAGTTATAGGAATTTTATTAAGCTATTTTATAGGATTTATATTAAATACATTTTTGGCATCAGCTTACGGTTATGAAGCTGGAGAGACAATATCTTATATACCGGCATGGTTACCGGGAATTGCTGTAATATTTGCTGTATTTGTAGGTATGCTGGCGGGGTATTTTCCAGCAAAAAGAGCAATGAAGCTTAGTCCATTGGCGGCTATTAGAAATGAATAGGAGGAACCAGAGTTGAAAAAGTTAAAAAAATTAACGGCTATATTAGTATCGGCATTATGTATTTCCTGTTTGGCACCGGCAGTTTTGCCAACAACTATTGTAACTGAAAATGTTACATCTGTTGAGGCTGCATCAATTAGTGCTAAGAAGAAAACAATAGCAGTAGGAACAAAGTATAGATTAAAAGTAAATGGAACTAAAAAGACTGTTAAATGGTCGTCTAGTAATAAAAAAGTTGCCACAGTTTCACAAAAAGGTCTTGTAAAGGGTATTGCTAAAGGTAAAGCCACTATTAGTGCAAAGGTTGGTAACAAAACATATAAGTGCAGAATAACTGTTAAGGCTAATGAATTTAAGCAAAAAGCCACAAAAATTGAAAAATTGAAAAGTGGATATTTACATTTTTATCCATTAAAGGTATATTATGCAAATGGTAAGTTATATTATAAATGCAGAATATATAACAGACGTGCATCATTTGTAAAAAACGTAACAGATATAACACTAGATGTAGAGGCTAAAGTGGATGGTTATAAACATATAATTGCACACAAGAAATTTACAAGTGTATATGAATTGGGCTTGAATGCAGATACATATACTAATTCAGATACAGATTTGACATTTGTATTTAGTGGAAAGAATATATATGATAAGACTTTTGATTTAACTAGTGTTGATAAGATATACTATACAGCATCATATCGAGTTAATGTTGATACGGAAGAATAGTTTTAGTGCCTTGCTAAAAGCAAGGCACTTTGTTACTTAAGTTTTTTTAAAATCAGTTGGACTGTCAATTAGTGTTGCAGCCTGAAATTGATGTTTGTGACCATTTTCTTCCTCTGTAAAATCTTTGATGCAGTGAACATGTTTGCCATTGCAAACTTCAACAGCACCACCAGTTTTTCCGCAAAATTCATGATAATGACCATCAGAAAAGTCAGTATGGAATCTGACTTCATGAAAATGGTCTTGTTTATCCTTTGTATATATTGCTTCGCCAGATACTGTACAGAATCTGTGGTTATGACAGTCACCGCATTCAGTAAAGACTCTAGTACTACCGGTTATTTCGTGAACATGTTTTTGATCATTACAACTATGTTGAACAGTACTCATGATAAGACTCCTTTTTCTTTTA
>CAYOMP010000292.1:0-1895 GCA_964405075.1 uncultured Lachnospiraceae bacterium
ATGCTTAGACCAGATAGTAAATACACACCTTTAGAAGCTAAAATTTTAGACGTTGCATTGGTAATACATGCAGAACATGGTGGTGGTAACAACTCAACTTTCACTACTCATGTAGTCTCATCTACTGGAACAGATACTTATTCAACGGTAGCTGCTTCTCTCGGTTCATTAAAAGGACCTAGACACGGTGGTGCAAATATTAAAGTTGTTAAAATGTTTGATGACATGAAGGAAAAAGTTAAAGATTGGAAAGATGAGGAAGAAATAAAACAATACCTTACTGCTCTGCTTAACAAAGAGGCATTTGATAAAGCTGGTCTTATCTATGGTATGGGACACGCTGTATATTCAATTTCCGACCCAAGAGCCAACATATTCAAATCCTTCGTAGAACGTCTTGCTGACGAAAAAGGACGTACAGATGAATTTATGTTATATTCTACTGTTGAACGCCTTGCAGCTGAAGTAATTGCAAAGGAACGTAAAATATACAAAGGTGTTAGTGCAAATGTGGACTTCTACAGTGGTTTCGTATACAGTATGTTAGATTTACCATTAGAATTGTATACGCCTATATTTGCCATGTCTCGTATTAGTGGATGGTGTGCTCATAGAATTGAGGAACTTTCCAATAACGGTAAGATAATTCGTCCAGCTTACAAGAGTATTGCAAAACATACAGATTATACTGAATTAAATCTAAGATAACAAAAATAGTATATATAGCCAAGTGCTATATATACTATTTTTTTATTTGATAGGAAAGTTATTTGTTCTATCACATAAACTATATAAAACATACTTTAAAGTTTTCTTAAATTATCGTCGTGTTTTATGACCATACACACTATCATGTCATTTGATTAGTAACTTACATATATTAAAATAACCTCATGCAAGCATGAGGTTATTCTAAATCGATATTTTTGCTACATGGACTTTTTCAAGTCCGATATATATAATATCACATTCTCGACATATGTCAACAAAAAAATATAAATTTTCTAATTTTCGCTATCTTCTGTTTCATAAATAGACATTGTTTCTTCGCTATCTACGTCTTCTGATAATGAAATTTCAAAATCTTCTTCAAAAGCCTTATCTGTATCAAGTTTTACTGAACGATAACGTTTCAAACCTGTACCAGCAGGTATTAACTTACCTAAAAGAACGTTTTCCTTAAGACCTACTAATGGGTCAACCTTACCCTTAATAGCTGCTTCTGTAAGAACCTTTGTTGTTTCCTGGAATGATGCAGCTGAAAGGAACGATTCTGTTGCAAGTGAAGCTTTTGTAATACCCATAACAATAGGAGTTCCTGTTGCTGGCTGTTTTCCTGCTTCTTCTGCTTCTTCGTTCTTTTCTGCAAAATCAAGAACATCTACAAGTGTACCTGGGATAAAATCAGTATCTCCAGCATCTTCAATTCTTGTTCTCTTAAGCATCTGACGAATAATCATTTCTACGTGCTTATCATTGATTTCTACACCCTGTAAGCGGTAAACACGCTGTACCTCTTTAAGGATATAATCCTGAACCGCAATAGAACCCTTGATTGCCATAAGGTCATGAGGATTAACACTACCTTCTGTTAATTCATCACCAGCTTCAAGTACATCACCATCAAATACCTTAATACGAGAACCATATGGAATCAAATATGCTTTTGATTCACCAGTTTCATTATTAGTGATAACTACTTCACGTTTTTTCTTTGTATCTCTAAGCTCTACTACACCACCGAACTCTGCAATAATTGCAAGACCCTTTGGTTTTCTAGCTTCAAATAATTCTTCGACACGAGGAAGACCCTGTGTAATATCGTTACCGGCAACACCACCAGTATGGAATGTTCTCATTGTTAACTGTGTACCTGGTTCACCGATTGACTGAGC
>CAYOMP010000293.1:0-1817 GCA_964405075.1 uncultured Lachnospiraceae bacterium
TTTTCAATAATGCTATTTAATTTTTTTACAATCATTTTTTCCTCCTTCTACCCTTAGGGCTTTTTTTGTTTTTCTCTTTTTCCTAATAATCATTATACATTCTTAAGTGCCTTTTAACAATGTTAGTCATTTTTTACTTTTTTCAAGATTACTTAATTCTTTTTTTATGTTCCGTTAATATTTTTACGAAAATTTTCGAATTACATAGTCCCTTTGTCACTTTTATCTTTATATAAATGTTGATTTATTTTGTTTCGTTTACATTTATACAAGATTCCCTTTAGCCTTTCCATATTTCTTTTAGATTTTTTTAATAATTATTCCAATCATTTTTACCTCTCCTCCTTCTCATATATCTAATCAGAATTCCAATTATTTTCTTTCTTTAATCAACATGGTATTTCCTATGATGCAAAAAAGACACTTTTTATATATATTCACAAACAAATCATTTTATGAATATCCAAAGTGTCTTTTCTAGTATTCTTCTATTATCTTTTTGATTATTCTAATCCTAATATTTGAGACAAAACGTCAATAATAATTTCATTTGTACAGGATTTAACAAATCCCATCATATGCAACATTATCTCATCATTTTTCTCTGCCTCATTTAACTCCTGATTTTTCTTCGTTTGATCAATTAACATTATCAGTTGTGGAGTTAAATCCTCATATGTGTCCTTCATTGATTGATCTACTAAATTTCTAAGCTCTGCTTTACTTTGAGGTACCATATAGTAATTTCTCCTTAATACAAATTCTTAACCTTAAATTCTTTCTCGACTTCTCTTCTCTGGTCTTTTTTGGCTATATCCTGACGTTTATCATATAATTTCTTACCTCTTGCCAAGCCAATTTCAACCTTTGCAAGGCTTCCTCTAAAATACACCTGTAATGGTACCAAAGTAAAACCTTTCACCTGTAATTGTCCCGCAATTTTGTTAATTTCACCTTTGTGAAGTAATAATTTCTTTACACGCATTGGATCCTTATTAAAAATATTTCCTTTTTCATAAGGACTAATATGCATATTGTAAATATATACTTCTCCATTTTCTATTCTAATAAATGATTCTTTAACACTGCATTTGCCCATTCTGAGAGATTTTACCTCTGTTCCATGTAATTGAATGCCTGCTTCATAGGTATCTTCAATAAAATAATCAAATCGTGCTTTTTTATTATTAGCTATTAATTTAAAATTATCCTTCGACATTTCCTTCTTGCTCCTCCCCGTCAGCTATATCATCTTCGGCTAATTCAAAATCTATTGTTCTTTGAATTTTATCTGTTGATACAACTTTCACTCTAAGAGTTTCTCCTAGTTTGTATCGCTTATTAGTATGTTCTCCTACCATTTCATACGATGACTCATCATAATAATAGTAGTCGTCTTTTAATGCTGTTATATGGATTAATCCTTCTATTGTATTAGGTAATTCAACATAAAGTCCCCATCCTGTAATGCTGGAAATAACGCCTTCAAACTCCTCACCAATATGTTCCTCCATATATTCTACTTTTTTAAGCTTTTCAGTTTCTCTTTCTGCTTCATCTGCTCTTCTTTCCATTTCAGAAGAATGTGATGCTACCTCGTTTAATATTGACTGATAGTGTTTTATCTTTTTCTCATTCATTCTTCCTCTAAGATTATCTTTTATAATTCTATGAATCTGCAAATCTGGATATCTTCGGATAGGTGAAGTAAAATGGCAGTAATACTGTGCAGCCAAACCAAAATGTCCCGTGCTGACAGTTGCATATTTAGCCTGTTTCATAGAACGAAGTGTTAATCTGCTAATCAGTACTTCTTC
>CAYOMP010000294.1:0-1789 GCA_964405075.1 uncultured Lachnospiraceae bacterium
GATTTTCGCAGATTACTCTTACGCTTCCTTTTCTTTTAATGATTTTGCATTTTTCGCAAATAGGTTTTACTGATGATCTAACCTTCACGGTAAATCCTCCTTTCCTGTGTTTGCCTCCCGAACATCATAATGACTACGGGTATTCAAAAAAGTTCGTCTTATATTGTAACACATACATTTGTAAAATACAAGCCTAAACTTATTTGTCTCTCCAAATAATTCTACCCTTTGATAAATCATATGGTGATAATTCAATTGTTACCTTATCACCAGGTAAAATTCTAATAAAATTCATTCTTAATTTACCACTAATATGAGCAAGTACAACATGACCATTTTCAAGCTCTACCTGAAACATAGCGTTTGGAAGTTTTTCAACAACTGTTCCTTCTACTTCAATTACATCTGATTTTGACATTTTATATTTCTCCTTTCAATCCTCAATACCTTTATTCTGTAATACTTTTCTTATAATTCTTTATTACTCTTTTTACTTCTTCATCAAATACTTTTTCTTTATTAATAAGCTTTGATGATAGGCTTTCATCTTTTCGCTTTATGATTTGAATATGTTTTACATTTTTAACTTTTGGTTTATCCATTGTTTTAAATTTACCATCTGCCAGTAAAACATTTCTCTCTTTTATATCGACAATTACATAAATTTCATTATAGTCGTGTCCTGCTTTTGATCTAGCAAGCATTCCCAGTTCAATATATTCCATACACTACCTCTATTTCACTAAAGTTAATAACTCTGGTTCGCCATCTGTTATTAATACTGTATTTTCATAATGAGCTGACAATGAACCATCCCATGTAACAACTGTCCAATCATCATCTAACCAGGCAACATCTCTGTCACCCATATTAATCATTGGTTCAATTGCTAATGTCATTCCAGCCTGAAGCTTAATACCTCTGCGGCGTTGTTTATAATTAGGTATTTGCGGATCTTCATGTAAGCTAGTGCCAATACCATGACCAACCAACTCTCTTACAACTCCATATCCAAAGCTCTCAGCGTATTTACCAATAGCTGCTGATATTTCATGTAAATAATGTCCTGGTTTTGCATACTTTATACCTTCAAAGAAACTTTGTCTTGTAACATCTATAAGTTGTTGTGCTTCTTTGCTAATTTCTCCAACTGCCCATGTTCTAGCTGCATCCGAATGATATCCTTTATATATTAAACCGGCATCCAAACTAACAATATCGCCTTCATATATAATTCTATCTTTTGATGGAATACCATGTACTACCTCATCATTAACAGATACGCAGATAGAAGCCGGATATCCTTCATAGTTTAGAAATGAAGGGATACAACCATAACTTCTAATAAGTTCTTCTCCTAATCTGTCTATTTCTAATGTTGTCATACCTGGTCTTATAGCTTTTTCCAATTCGTCATGAACTAATGCCAGTAACCTTCCTGCTTCTCGCATTAATTCAATCTCTTTATCAGTTTTAATCGTTACTGACATATCTTTAAGCTCCTAATATTTTAACTATATCAGAAAATACTTCTGACATATCCTTTGTTCCATCTACATCAACTAATACTTTCTTATTTGAATAGTATTCAATAAGTGGCTGTGTCTGTTCATGATAAACATTAAGACGTTTCATAACAGTTTCTGGTTTATCATCATCTCTTAACACAAGTTCGCTTGAACATCTGTCACATACACCTTCAACCTTTGGTGGTATATGTTCAATATGATATGTTGCTCCACAAGAAAGACATGCTCTTCTACCATACATTCTCTTAACGATGTTTTCA
>CAYOMP010000295.1:0-1755 GCA_964405075.1 uncultured Lachnospiraceae bacterium
TCTGCAATGGAAATGAAAAGTCTATATTTGTATTTCCAAAAACAATTCTACAAATACCAATTTTTGGGGGAAAGATGAAAAATGGAAAGGATAAAGAATAGTTTATTTATATTAATATTTCTTGAAATTATTACGAGAACATTATGTGATTTCTTAGATTTAATTCCAGGTGAAAATATTTGGACGTTTAGTTCACTTTCTGGTTCCCTTGGATTTTGGGCAATTTCCGGAATGATGGTTGTTATGCTTTACGAAAAGTCATGGAAGTCCGCTATTGGAACATTTCTTTACTTTGCATTTATGAACAGTTCATTATTTATGGTTCACTTTTTGATTTCGCCTCTATTTCTATATCCTAGGATTTTAGACCTATCTGAGGTGTTAGTACAGTTGGCATGGTGGTTAATTATATCAGTAATTTATGGATTGTGTGCATTAATTGCTCATTTGGAAAAAAGAAATAATATGATAGGCGTGATTGCGTTGTCATTGCCAATTGAGTTATTGATAAGTGAAGCGCCATCATTATTGTTATTTGTGTTTATTAATCACAAGTACTTATTTCAAACGATTATTGATGTCTTGGGAATATTGGTCTTGTGGAAATTGTATTCAAAGGAAAAAAACAAATTAATGGTTATAGTAATTAGTTTTTTTATTGCTGGAGTATTATTGGGAACATCTTATATTTTATATGAAACTGTACTGTGTTATTAATAATAAAATTTATATTTTATCTAAGCAAAAATTATCAACAGGTCCCAATTTTGTAACAATAAATAGGAAAGGTCATTTGATAAATTAAATATTTTATGAAATAGCAATTTCTAATATGTGATTTGATTAATATAAATGATGTAATAAGTATTTAATGTTAACAAAGAAAAAAATTGTGGATAATTTATGAAATAAACTTCATACTAGTGGAAAAGATAATATAGTTTAATTTGATAGAAGAGGAAATTCCTTTCAAAATCGAAATAAAAGAGGTTAACTGCCCCTTTTTGTCGTATGCTTAGCAATAAAAAGCTTACAATATTTTCAGAAGTAGAATGTCGCAAAATGCGACGCGATAATGTGATTTGCACATTCTGTGTTCTGATTTGATGCGAAATCAAAGCAATGTCAAATAAACAAGGCATTTATTTATTAATCTTATGTTTAAAGTTATCAGTGTTTCAGAATAAATAATGTGTGCGTATTGATAAAATTCCAATGGTAAATAAAATGAAGTTGTAATTATTAGTTTGACATTTAAGATATACGATGATCTCTTAAGTGTAATAATATAGGAATAAATATCAGCTTTATATTTGGTAAAGGGTTAAAAGTTTTTCGAGTATCGTTAGTACATAAGGCATTATAAAAAATGATTTATAAAGGATATTAAAAAAGTTAAAAAAATAATTGACAAAGCATATTGTCTTTAGTATAATAATTTTTGCGTCAGATGACGCATAATTTAATAGATAAAGTAAGAAATTCAGTTTGGAGAAGTACTCAAGTGGCTGAAGAGGTGCCCCTGCTAAGGGTATAGGTCGTTTGCGCGGCGCGCGGGTTCAAATCCCGCCTTCTCCGTTCTTTTTTTTGCTAAAAATGATTTTAAAAATCTTTTAAGTGAAAAAAATGAAAAATAGTGTTGACAAACATACAGTACTATGGTAACATAGACAAGTCGCTTGTGAGAGCGACAAAAACAAAATAAAAAAGTGAGTTAAGAAAGTACTTGACAAACCTAAAAGGTTTTGATATACT
>CAYOMP010000296.1:0-1704 GCA_964405075.1 uncultured Lachnospiraceae bacterium
TAACCACCAATCTGTACTTCCAATCCATACTGACTGGCAACTATGGCTAACTGTCTCATTTTCTCATCGGTCGGTGGTTGCACACCATCTAACAGATATTCTCTGTTAAGACCATTATATTTGTCCTGTCCCAATCTATGATATGGCAACAAATGTAACTCTGTTACGTTAGGCAAATTCTTGGTGAATCTTGCTATTTCACCTATTTCATAAGGTGTATCATTAAAACCTGGAATAACTGGTGTTCTAATAATGACATGCGTTCCGGTATTAGCTACTTTCCTTATATTTTCTAAAATCTTCTCATTTGACTGATTAGTATATTCTTTATGTTTCGCATCATTTATATGTTTTATATCCGTCATATACAAATCTATATAAGGTAACATATCCGCTATCACATCATAATCTGCAATCGATGTGGTCTCTATTGCTGTATTAATGCCTTCTGCCTTCGCTGCCTGAAGCAGTGCTTTGGCAAATTCATGTTGTAGCAAACACTCTCCACCTGACAAAGTCAGCCCTCCACCAGAACGCCTGTAGTAGCATTTGTCCTTCATTACTTCCTTTATCACTTCTGCTACCGTAACGTCTTCGCCTATTATTTTTTCCTTTCCATTCACAATCATACTCTGAATATCATAGCTTTGTGATTCCGGATTACAACACCAACGACATCTCAATGCGCAACCTTTCAAAAACACAATCGTTCTGATACCAGGGCCATCATGAATGGAATACTTTTGTATATCAAAGATTCTTCCCTTTACATTTAAAAAATCTTCCATCAACATCCCCCAGTTATTCTAGAACCCCTGAGTTGTTCTATTAATAATATCATCCTGTAATGAACGAGATAATGTAGTAAATAAAGCACTATACCCAGCTACTCTAACTACTAAACTCTTGTAATTTTCTGGATGAGCCTGTGCATCTAATAACGTTTCTCTAGTAACAACGTTAAACTGCATATGCATTCCACCCTGATCAAAAAATCCTCTAATTAACGCTACAAAATTCTGTAGTCCCTTCATTCCTGACAAAGCACTTGGATGAAACTTCATATTGTACAGTGTACCATTAGATGCAATAAAGTGATCTAAAGTCGCAACTGAATTAGCTGCCGCTGTAGGTCCTTTACAGTCCCTTCCTGATGCTGGTCCTACACCATCAGCAATAGGAGTATTTGCTAATCTGCCGTCTGGTGTAGCTCCTGTTTCTGCTCCGAGAGGTACATTAGCCGATACAGGATACAATCCAGCCTGATATTGTCCCCCTCTAGGATTTTTGTATTTTTCTACAGGTTTTGTATATGTATAAGCTACATCCCTTGCAAACTCATCAACTTCTTCAATATTATTTCCATACTTTGGTAGTTCACCAATCATTTCAAGAATTTCAGCAAAACGTTTTTTATCAGCTTCTGTTACTCCACTTTCGTTTACTGTATCATAAATATCGCTGATATTTATATCTTCTAGAGTTTTACCACTCTTAACAAGTTCAGCAACAACTTTAGTTGTAATATATTTAGCTTTATTTTTATCCATACCTTTACCAAAGTTATTATCAAGTGCTGCCTTTAACTCTGCCATGGATACTTTCTTTTCTTCAAATACCAATTTCTTAATTGCCCATAGTGAATCTGTCATATTAGCAATACCAAAGCCCTGTGGACCGGTAAAATTGTATACAGCTCCACCT
>CAYOMP010000297.1:0-1680 GCA_964405075.1 uncultured Lachnospiraceae bacterium
TTTGTTTCTAATATAACCTTTTTTACTATTTCACTAGCTTCCTCAAATTTTTCTAATGTCAACATTATTAATCATCTTCTTTCTCATTTTGTTTTACATCAAATAAAGCATTAACAAAATCATTTGCATCAAATTTCTGCAAATCATCTATTGTTTCTCCCACTCCTATATACTTAACCGGAATTCCCAATTCCGAATGTATAGCTATAGCAATACCACCTTTGGCAGTACCATCTAACTTAGTTAATATAATACCTGTAATCTCTGCAACCTCGCTAAACTGCTTTGCCTGAGCTAAAGCATTCTGACCAGTTGTTCCATCTAATACTACAAGCGTCTCCCTGTATGCATCTGGATATTCTCTATCCAAAACTCTGTCTATCTTCTTCAATTCTTCCATAAGATTCTTCTTATTATGAAGTCTTCCTGCTGTATCTACTAATAAAACATCTGCATTTCTTGCCTTAGCGGCTGCAATAGCATCAAATACTACGGCCGCCGGGTCAGCTCCTTCCTGTCCGCCAATAATATCAACACCTGCTCTATTAGCCCACTCTGTTAGCTGTTCACCGGCTGCAGCTCTAAAAGTATCTGCCGCTGCTAATACAACCTTTTTACCTTGTTCTTTAAGTTTTCCGGCTAATTTACCAACTGATGTAGTTTTTCCAACACCATTTACACCTATTACGAATACAACAGACTTTCTATTTTCAAATTCATAGGCTGTTTCACCAACGTCCATCTGAGCCTTAATACTTTCTATTAATAGTTCCTTACACTCTGATGGTTCCTTAATCTTTAATTCTTTTACTTTTGCCTTTAAATCCTCAATAATAGATGTTGTAGCATTTACTCCCAAGTCTCCCATAATAAGGATTTCTTCTATTTCTTCATAGAAATCATCATCTATACTGGAGAATCCACTAAAAATCGAATCAATACCTGAAACGATATTATCTCTGGTTTTAGTAAGTCCAGCAACTAATCTACTAAAAAAACCTTTTTTTTCACCCATCGCAAGCCTCCTAATTATCTAATTCATCCTCAATCAAATTAACTGATACTAACGTTGATACACCTTTTTCCTGCATTGTAATACCATATAGTCTATCAGCTGCAGCCATTGTACCACGTCTATGTGTTATAATAATAAACTGTGTATTCTTTGTCAACTTGTGAAGATATTTTGCATATCTGTCAACGTTAGAATCATCAAGTGCCGCCTCAATTTCATCCAATAAACAGAATGGAGATGGTTTTAAATTTTGTATTGCGAATAACAGTGCAATAGCCGTAAGAGCCTTTTCTCCACCTGACAATTGCATCATATTCTGCAACTTTTTACCTGGTGGCTGTGAAACAATTGTAATTCCTGCTTCGAGAATATCCTCTCCATCAGTCAATTCAATAGTACCTTTACCACCACCAAATAATTCCTTAAATACCTTGTCAAATTCAGTTCTAATCTCAGCAAACTTTTCAGTAAACTGTTTACGCATTCCAGTATCCAGTTCTTCAATAATATCCATTAATGCTTTTTCTGATTCCAACAAGTCTTCCTGTTGTTCCTTTAAGAATTCGTATCTTTCAGATACACTCTTATAATCTTCTATAGCATTAACGTTTACATCACCTAATTTACGAATTTCTTCGCGGACAGTGGCAATACTCTGTTTTAAT
>CAYOMP010000298.1:0-1629 GCA_964405075.1 uncultured Lachnospiraceae bacterium
ATAAATCGTTGTGGTAATTTTCCTATATATACTGCGGAATTTGATGTTCTCACTCAATTAACTGGATTCAAATTAACCAGAGGAATGCTATGTGCTATGAGACGTCCTAAATTACCAACAGTTGAAGAAGTATGTACTAATGCACGTACAATAGCCATTCTGGAAAATGTTATGAACCCGACAAATGTTGGTGCAATTTTTCGTTCTGCTGCTGCCTTGAATATTGATGGAATTTTACTTACTTCTGCCTGTAGCAATCCTTTATACAGGCGTTCTGCCAGAGTTAGTATGGGAACAGTTTTTCAAATTCCATGGACTTACATCGGAAATGAATCAGAAGAATCATCACACCCTGACATCAGTATAGTTAAACAACTTGGATTCAAAACTGCTGCCATGGCACTAACGGATAATTCAGTATCCATCGATGATTTCAACTTAATGCAAGAGGAAAGGCTTGCAATAGTATTAGGAACTGAGGGTGATGGTTTAGCAGCTACAACCATTGCCGAATGCGATTATACAGTTAAAATACCTATGTCTCACGGTGTAGATTCACTAAACGTAGCCGCCGCCAGTGCTGTAGCATTTTGGCAATTAGGTTCTCGTTAAGAAATCAATCCTATTATGTGAAACATTTCATTTTCTTTGATAAATGTAAAAAATAATGACAGATATATTTTTACCGAATGTAAAAACACATCTGTCATTATTTTTAATTTCTATTTAAAGAATCTGCTTGTATAACTCTACTCTTCTTCATTCCCTGCTTATTACTATACATCTGTGCATCTGCGCGATTAAATACTTCTTCATAAGACTTATCTGTTTTTTCGTCATAAATAGCACTTCCTATAGAAACAACAGGTATTACTCTTTCACTAAAAGTTTCCAAAACCTTATGCAATTTCTTCTCCATGTCTGACAGCTTATCTATGATATCTTTTTTCATTATCACAGCAAACTCATCTCCACCAATTCGATAAGTACATTCGGCTCCAAATATTACACTGATTTGATTAGCCACATTAATAATCAATTCATTGCCCATTTCATGGCCATAATTATCATTAATCTGTTTCAATCCGTTAACATCAACTATGGCTATACCAAACTCTGCACTACCTTCGGCAATCTGTCTTTTTATAACCTCAACATCTCTACTATAAGCCGTTGAATTCAATATACCGGTAAGTTTATCCTTATACGCCAAACTCTTAATGTAGTCATCTCTTATTCTTAATTGATTAACTGTTTCTTGCAGACTCATAGTCAAAGTTCCCACTTCGTCCTTTGATTCAGCTACTAAAGTAATTCCTAAATTTCCATCTGCAATCTGCTTTGCCGCCTCATTAAGAGCCAAAAGAGGATGAACAATTCTTTTTGTCACCATACGAACTATAATAACAAATATAGCCAAAATTCCTACAAAAGCTACTATGGTTAAACCTATTATATTATCTCTAATATAATATATTTCATCACTAGGTGCCGTTACTGCCAAAAGCATCCCATTATTTAACCCATCAAAATTGACTATATATTCTCTACCTTCCCATTCATATGTAACTAAACTATCATAATTATAATTCTCCGTTTGTTCCTTATCGACAAATACCACTTGAAATT
>CAYOMP010000299.1:0-1603 GCA_964405075.1 uncultured Lachnospiraceae bacterium
ACATTAGTAGAAGCTGTTTATGATTTAACTGGTGGAGAAGGTCAGTTTGCTATTCTTTCAGCTACTAGCCAGGCTACTAACCAGAATGCATGGATTGATGCTATGAAATCAGTAATGGAAGACAGCAAATATTCAGGAATTGAATTAGTAGAAATCGCATATGGTGATGATGAATATCAGAAATCAGTTGACCAGACACAGGCTCTTTTATCTAACTATCCAGATTTAAAATGTATCTGTGCTCCTACTACAGTAGGTATTATGGCAGCTGCTAAAGTATTACAGGATCAGGGTGTTTCTGGAACAGTTAAATTAACAGGTCTTGGACTTCCATCAGAAATGGCTGATTACATCGGTGATGATGATGCACATTCTTGTCCATATATGTACCTTTGGAATCCAATTGATATCGGTAGATTAGCAGCTTACACAGCTATGGCTTTAATCAATGGTGAAATCACTGGTGCAGAAGGTGACAAGTTCACAGCTGGAGATATGGGCGATTATGAAATCGTAGCAGCAGCTGATGGTGGTACTGAAATTATCCTTGGACCTCCATTCAAATTTGAACCATCTAACATCGAAGAATGGAAAACAGTATACTAAGATTTAATTGAACTTAATACCAATAACAATATAAAAATAAAAATGAAGGTATAGATTGTTGTCTGTACCTTCATTTTTTGTGCCTCAATGAGGAAAATAATTCGTTTATCATTACATATAATTAATTTATTCAACAATATGCGATCTAATGATAAATAAAATAGTATCATTTAAATGTGGCTTTAATTCGTCAATTGAGACCGGTTCATTATAGAGAACTGAGCTATATATAGTTGAGCTGATTAGTTCTATTATTAAGAATAACATTATTTCCGGATTACTAAATTTAACATCCGAATTCTCAATCATATCTAAATATACGTCATAGAAATTCAAATCATCATCTGTTGTAGGTGAGACAATCGCAGATTTAAATATTCCCCAACTCAGATTTTTTGCAAGAAATTTAAGTAAAAGTTTATCAGAAGTTAAATAGTCAATAATATGATTTGCTATAAAGATTATTTTTTCTTCGAAAACAGTTATTTCTGGATGTTTATCCAGTTCGTCACAGGCTGCAATTAGCAACTGGCTTGATTTATGGGAAACCAGTTTATTTCTTAAATCATATTTATCCTTAAAATATAAATAAAAGGTTCCTTTGGCAACACCGGCATTTTTAACAATATCCGAAATAGTAGTGTCATTTGTGCCTTTTGTAATAAAAAGGTCAAATGCAGTATTAAAAAGGGAATCTTTTTTTCTTTTTTTATTTAAATCTAATTTATTCATTTTGTCCTCCATTTATTGGAAAGAGAGTATTTTGATTTACGCAACATATATTGTACTCTAATCTTATAGTTTTTAAAAGAGTATTTCAATATGCTTTAAATGATAGCATTAAATTATAATGGAATAATTTACTAAATATGCATAGTAGTATATCAACAGAACTGATGCGTATCCAGTACAAGAACTTGAGAGTGAGTCTTGCCACCACTTATTTATAATGCCATAAAATATAGGAAAAATGTGTAAAAACATTAATGATATATAT
>CAYOMP010000300.1:0-1586 GCA_964405075.1 uncultured Lachnospiraceae bacterium
GGTCATTAGGGTTCATAACAGAACCACGAACTGTTGGTCTGATACCCATGTGACGTTTACGTCCTGCTTTACCAATGTTGATAAGGCTATGATCTACATTACCTACAACACCAACTGTTGCTCTACAAACGATTGGTACCATTCTCATTTCACCTGATGGTAATCTTAATGTAGCATATTTCCCTTCTTTAGCCATTAACTGAGCTGATGTACCAGCTGAACGTACTAACTGTCCGCCTCTGCCTGGATACATTTCGATGTTATGAATCTGAGTACCTACTGGAATTTCAGATAATGGTAAGCAGTTACCAACTTTAACTTCTGCTTCTGCACCGTTCATAACTTTCATTCCGTCTGTTAAACCTTCTGGAGCTAAGATGTATGATTTAACACCATCTGCGTAGCAGATTAAAGCGATGTTAGCTGTTCTGTTTGGATCGTATTCGATACCAATTACAGTTGCTGGAATTCCATCTTTAGTTCTCTTGAAGTCAATAATTCTATATTTTCTCTTAGCACCGCCGCCACGATGTCTTACAGTGATTTTACCCTGAGCATTACGACCAGCTGTTTTGCTTTTTGAAGCTAATAATGATTTTTCAGGTGTTGTTTTAGTGATTTCCGAAAAATCAGAACCAGTCATATGTCTTCTTGAAGGTGTATATGGGTTATATTTTCTGATACCCATTTTAGTCACTCCTTTCAATTTTCCGATTATTTATTGTCACGCTTTTCCTGCGTATAAGTTACATTTAGTCAGATCTTATAATCCTTCGAAGATTTCAATATCTGCACTTTCCTGTGTTAACTGAACGATTGCCTTTTTTGTTTTAGCAGTCTTTCCTGAAGTTCTTCCTCTTCTACGAGTTTTTCCTTCTGCGTTCATTGTGTTTACACTTGCTACTTTTGTTCCTGCGAACATTTTCTCTACAGCTTCTTTGATCATAGTCTTGTTAGCATCTGGATGAACTAAGAAAGTATATTTCTTTTCTCCCATAGCTTCCATACTCTTTTCAGTGATAACTGGTTTGAGGATTACATCATAATACTGTACGTTTGCCATTATGCATACACCTCCTCGATTGTTGCAACAGCAGCCTTAGTTACGATTACTGTGTTGTATTTAAGAATATCATATACATTGATTGTATTTGTTAAAGCTGTCTGAACTGTAGGAATGTTTCTAGCTGAAAGCATTACGTTCTGATCATTGTCATTTAATACTACTAAAGCTTTAGAAACTTTCAAGTTATCTAATACAGCCTGGAAATCTTTTGTTTTGATGCTATCTAATTTTAATTCATCAACAACGATTAATTTGTTTTCATTAACTCTTGAAGTTAATGCAGACTTAAGAGCAAGTCTTCTTTCCTTCTTATTCATTTTCATTGAATAACTTCTTGGAGTTGGTGCGAATACTACACCACCGCCTGTCCACTGTGGTGATCTTGTAGATCCCTGTCTAGCATGTCCAGTTCCTTTCTGTCTCCAAGGTTTTCTTCCGCCACCTGAAACTTCAGAACGAGTTTTTGCTTTCTGTGTTCCCTGACGTTTATTTGCAAGCTGGTTTACAACTGCCATGTGTA
>CAYOMP010000301.1:0-1585 GCA_964405075.1 uncultured Lachnospiraceae bacterium
ATCCGCTTGCTCCTAAGCTCACACATTCTTTAACTTTTTCCATAGTTGCAAGACCTGTTTGGAATATTACCGGAATATGTTTACAAGACGGAATCTCCTTAATTTTTTTCAATAATTCTATTCCATCAATTTCTGGCATAGCTATATCTAATATTATTACATCCGGCGTTTGAGTTTCTAAGTACTCAATAGCTAAACTAGCCGATGTTAATGCATCGACTCTGTAATATGCTTCTAAATACATTTTAACAGTATCTAACACCACCGGACTATCATCCACTAATAATATTTTCCTATTTTTCCCCTGTGGTTTTACCTCTAATATCTTAACTAAACGTTGCATTACAACATCATTAATACATTTTTCACCAGTATGGCTTGTCAGGTCATTTTTTAGTAATTCATCAAAGGATCCATTTTCACCCCCAATTAATAATACTGGAATATTTTTGCCAACTGTCATATTTCTTATTCTGTCATACACCATTTGCGAATCAATATTCCTATTTTCCATATTTATAATAATGCCATCTGGAAGATTCTTAATTATATAATTAAATGCCGGTAATGGTGTCTTAAATTGCTCTATGCAAAATTCTAAATCCTTATACATATGCATTGTAGGTACATTATTAACATCGTCGACCAATAGGATTTTAATCATAAGCCTTTCCTCCAATCAATACATCTAATATTTTTTCTGCACTTGCATAATCATATATTTTTAAAGCTTCGTCTATTTCTTCTATAGTTCCCTTTGCATTTTCATCACTAATGAACATCTTCAATACTTCCAGATACTCAAATGCCTTAGAATAATCTTTATTTGACAAACATGCTTTAATCTCAACTAAACTATCCATACATTCTTCAAAAGAAGCTTTCATATTTTCGCTTTTTTCCTTCTCTTTGGAATTGCTTTCTAACCAACTCTTAATTCCAGATAAGATTTCCTCATATTCATAACATAACACAAGACCATACTTATCTATTTCATTAAATTTACCCTCTTTACCTGCCAATTCCTGATTTTTTGCCAGTTCTGATAAATGCATCGCTCCGATTGAAGCCATATTACTTTTTAATGCATGAGCCTCTATACAATACCTGTCATAATCCTTTTTTTCATAACTGTTTTTCAAATCATTTAGCTTCTTATCTCCATGCTTAGCTACGATTTTAAGAGTTTTAATGTACTGATTATAGTCATTATTGCAATTCTCTAAACCTATATCAGAATCTATTCCCTGAATAAAACTCTGTTTTGGTATATTTTTATCATCTGAGTCTGTATTATCTGAACCTATATCTTCTGGCTCTTCCTCATAAATATATTCAATATAATCATTAGGAATATGTTGAAGAATAATTTGCTCCAATTTTTCCATAGAAATAGGTTTTACCTGGTATCCATCAAAACCTTTAGATAATAACAATTCTCTTGTTCCACTTATAGCATTGGCAGTTACAGCAATAATCTTGAGTTTTTTATATTTTCCACCTAATTCTCTTATTCTTCTGGTTGTTTCTATTCCATCCATTCCTGGCATCATCTGATCCATTAATACTAAATCGTAATCATTTT
>CAYOMP010000302.1:0-1564 GCA_964405075.1 uncultured Lachnospiraceae bacterium
CAGGACCATCAATTCCTAAGATGTTTGGTGTTACAGGTCCATGTGATGGGGACGATGATGGAATCTTACCAGAAGTTGCTGAAAATGGTACAAAAATTATGTCTATTAATCTACTAATAGAAGATGAAGAATCACCAGTTATTTGGAGAGGTCCGGTAATTGCAAATATGGTAAAACAGTTTTGGACAGAAGTAATGTGGGGAGATGTTGATTTTCTATTTGTAGATATGCCACCAGGAACAGGAGATGTTCCATTAACAGTATTTCAATCATTACCAGTGGATGGAATTATAGTAGTAACTTCACCACAGGATTTAGTAGGAATGATTGTGAAAAAGGCATATAATATGGCGAAACAAATGAATATTCCAATTATAGGTATAGTAGAAAACTATAGTTATATTGAATGTCCGGATTGTGGTAAAAAAATGAATATCTTTGGAGAAAGCAAAATTGATGAAAGCGCATCAGAAATGGGTATTCCAGTCTTAGGAAAGGTGCCTGTTAATCCAGAATATGCCAAAGCAGCAGATAAGGGCGAATTCTATAAGATAAAGAATGAATATATTAAGCTGGCAGCAGATAAGTTAGCAGCCAGCTTACAAGAATAGAGGATAGATATGTCAAAATACAAGTATTTATTATTTGACTTAGATAATACACTATTGGATTTTTCAGCAGCACAGGAAAGTGCACTTAATAGTACTTTTGAAAAATATGGTATAGTATTAACTGATGAAATACGAAATCAATATAATGAGATTAATCATGGCTTGTGGGCAAAATACGAACAGGGATTAATGACTAGAAAAGAGGTTATTTATTCTAGATTTGTGATGCTGTTTGAGAAAATTAGAGTAGATATTGATGGGATAGCTTTTGAAGACGATTACCAAAAGGCTCTAGGTCAGGGAAGCAAATTAATGCCATTTGCCAGAGAAGTGTTAGAAACACTAAAGAATACCCATAAGCTATACATAGTAACTAATGGTGTTACTGAAACACAGTTTAGCAGGTTAAGGCTAAGCGACACTGAGAAATATTTTGAACAAATATTTGTTTCAGAAGCAGCAAAATGTCAAAAACCGTCAAAAGAATTCTTTGAATATTGTTTTGAAAAAATGAATAATAATAATGTAGATGAAATGCTGGTTATAGGAGATTCCTTAAGTTCTGATATAAAAGGTGGAAATAATGCAGGAATAACCACTTGTTGGTATAATCCAAATGGACTGAAAAACGATAATATTGCCAAGGTGGATATATAAATTAGAGATTTGCGTGAACTATTAAGTATTGTATAGACTAATAAAAACATGCTCTGCGAGTTTTTCATAATTTTAAGTGAGCTTTGAATGCTTATGCAGGTATAACATCCCCAGTGTTACTCTCATAAGTAATGCCCTTTGCACTAAAACAGAGGGCATATTGTAATTCTATAGTTCTTCAAAAGTAATTTGTTTAGAAATAAAGAAATTTTTTACCATAGCAGCCCAAGCTTCTTCAAGGGATTTATCCAGAGTAAATATTTTGATGTAAGTTCCTGATATACATGTTACAGACC
>CAYOMP010000303.1:0-1543 GCA_964405075.1 uncultured Lachnospiraceae bacterium
TCCCAAATCTCAAGACAAGTCATTTTCAACCTGCCCTGCTAGTATACTAATTTAATTACAATTTGTCAATACCCAATTTTATTTTTTAATCACCATATCTGCCATCAAACCAAAACTCAATTCCACATTTGATGCATCTATGCTTATACTGTGTCATCTGATTAACCTCTCTAGTTTCTCCTGTGTATCTAAGAGCTGCACCTTCATTACACATTGGACACATTCTTTCTCTACCTGTTTGAAATATATAATTTCCTAATGTTTGCATATTAATACCCCTTTTCTACAAATATAATTTGTTACCAGATTCTTTTTATTTCGTCTTCAAGAATGTTCTGTGTCAAATATCAAACTAACTATTAACTGATTATTCTTAAGTGTATGGTATCATAATCTCAAAAATTAGACAAGTTGTATCACTTTTTTATTATACATTTTAGAAAAAATTATCAATAAATTGCATCTTTTTTGTCAAAACATACTTATACATCTATAACAAAATAATTATCGTCTCAATAATAATAAACTAACTATACGAAACACGGCTTGTAAGTTTACATAATTTTCTACAGTCGACAAAAATATGATAAGCAAAGCATTCTCCCAGTTGCTTTGTGTACATTAAACTTTTAGATTATATTCTATAAAAAGAAACGGACTAACATCTCATAATCTTCTAATTACAAGTACGCTAGTCCATATATAATACTATTTCTGTAACTTTTCTATTTCTTATTATATTCTCCAGAAATATCATATTTAACCTTATCAGTAGGAGTTTCCTTAATTGTTAATTTATCTCCGCTAATTTCAAATACTAACTCATACCCTTCATTAGTAAATGTTGCCTTATTCCCCTCTGTTATGGCAACTGCAGTTATTATTTCGTCACCTTTTGCATTATTAATGGTAAATTCAAAGCTGTTTGAATCTCCTGGCATTAAATTGATACTGCATTTTTCATTATCATATTTGCCTTCCCATGAAATAACGCTGTCTTTCTCTTTGTCATATAATGGAAAATTGGAATAATCCTGTACTCCTGCCTCCACATCATAACTATATATTTCTCCCGAAATCACCTGAACCGCCAATTCTTTTACTAAAGGCTCCTTATCTTTAGACACTGAAAAAATATAGTACTTACTTTTCAAAAGTTCTTCTTGTTCAACTGAAGCACTATCGTTTTCCACAGTACCTGTATATTCTATAGTATATCCATCACCTATTTTTTCTTTAATTAACTGTGTAGCTGTTTCCACACCGATTTCAATATATTCAGGAACTTCTTTCTGTTCTTCATCCTCTTGAACACTTTCCTGAACTTCAGAAGTTTCTGCTGTACCTTTATTTCCACAACCAATTATTGAAAATGCAAATACTCCCATTATTACTAATGCTGTAATTCTTCTCTTCTTCATAGTTGACCACCTTTTCTTTTTATTCTTATTCAATTATAACCATTTATTCTTAATAAACAAGTGTCAAAACTATAATAATTTCTTACAGAAGTTGAAATTTTTTAAATAAATATTAAAATGTG
>CAYOMP010000304.1:0-1514 GCA_964405075.1 uncultured Lachnospiraceae bacterium
TGCTGCTGATACACCAAATTCTTCTTCACATGCTTTTACTAATTCATTTAATTCTAATACAGATAATTCTTTGATAGCTTCGATCATTTCTGCTGTTGTTAATTTTGCCATTTTATTTACCTCCAATTAATTTGTTTTTATTTTCGTTATTTTAATTATGCTTCTGCTTCGTTCTTTTCAGCGATCTGCTTAATAACACGAGCGAAGTTTGTAATAGGTGACTGGATACTTCCAAGTAATTTTGAAAGAAGTTCTTCTCTTGATGGTACAGAAGCGATTTCTTTCATTCCGTCACCGTCGTAGTATGTTCCTTCTACGATACCTGCCACGATTTCTAAAGCTGGAGCTTCTTTAGCAAATTTTGCTAAGATTCTAGCTGGAGCTGTAGCGTCTGTTTTAGAAACAGCAATTGCGTTTGGTCCTTCTAAGTGAGCTGATAATGGTTCACAATCAGTTCCTTTAAACGCAAAGTTCATCATTGTATTTTTGTAAACTTTGTAAGTAACACCAGCTTCTCTTAATTCTTTACGAAGTCTTGTGTCCTGGTCTACAGTAATTCCACGGTAGTTAACTAAAACTACTGACTGAGAATCTTTAATACATTCTGAAATTTCTTCAACGATAGGTTTTTTAAGTTCTACCTTTGCCATGAATGTTGCACCTCCTTAAATATTTTGAGCCCTGATAAATCAGGAATGGGTATGGAGCTCATCTTCACACCACATAGTGCACCGCCGTTTAAAGATAAGAAAAACCTCCTTGTCCAAGACAAAGAGGTAATATAATCATACTTATTGTATAAACATATCCTCGGTAGGCATTTGCATTTTACACCTTACGGTACCTACTGTCTTCGGCATTGCATAAATATTCTATCATGTTATGTTCTATCTTGTCAACTATTTTTTTGAATTTTACAAGTGATTTTTAAGAACAACACAAATCATATTCTTAGTTCTTAAGCTGTTCATTAAAATCACCTATGTTTTCAGCAAAAACGTTCTCTATACATACTGACAATGTCTTTACGACAAACTTCTTCTGTTCAAACTGCGTATCGTATGCTGAGTTTTTTGTATCATATAAAGTTCTAACACTTTCATATCTTAATCAAATTGACTCTTATAATTCAAAAAAATCCGACACATACAAATGTATATGTCGGATTTCTATATTAAACATTTTAATACAATATTAAATCTTATACAAACTTAGCTGTATTAACCTTAACACCAGGTCCCATTGTAGATGTAAGAGACACGCTCTTTAAATACTGACCTTTTAATGTTGTTGGTTTAGCTTTAATAATTGCATCCATAAGCGCCTGGAAGTTGTCTGCTAACTGTTCAGTTGTAAATGAAGCTTTACCAACTGGAACGTGAACGATGTTAGCTTTATCAAGTCTGTATTCAATCTTACCAGCTTTGATATCTTCAATAGCTTTTGTAACATCCATAGTAACTGTTCCTGCTTTTGGGTTAGGCATTAAGCCCTTTGGTCCAAGTACACGACCA
>CAYOMP010000305.1:0-1510 GCA_964405075.1 uncultured Lachnospiraceae bacterium
TATTATTGCAGTGTTCTTCGAATAATTACAATTATTAGAAACATACTTTACAGTTTTCGATTTTTTCGCGGCACTCGTCGAAAACTTATGTAAACATAATTTTTTCCTCGTTGCTCACAAAAAAGGTAAGAAGTAAATTTAATAATTACTTCCTACCTTGACTAATTAACACAATTAATTCTTTATTTTTGTATTCATCGTATGACTAAAGTTACGAGTGTCCTATATCAAATTATATAAGTAAAATTCCCTTAACTACACACCACTATTTCCATAGTTTGACAGTACTCTTGCACTTGGGTCATTAACAGCGCAACCTTCCCAATCCTTATTAGGCATCCAAAAATCTGGAATCATGCCTGCTTGTCCTGGATAATATTTTTCAAATATTTCACGATACAATAAACTTTCCTTTGTAAATGGCTGTACATAAGAATATTTTGCTCTAAGCTGTTCATATTCTTCATCTGAATAATAGTTTTCAGCATATTCTTTTAAGTCGTCAACCATGCTATGTCCTACAGCATCACTAAAGGCTGCTTTTTCTCTCCATAATATTTCTTCTGGTAATATTTCATCCTTTTCAAAAGCTTTACGCAATAAATATTTCCCCATATCATATGTATTGATTTTCTTTGCAGGGTCAATAGACATTACATAACGTACAAAATCTAAATCACCAAAAGGTACTCTGGCTTCAAGACTGTTAGCTGCTAAACATCTGTCTGCTCTTAATACATCATAACAGTATAATTCTCTAACTCTCTTCTGAGCTTCTTCTTGGAAAGCTTGTGCATTTGGTGCGAAATCTGTATATTTATATCCAAATAATTCGTCTGAAATTTCTCCTGTCAATAATACCTTTAAGTCTGTAGTTTCATGAATTGCCTTACATACCAAGTACATTCCCATACTTGCTCTTATTGTTGTTATATCAAATGTTCCAAGAACTGAAATAACTTCTTCTAAAGACTCTAATACCTGTTCCTTAGTCATAATTACTTCTGTATGTCTGGCACCTATGTAATCTGCTACCTTCTTAGCATATTTCAAGTCAATGGCATCTACATCCATACCAATTGCAAAAGTTCTAATTGGTCTTTTTGTAATGTTTGCGGCAATTGCACATACCAAACTTGAATCTAAACCTCCTGACAATAAGAATCCAAGTGGAGCATCTGCATCTAATCTTTTTTCCACACCTTTTACTAATAAATCATGTATTTTTTCACATATTTCGTCTACTTCTTCATGTCTATAACCATTTACTTTTGCAATATCTTCATAGCAAACAAACTCAGCTTCTCCTTTTTTAGAAACATCATAAACCATATAATGTCCTGGTGGAAATGCTTTTATTTCTTCCACTATTCCTACTAAGTTTCTTGCCTCACTGGCTAATGCCAAACTACCTTCTTTTGAATATCCATAAAACAGTGGTCTTATACCAATCTGGTCTCTCGCAGCTATCACTCTGTTGCTTTCAGCATCGTAAATAACGCAGGCATAT